>DASTYU010000093.1:0-16414 GCA_035764655.1 Candidatus Limnocylindrales bacterium
CTCACCGTGCAGGAGGTCGCGCTTGAGCAGCTCGCGCATGACGAGCGCGACGCCGCCCGCGTCGTACATCTCCGACGCGGAATACCGCCCGCCGGGTTTCATGTCGGCGACGATGGGCGTCCGGTCGGCGACGGCTCCGAACTCGTCGATGTCGAGTTCGATCCCGAACTCGTGGGCGATCGCGAGGAGGTGGAGCACGCCGTTCGTGGAGCCGCCGGTCGCGGCGACGGACGCGATGCCGTTCTCGAGCGCGGAACGGGTGACAAGCTGGGACGGCCGGGTGTCGTCCCGGACCAGCTGCATGACGAGCTCGCCGGAGCGGCGCGCGGCCTCGTCCTTCTTCGGGTCCTCGGCCGGGATGCCGTTCAGGCCGCCCGGCGACAGCCCGATGAACTCGAGGACCATGCTCATCGTGTTGGCCGTGTACTGGCCGCCGCACGCCCCGGCGCCGGGGCAGGCGACGTTCTCGATCTCGGTCAGCTCGTCCAGGCTGATCTTGCCCGCCCGGTACGCCCCGATTGCCTCGTAGACGCTCACCACGTCGACGGTCTGGCCCTTGTACATGCCGGGGTAGATCGTGCCGTTGTAGAGCGCGAGCGACGGCACGTCGAGGCGGCCCATCGCCATCGCCGCGCCGGGCATCGTCTTGTCGCAGCCGGTCAGGCAGACGAGGCCGTCGAGGAGGTGGCCGCGGACGACGAGCTCGATCGAATCGGCGACGACCTCGCGCGACACGAGCGACGCCTTCATGCCTTCGGTGCCCATCGTCACGCCGTCGCTCACGGAAACGGTGCCGAACTCCATCGGCGTGCCGCCGGCCGCCCGGATGCCCTCCTTGACGAACTCGGCCAGGCGCCGCTGGTTGTAGTTGCACGGCATCGTCTCGATCCAGGTCGTCGCGACGCCCACCAGCGGCTTGGCCAGGTCGTCGTCGGTGAACCCGATCGCCTTGAGCATCGCCCGCGCACCGGCCCGGTCGGGACCGTCGGTCAGCGCCGCGGAATGACGCTTGGCGGGGTCGCTCGGACGCTCGGACGGGGAGTCGGACATGGACATTGGCATCCTCGGAGTCGGGTGACAGGGCTCAGTGTAGGGGACGGCTCACGGCTCAGGCCCCGCCCGCCGGCCGGGTCAGCACGCGTTCCATCACGATCGCGTCCGCGATCCGCCGGCTGGCGGTCTGACCGCACATCGTGTCGAGAAAATCGTCGCGTGACAGGGTCAGTGTCTCGACCGGCTCCAGGGCGCGAACCGACGCGGTCCGGGGCACGTCGCGGAGCAGGGCGATCTCCCCGAAGCTGTCGCCCGGCCCCTGCTCGCGAACTGGCTGACCGCCCTGCGTGACGAGGACCCGCCCGCGCTGGATCAGGTAGTAGCGATCGCCTGCGTCTCCCTCGTGGATGAGCTCGTCTCCGGCGATGAACTGGCTGGACACCAGCTGCTCCGACAGTTGCTCGATGATCGCCATCGACAGCGGGGCAAAGAGCGGATCCGCGCGTATCCGCATGACCCGCGTCGTGTCGACGACCGCCGCCTGGTCGGCGTTGCGAACGCCCGGCCACGTCACGACCGCGAGGACGGGCAGCACGAGTCCTGTGGCGATCAGCGCCCCTTCGATGCCGATCCGGTCGACAAGGATCGGGGCAAGAAATCCACCCACTGCCATCGAGGCGCCGGCCACGCTGACGAGCAGGCCCATGACCGCCACCCGGACGGCGTTGGGTGTCGTGCGCTGGAGCAGCGTGAAGCCGGCAACGTCGAGCACCGCGTTGCTCGCTCCCACGACCAGCATCAGCGCGATTGCGAGGGCGGGGGACGCGGCCAGCCCGAGGACGACGATCGGGGCGCCCCAGCCGACCAGGGCAACGCTGAACCATGGCGCGAGCCGCGCCCGACCGGCCAGCGCGACGGCGCCGATGGCCCCTACCACGCCGCCCGCTCCGAACGCTGCGTTCAGCGCTCCGGCGCCGGAGTCACCCATCCCGAGCAGCTCGATCGCGGCCACGACCGTCAGCACGATCAGGGCACCGCGCACGCCTGTCTGGATCCAGAACCCGGTGAGAATCAGTGCAGGCCCTCGGTTCATCAGGCCCGCCCGGACACCGGCGATCAGCTCCTTGCGTACCGACGGGGCGCGCCCCGGTCGTGTCGGCGGCACGTGCATGCCGGCGATTGACGCCACGGCGAGGGCGTAGATGGCAAGCACGCCGAGATAGGCTCCCAGCGGGCCGGCGATCGCCAGGAGCAAGGCGCTCACGGCCGGTCCGGCGAACGTGCCGAGCCCTTCTGCAGTACCGGCCGCCACGTTCGCGGCAACGAGCTCGGCTGGCGAGCGGGCGAGTAGCGGCTGCAGGCCGATCTGGAGCGACCGGCCGATGGCGCCGACCCCGGACTCGACCAGGACGAGCGGGACGAGCAGCAGGAACGGACCGTCGAACGCGATGAGACCGACGGTCAACGCGACCGCCAGCACGCGCAGCGCCGTGACCGTCGCCAGGACCCGCTCCGGTCGCCACCGCGCCGCCGGGATTCCGGCGAACGGTGATACGACGGTCGGAGCGACGAACGACGCGACGCCGAGCAGCCCCGTCGCCGCTGCGCCACCCGCGTCGTAGGCCACCACCAGGTTCGTCACGAGGTAGGCCCACTGCCCCGCGTTGACCGCCATCCAACCCGTTTGGAGACGGCGCAGGTCGGGATCCTGGAGCGCCGCTCGCAGGACTTCGGGCGTCAGTCCGAACCGGGCCGTTCGAGCTGCCATGCCCGCGGAGGATAGCCGAGGCGAGCCGAGCCTCGTATGCTGGCGTTTCGTGGACAGCGGCTGGTCAGGGAGGCCAAGGCATGGACGAGAAGCTGGCGGTGCTCCGCTCGGTGCCGCTGTTCGTCGGGCTCGACGACAGCGAGCTGAAGGCGGTCGGAGGGCTGACCACCGAGGTCGACGTCCCGGCGGGACACGAGCTCGCGCGCGAGGAGACGTTCGGCGACGAGTTCTACATGATCCTCGACGGCAACGTTCGTATCCACCGGGCAGGCTCCACGATCCGGACGCTCGGCCCCGGTGACTTCCTCGGGGAGATCGCCCTGATCGACCACGGGCGGCGAACGGCAAGCGCCACCGCCGAGACGGATTGCCGGCTGCTCGTCCTGGGCCATCGCGAATTCCATTCGCTGCTTGATGTGCAGCCCGACATCCGGGTCCACGTGCTCGAGGCGCTCGCCCGACGGGTCCGGCAGCTGGCGCCGGAGCACCAGGTCTAGAGCAGCAGGCATTCCCCGGTGGTCACCGGCTCGGTGCTGCCGATGAACGGGTTGACCCGTTCGGCCACCGCGGTCGGGGCCAGCGCGTAGCCGACTTCCTCATCGGTCCGGGCCTCGGCGAAGACCACGCCGCCGACGGTGCCGTCGGCGAGCATCAGGGGCCCGCCACTGTTGCCGCGTTCGATGTCCGACCGGATCTCGACGATCTGCCGCTGCACGCGCTCCGTCCCGTAGATGTTCCGGCCTGTCGCCTTGTACCCGTCGGCGACGGCAGCCGGCACGATCCGCAGCGGACCGCCGTTCGGGTACCCCAGCACCGCCGCCGGCGTGCCACGCTCGGGATCGTCGGCGGCCATCGGCAGCGCCAGCGCCACCAGGTTCGGGACGCGCAGCAGCGCGATATCGAAGTCGGGGTCGAACAGCACCGGCGTCGCGTCATACATCCCGCCGATGCCGGTCACGACGACGCGCTGACCGCCGGCGATCACGTGCGCATTGGTGACGACGTATCCGGGCGCCACGACGAACCCGGTCCCGGTGGATTCGAGGCCGCCACACGGACCCGACGCGATGCGCAGGGTACTCGCCTCGGCCGCCGCGGCGATGGACTGGGCCTGCGGGTCGTCGGGCCGCTCGACCGGGGGCGCCGGGAGGGGCTCGAATCCGATGAACGGTTGGGCGAGGCCTGTGTCGTCGAGCAGCCGACCGAGGCCGAACGCGAGGTCGGTGGGCGGGGGAAGCGTCGCGTTCAGCGTCCGTATGACGGTCGAGGTCTGGGCGGCCTCGGCAAGCCTCGGCATCGGCCCGTTGGCGAACACGCCTCCTGCCAGCCACAGCACGAGGAGGGCCTGGGCGCCGGCCACGAGGCTGCCGCCCAGCCGGTCGACGCCACTGAACACGCTTCGCCGAACGCCCCGCCCGGCCCACGCGCCGATTGACGACCCGATCGACTCGCCGACGATCACCGTCCCGAAGAGGCCGACCAGCACGAGGTACGGCCGGATGCCTGCATCGACCGTCGAGAGCGGCTGCTCGAGCAAGCTGATGGCGAGCAGCGCGACGGCGCCACCGATCAGCGCCCCGATCAGCCCGCCGACCTGGGGCAGCGCGCCGGAGCGGTAGCCGAGCAGCACGGCGAGGACGACGAGCACCACGGCGAACGCGTCGAACAGGTTCACCCGCGGATCGTCCCACAGGGACCCTGAGGGTGCCTTGAGAGCGTGGCGGACGGTTCTTGGCTTGCATTCCGAGGGAGACTGGTACGAACGCTGGCGAGCGATCGGGGAAGCTGGCGCTGCTCGGCTCGTGCGTGGCGGATCGACCGCAAAGCGCGTCGAGGACGGGATTCGACCGAGTAGCGTGCGCAGCATTCCCGATGGGAATGCCAGCGAACTTCGTGAGCCGCTTGGCCTAGGAGACGACCACCTCCACCGGCTGGGCGCTGCCCTCCGAGTCGCGGATCGTCCACGTGCCGGTGCCGGGCACCTCGAACGAGATGATGGTGTGCTTGGCCACGGCCATCATCACGCAGATGGCATCGGGATCAGACGTGCCCTCAAGGATCGTGACGTCGGCGGTCTGCTCTTCCTCGTTGAGCTGGACCTCGACCCGATCCAGGACGTAGCAGGGATCGACCCCACTGGTCCAGTAGGCATCGACGGACACGACCCGCCCCGAGGTCGTCGCGTCCATCCGCTCGACGGCGACGGGATGAACATCCTGCTGGCCTGGCTGCGGCTCCACGAGTTCGACGCCACCTGGCTCTGGCTCCCCGATCGCGGGCGGCTCCGAGGCGGCGGGCGCTTCGCTGGGCGGTGCCTGGTCGCTGGGTGCCGCGCTCGAACCGCCGGAGGCGCAGGCCGAGAGCAGGAGTGCACTCGCGATCACCATGACGGCAGGACGAACCACGTGCCTCATGCGCGGCTGACGCTGGCGTGGGGCAGCCGGTTCCCCCTCGACGGCGGCACGGTCACGCCCGCGCGAGCGTGTCGATCCGCGCTGGATGGGCCGCCTCCCATGCGGCGATCTCGGCGTCCTTGCCGAGCAGGTAGCCGAGCTCGTCGGTGCCCGCCAGCAGCATCTGCTTGGCGAACGGATCCACTTCGAACGGCAGGTCCTCGTCACCGGGCAGGTGGACGACCTGCGCGTCGAGGTCGACCGTCAGCTCGGCGTCCGGCCGGTCGCGCACGAGATCGAAGAGCTGGCGGTGGCGTTCCGCCTCCACGGCGATCGGCAGCAGGCCGTTCTTGAGGCTGTTGCTCCGGAAGATGTCCGCAAACGAGGTCGACAGGATCGCGCGGATCCCCCACGCGGTCAGCGCCCACGGGGCGTGCTCGCGCGACGACCCGGCGCCGAAGTTGTCGCCGGCCAGGAGGATCTGGCGGCCCGCCATCTCCGGCTGGTCGAGAATGAAGCGTGGCTCCTTGAGCGACCCGTCTTCGTTGAACCGCCAGTCGCGGAACAGGGCCTCGGCGAGGCCGGCCTTGTCGGTGACCTTGAGGTAGCGGGCCGGGACGACCTGGTCGGTGTCCACGTTCTCGGCGGGCAGCGGGATCACCGTGCTCGTGAACGTGGTGAACGGCTCGGCCATGGCTCAGCGACCCCCGACCGCGGCGAGCGACTCGATGCCGGGCAATGCCCGCGGGTCGGACACCACACCGCTCACGGCACTGGCTGCCGCGGTCAAAGGGGAGGCCAGAAACGTCCGACCGCCCTTGCCCTGGCGGCCTTCGAAGTTGCGGTTCGAGGTGCTGACAGCGTACTGCCCGGGCTGCAGCTGGTCGCCGTTCATCGCGATGCACATCGAGCAACCCGACTCGCGCCAGTCGGCGCCGGCGGCCTTGAAGATGTCGGCGATCCCCTCGCGCTCGGCCTCGCGCTTCACTTCGTCCGAGCCCGGCGTGACCATCAGCTTGACGCCGTCCGCGATCCGGCGGCCCTTGAGCGCCTCGGCGGCGAGCCGCAGGTCGCTGATGCGTCCATTGGTGCACGACCCAATGAAGACGACGTCGACCTTCTGGCCGAGGATCGCCTGGCCGGGCTGCAGGTCCATGTATTCGAGCGCGCGCTCGAGGGCGCGCCGCTGGCTCGCATCCGGCTGCTCGTCCGGGGAGGGGACGCGGCTGGTGATGGGGATGCCCATGCCCGGGTTGGTCCCGTACGTCACCATCGGCTCGAGGGCATTGGCGTCGATCGTGATCGACTTGTCGAACGCCGCGCCGTCGTCGCTCGGCAAGTGCCGCCAGCGCTCCACGGCCGCATCCCACTCGGCGCCCCTCGGCGCGTGCGGCCGCCCATGGACGTATTCGAAGGTGGTGTCGTCCGGGGCGATGAGGCCGGCCCGAGCGCCGCCCTCGATGCTCATGTTGCAGATCGTCATGCGCTGCTCCATGGTCAGCGCCCGGATCGCCTCGCCTCGGTACTCGAACACGTGACCGGTCCCGCCGCCAACCCCGATGCGCGCGATCAGCGCGAGGATGATGTCCTTCGAGCTCACGCCCGGCTCCAGCCGGCCGTCAACCCGGACTTCGTACGTGCGAGGGTCGCGCTGCAGCAGCGTCTGGGTGGCGAGGACCATCTCGACCTCGCTCGTGCCGATCCCGAACGCCAGCGCGCCGAACGCCCCGTGCGTGCTCGTGTGCGAGTCGCCGCACACGATGGTCATGCCCGGCTGCGTGAGGCCCAGCTGCGGACCGATGACATGGACGATGCCCTGGTCCGGCGAACCGATCCCGTGCAGCGGGATGCCGAACTCGGCGCAGTTCTGCTCGAGTTGCTGGACCTGCGCCGCCGCCATCGAGTCGAGGATCGGCAGGCTGCGGTCGTGGGTCGGGATGGAGTGATCGGCGGTCGCAACGGTCTGACCCGGGCGCCGAACATGGAGCCCGCGCGCACGCAGCCCGGTGAAGGCCTGCGGGCTGGTGACCTCGTGAACGAGGTGGAGGTCGACGGCCAGGACGGCAGGAGCGCCGGGCTCCTGCGTGACGACGTGGTCGTCCCAGATCTTCTGGACGATGGTGCGCGGTGGGGTCATGGCCGCGACAGGGTAGCAGCGAACCGCGGCCAAGCGCCCTCGCACGTTCGCGTTACCCCGCTAGTACTAGTCCGCCCGGTACCTTCGGCGTGGCGAATCAGGCCGCGTGGTCGCGTACAACTGCACTACGACGCTCGTTCTCGAGAGGCGCCCGCCCGGCCATGATCGACCGCACCACACCGGCCCGCACTGCAGCAGACCCACCGGCGGCGGTGATTGGCGCCTTCCGTCGACTCCAGGTCATCCTGGATCGCGGCCCGCTCGGATCACCGGCGATCCGGGTGTGGTTGTTCACGCTGCTCCTGGGCGGCGCCGCGCTGGCCGGCTACCTGCTCGACGTCCGGCACCTCCAGCCGTTCGCGAGCCCGGTGCACCTGCCGTGGCCGATCCTCGCGGTCGCCTATCTCGCCGCCGAAACGAAGGTCATCCTGGTCCACTTCCGGCGCGAGACGCACTCGTTCTCGCTGAGCGAAGTTCCCGCCGTTATCGGCCTCTTCTTCGTGACGCCGAACGAGTACCTGCTGGCGGTGCTCGTTGGCTCGGGCGTCGCGTTGCTGGTCACGGCGCGCCAGTCACTCGTGAAGGTCGCCTTCAACCTCGCCAACTTCGGGCTGATCGGGGTGGTGACGCTGGCGGTCTTCCACCGCATCGCGACGCCGGGCGGCGCGCCCAATTCGGTCGACTGGGTCGCCGCGTTCGCGGCGATGCTGGTCCCGGTGGTGATCGGCGCGCTCACGATCGCCACGGCGATCTCGCTGTCGGGCGGCGCCCCGCAGTTCCAGAAGCTGCCCGAGATGCTCAAGTTCGGACTCGTGGTCGCGTTGGCCAACACCAGCCTCGCGCTGCTGGCGGTCTCGGTGATGTGGATCGACCCGAAGGCCGTCCTGCTGCTGCTGATCCCGCTGGTGACGATCTTCCTCGCCTATCGCGCCTACCTGTCCGAGCGCGAGAAGCACGAGCGGCTGGAGCTGCTCTACCAGTCGAGCCGGATCATGCAGCACTCGCCGGAGCTCGACTCGGCGCTCGTCGCCCTTCTCGATCACGCGCGGACGATGTTCCGGGCCGAGGTCGCCGAGGTCATCCTGTACCCGCGCGATGACGCTCGCGACGCACTCCGGACGACGTCCATCCACGATGCCGCGCCCGCGGTGATGGTGCCCGAATCGATCGACCTGGATAGCGGTCTCCATGGCCGGGTGATCGGAGAGCGCCGTGCGTTCATCACGACATCCGCCGTTCGCGTCCTGGGCGGACGGGCGATTCGCCAGGCGATGGTGAGCCCGCTCATCGGCGAGTCCGGGCTGATCGGCGCGATGACCGTGGCCAATCGCCTCACCGAGGGAACCAGCTTCGAAAGCGACGACCTGCTCCTGCTGGAGACGCTGGCCAACCAGGCCGCGGTGGCGCTCGAGAACGGCCAGCTCGAGCAATCGCTCGCCGAGTTGTCGCGGCTCAAGGAGCAGCTCCGCCACCAGGCCTATCACGACCCGCTGACCGGCCTCGCCAACCGGGCGATGTTTGCCGAGCAGGTCGAGGCGCAGCTGGCAGCCCGCCAGCCGGGCCTCGACGCGGTCGTGCTGTTCCTCGACCTCGACGACTTCAAGCTGGTCAATGACACGCTGGGCCACGGCGCGGGCGACCGGCTGCTGCGCGTCGTGGCGGAGCGGATCAACGGCTGCGTCCGGAGCGAGGACCTCGCGGCCCGACTCGGCGGTGACGAGTTCGCGGTCCTGCTGCTGGATACCCCGAACCTCGACCGCTCGATGGCAGTGGCGCAGCGGATCATCGAAGCGCTCCAGGTGCCGTTCCAGATCGGCGGGCAGGAGATCTCGATCGGGGCGAGCATCGGCATCGCCGCCACGAGTCGCTCGGATGGCTCCGCGGACGTCCTGCTGCGCAATGCGGACGTGGCGATGTATACCGCCAAGGCCGCCGGCAAGCGTCGCGCCGCCGTGTTCGAGCCGACGATGCACGCCGCGCTTGTCGCCCGGCACTCGCTGTCGGCCGAGCTGTCCCGGAGTCTCGGTCGGGGTGAGCTGGCCGTCTTCTTCCAGCCGATCGTGCGCCTGGCGGACCGCCAGCTCGCGGGGGTTGAGGCCCTCGTCCGGTGGCGCCACCCGACCCGCGGCCTGATCCTGCCCGGCGAGTTCATCGGGCTGGCCGAGGAGACCGGGCTGATCCTCGCGCTCGGGCGCTGGGTGCTCGCCGAGGCGTGCATGCGCTTCGGGGCGTGGCAAGCCCACCCGGACGCCGACGACGACTTCTTCCTGAGCGTCAATATCTCGCCGCTTCAGCTCCAGCAGCCAGAATTCATCGAGGAGATCCAGTCGACGATCGTGGCATCCGGGATGGAGCCGCGGCGGCTCGTGCTCGAGCTGACCGAGACCGCGATGTTCCAGGACACCGAGGCTACGATCTCCAAGCTGGGCGCGCTCAGGGCATCCGGCGTGCGCATCGCGATGGACGATTTCGGGACGGGCTACTCGTCGCTTGGCTACCTGCGTCGCTTCCCGGTCGACATCCTGAAGATCGCTCGCGACTTCGTGGTCGAGCCGGATCTCGAGCAGAGCGAATGGGCGTTCGCCCACGCCATCGTGGCCCTGGGCCAGACGCTCGGCCTGCACATCATCGCGGAAGGGATCGAGGAGGCGGCGCAGGTCGACCGCCTGCTCCAGCTCGGCTGCGAATTCGGCCAGGGCTTCCACCTCGGACCGCCCGTCGACGCGGCTGCGCCGGCGACCACCCGCAGCCGCCAGCCCGCGACGGCCATCCGACCAGCTTCGCGGCCGGCGGCCGAGTGGGTCGCGGAGGCGGCAGGCTGATGTTCATCCTGTACGCCGTCCCGATCGGGCTGCTGGTCGGGCTGCTGCTCGGCGGCAGGCTGTCCGGGCTGGGTGACGTCCGATTCCAGTGGGCCTGGCTGGCCGTGCTTGGGTTCGCCGCGCAGGTCCTCCTCTTCTCCGACCCGGTCACCGCCCGGATCGGTGACCTCGGGCCGCCGCTGTACGTCGTATCGACCGCCCTGGTGTTCATGGCGGTGCTGCGCAACGTGGCCATCCGCGGCATGCCGCTCATCGCCGCGGGCGCGGGCTGCAACCTCGCGGCGATCGTCGCCAACGGGGGGTACATGCCCGCCAGCCCGACCGTGGCGGCCGAATTCGGCCGGGGCGCACAAGCGGTCTACTCCAACAGCCGGATCATGGACGCGCCCGCCCTCGCGCCCCTCACGGACGTCATCCCGCTACCGCAGTGGCTGCCCTTCACGAATATCGTGTCGATCGGCGACATCCTGATCGCGGCGGGGATCGTCGTCGTCATCGCCGCGGCGATGCGCGCCGGCCGGACGCGGCAGGTGAACGACCCGGAGACGGCACCAGCCCCCGTCTGAGTCGCAAGGACCGCGCCCGACTCCGGCGGGCCCCGGCCGCTCCGGGGCCCCTCTGGTCGCCGCTCCCATAGCGCACCGGCGGTGCGTCGCCGGAGACACGTCGCTTGCATTCCGACCTGGACTCATACGCATGTCGGCGCACGATCTCGGACGGCCAGCCGGCTGGGCTCGTGCGTGGTCGATCGGCCGTGATACGCGTGGGATGCCGGATTCAACCGGGGTGACATGCATAGCATTCCCGCTCGGACTGCAAGGGAACCTGGAGGAGGTCCGTCGGGAGCCTCCTCCAGATCCGTCGTAGCCCGGCACGGCGACCCGTGGCCACGCCCCAAGGCAGCACATGGCATCAACCCCGGCAGCAGCACGCACAAGGGGTCCTCATTCTGCGCGGACTGCGGGGATGCTCAGGTTCGCCGATCGGTGGGCAAACCCAGTGGTGCCTGCGGGAAACCTCGAACGCAGGAACGCCCGGGTACTGGTACTCCCTTCCCATTGGCGAAGCGCGCAGGTACCCCTAGCGTGTTCGGTGAGGACGACAAGCGTCCTACCGCTTCAAATACCGTCTCAGGGCAAACCCGTCGCGAGGCGGGGACGCAAAGCCAGGGATCTCGCTAGCGAGACCGCCCGGTTGCCGGCACCGAAGCGCCACAACATTGGCGAGGTGTCACGTGAAGGCGAAACTGACGCGCTTCACCACCGCAATCGCGCTGCTGGCAATGACGGCGATGAGCCTCGGCGCCGGGATGCGCTGGTGGGACTGAAGATGTACAGCACTGATCCGGCGTTCGGCCCTTGCTCGGGTCATCGCTGGCACTGATCTCATCGGGGCGACCGTCCGCCCCGCCTCATCCATCGGGACAGCCGCCGATCCGGCGGCTTTCCTGATTCTCCGGGCCGGTACGATCCCGCATCGAGCGGGCACGCCCGCGGCCCGGACACTCCCCAGAGGGTCAGACTGGTCCGTGTTCATCCTGTATGCCGTCCTGATCGGGCTCGTGTTGGGCTTCGTGCTCGGCGGCCGCCTGAGCGGCCTGGCGACGTTCGATTTTCGCTGGCCGTGGCTGGCGATCGGCGGCTTCGTCGTGCAGCTCGTGCTGTTTACGGATCCGGTGCGCGAGCGTATCGGCGACATGGGCGCGCCCTTGTACGTCGCGTCGACGGTCCTCGTGCTGATCGCGGTGATCCGCAACATCCGGATACCCGGCATGGCGCTGGTGGCCGTTGGGGCCGCATCCAATCTGGCGGCCATCGTCGCGAACGGCGGTTACATGCCCGCCAGCGAGGGCGCTTTCGCGGCGCTGGGTGGCGGACTCAACCCGGGCTACACCAACTCGGCGATCGTCGCGGAACCGGCTCTCGAGCCCCTCACCGATCTCTTCGCGCTGCCGGCGTGGCTTCCCTTCGCCAACGTCTTCAGCATCGGCGACGTGCTGATCGCCGTGGGCGTGGTCATCGTGATCGTCGCCGGAATGCGACGGGGGCGGTTGGTAAGGGTCTAGCGGACGCCAAGACCCCGCGGCCGGCGCTCCAGGAGCCGCCCCTCGGAGCCTTCGACGTAGACCCACAGCAAGCCGTCTCCGGGCCACGGTGCATCCGGAGATCTGAATGCTTCGAGGATTCTGGCCGGGTCGGCCGGAAACGCCGCCTCGAACGTCGCGCGCAGGTCCTTCGCCAGCGTCCGGCTGGTGCGAGTCGAACGAAGCACGAGGAGCCTGGCGATCCGCCGCGGCTGGGGGCGAGCCGAGACGAGAAACGGCCACAGGTCGGAGGACGGCAGCGACTCCGCTTTCTCGCGGCCCCAACGGATCTGCTGTTCGAGACGCCGAAGGTCGGATTCGAGCTCCGCCGCGACGACCGTCGGCCCGTTTCGGTCGTCCAGCACGCAATCGATGACGCCGCGGGCCGGTCGACGCACAGGGACTTCGAGGCTTGGCCGCCATCGCGGATGCAGTCCCCGGAGGAGCGCTTCGAGCATCCTCGCCGAGATGCGATCGCGAATACGTGGCCCGGTGTTCGGATAGAGCTTGAGGCTGAGATCCGCACCGAGCGGCAGCGCGATCCGATTGAGGACGGGGAGGGACGGCAGCGCATTGCCAGCCTCGATCGCCGAGAGGTACGAAGGGCTGATCCGGGCATGGCGCGCAAGCTCGCGCATCCCGACTCCGGCGTCCTCGCGCAGACGGCGGACATCGCGGCCAATGGTGCGGCACTGGTCGCGCGTCACGGCTGCGGCACGACGCTCCAAGTCAGTCCGGCTCATCACGAAAGTCTCGCAACATGCGCTTGCCTGGCACTTACGCGCTTCGAGTGCCTGAAGCCGTTCACCTGTAGCGAACGATCCCGCGTATCAGGGGGCCGATTCATCGCAAGCGAGGGATCCTCGCGTGGGAGTGCTCACCTGCAGTGAACGAAACCTCGGGTTGGCGCCGGTCGCTCGGTCCACACCCGCCGATTCGTTCGCTGGGGCCGAACGCCGTTGTTCCAGTCGTTCCCGCCGCAACACGCCTGCAGGTGCCGTGCGGTGCGGTTGACGCATGAACGATCCCTGCTAGACTGCCCGAACACCGCGGCCTGACGGTTGCGGAGAAGCGCCTGCGGAGGCCGCGTTGTTCGATCTGGATGGTCAGGACCGCCGCACTGTCGCCGTCGTCGTGACGGCGGATGGTCGTCGCGTCCAGATGCCCGTCGAACCGGCTCCGCTCGACGTAGCCCTGCGCTCCCTTCTCGACTCGCTTCGACTCGGGCTTGACGGCCTTCTTGGCCTCATTACCGGCTCCCGGCGGGACCGTGGGACGAGGGACGAGCGCCGCTAGGCGCGACGACCACCGAACACCCAGGACCCTCGCCGGGAGGCGAGGGTCTTTTGTTTGTCCGCGACGAACGAACCGCACGACATCGGAGGGCCAGGGATGACGATCGCGAAGGGAGACGGGCAGGCGCCGCCTGCCAGCGAACCGAAGTCACGGCGCAGCCACGTCCCGAACGAGGGGTCGGCCAACGCCGCCGCGATCGAGGCCGCCCGCAAGGGCATGCTCCACGAGGCCCGCGAGCTGCACCGGACGCGCATCGGCGCCGACGTGCTCTGCGAAGCCCTGCTGCGCCAGGGCGTCGACGTCTTCTTCAGCTACCCCGGCGGCGTGATCCTGCCGCTCTACGACGTCCTCGGCGACTACCCCGAGCTGCGCCACGTCCTCGTTCGCCACGAGCAGGGCGGCGCCCATGCCGCCGACGGCTACGCCCGCGTGACGGGCCGCGTCGGCGTGTGCATGGGCACGTCGGGGCCGGGCGCGACCAACCTCGTCACCGGCATCGGGACAGCTCTCCTCGATTCGGTGCCGATCGTGGCGATCACCGGCAATGTCCCGTCGGCCCTCATCGGCAAGGACGCCTTCCAGGAGATCGACATCAACGGCATCACCCTGCCGATGACCAAGCACAACTACCTGGTCCGTGACGCCGACGAGCTCCCGCGGGTGATCGCCGAGGCCTTCCACATTGCCCGTTCCGGGCGGCCGGGCCCGGTTCACATCGACATCACGAAGGATGCGCTGCAGCAGGAGACCCGCGCCGAGCACCCGTCCGACGCCGACGTCGTCGCCGGGCTGCCGGGCTTCCGCCCGAACACCGAGCCGCACGGCCGTCAGCTGAAGCTGGCGGCCCAGGAGCTCGCGAACGCCAGGCGGCCGATGATCCTCGCCGGTCACGGTGTCCTCCACGCCGGCGCGTGGGACGAGCTTCGCGCGTTCGCCGAGAAGACGAGCATCCCGGTCGCCTGGACGCTCCTCGGCATCGGGGCGATCCCCGAAGACCACCCGCTGGCCTACGGCTACATGGGCATGCACGGCTGGAAGCACGTGAATCGGGCGATCCAGTCGGCCGACCTGCTGTTCGCGATCGGTATGCGCTTCGACGACCGGGTGACCGGCAACGTGCGCACATACGCCCCGTATGCCCGGATCGTCCACGTCGACATCGACCCGGCCGAGATCGGCAAGAACGTGGCGGTCGAAGTGCCGATCGTGGCCGATGCCAAACGCGTCCTCGAGGCGCTCATCCGCATGGTCCCGGCGACCGGGCTCGAGGAACGCCAGGAATACCTCGGCCAGCTCGCCGATTGGCGGCGCGAGTCCGAGGGGTCGAGCTGGCACGGCTCAGGCGCATGGCGCGACGGGCTCCTGTCGGCCGACTACGTGGTCTCGCGAATCGGCGAGCTGACCGACCATGCGGCCTCGTACATCGCGGACGTCGGCCAGAACCAGATGTGGCTCGCACGCTACGCGGGCTTCCGCGAGCCGAACAGCCACGTCAGCTCCGGTGGGCTGGGCACGATGGGCTTCTCGGTCCCCGCGGCCATGGGCGCGGCCCTTGGTCGCCCGGATCGCGAGGCGTGGGCGATCACCGGCGACGGCGGCTTCCAGATGACCTTCCAGGAGCTGATGACGCTGGTCCAGGACCGCATCCCGGTGAAGATTGCGCTGTTCGACAACAAGAAGCTCGGGATGATCCGCCAGTGGCAGGAGATTATCTATGCCGGCAACTACCACTCCGCGCACCTGCTCGGGCCGGACTACCTGAAGCTCGCCGAGGCATTCGGGATCCCGGCCACGAAGGCGTCGACCCCGGCCGAGGTCGATGACGCGATCCGCTTCGCCCAGGGCGTCGACGGGCCGGCGCTCGTCTGGTTCGAGATCGCCGAGGAGCAGAACGTCTTCCCGATGATGCCCGCCGGCAAGGGCCTGTCCGACCTGATCGAGAAGTGGGGCGGGGCGGACGAGTGAGCACGGACCCAACCACCAACGGAAAAGTGCCCGCGGACGCGGCCGCCGCGCAGGTGGCACCGCCGCCGCGGGCACTGCCCGGGTCCGGCGATACGCAACGCCACGTCCTCGTGGCCCTCGTGCTCGACAAGCCGGGCGTCCTGAACCGCGTGTCGAGCCTCATGCGGGCGCGCAACTTCAACATCGACTCGCTGGCCGTCAGCCGGACCGACCAGCCGGACGTCAGCCGCATGACGATCACCCTCCATGGAGATGGCGTTGCGGTCGAGCAGGCGGCGAAGCAGCTCTACCGCCTGATCGACGTGCTCAAGGTCCAGGACGTCACCAGCGAGCCGACGATCCAGCACGAGCTGGCGCTCATCAAGATCCGCGCCACCGACTCGACGCGTGACCAGATCCTCAAGGTCGTCGAGCTGTCGAAGGGGCGCGTGGTCGACCTGTCGCCCGAGGCGATCGTGGTCGAGGTCACCGGGAGCGAGGGGGAGGTCGACACGTTTCTCGCGCTCGTCCGCACGTACGGCATCAAGGAGTTGGTTCGAACGGGAGCCGTCGTCATGTCGCGAGGTTCCGCGTCGATCGAGGAGGCCCTCAAGCGATGACGGCGAAGATGTACTACGACAACGACGCGAACCCCGCCGCCCTGCAGGGGCAGACCGTCGCGATCATCGGCTACGGCAGCCAGGGCCATGCCCACGCCCTCAACCTGCACGAGTCCGGCGTCGACGTGGTCGTCGGGCTCGCGCCGGGCTCCAAGAGCCGGGCGCTCGCCGAGGAAGCGGGCCTGCGCGTCGCCGATGTCGCGGACGCCGTCCGGGCTGCCGACGTCGTGATGATCCTCGTCCCCGACACTGCCCAGAAGGCCGTCTACGACGCCGAGATCGGCCCCAACCTGCGCGACGGCCACCTGCTGATGTTCGCCCACGGGTTCAACATCCGGTTCGCCCGGATCGACCCGCC
>DASTYU010000094.1:0-2330 GCA_035764655.1 Candidatus Limnocylindrales bacterium
GATGTGGCTCTGGGTGTAGGTGCGGCGAGGGATCGCCAGCCGCACGAGATCCATCGCCGCGGGCGTCTCGGTGCCGTCGGGATGGCGTCCGAACATCACGGTCCCGATCTCGCAGCCGCGGATGCCGCCCTCCAGGTACAAGGCCACGGCCAGCGCCTGACCGGGGTATTCGAGCGGCGCGATGTGCGGCAGTAATGCCCGGGCATCGAGGTACACGGCGTGCCCGCCGAACGGCTTCACGACAGGGACGCCGGCCTTGTCGAGCGCCTCGCCGAGATACGCCGTGGACCGGATCCGATAGCGCAGGTAGTCGTCGGTGACGACCTCGCGCAGGCCCTGCGCGATTGCCTCGAGGTCGCGGCCGGCGAGTCCGCCGTACGTCGGGAAGCCCTCGGTGAGGATCAGCAGGTTGCGGCATTGCTCGGCGAGCCGGTCGTCGCGGACGGCGAGCCAGCCGCCGATGTTGGCCAGCCCGTCCTTCTTGGCGCTCATCGTCATGCCGTCGGCCAGCGCGGCCATGTCGTGGACGATGTCCGTCACGGCGCGGTCGGCCTGGCCCGGCTCGCGGGTCTTGATGAACCAGGCGTTCTCGGCGAAACGGCACGCGTCGAGGAACAACGGCACGCCGAAGCGGTCGCACACGGCGCGCACCGCGCGCAGGTTCTCCAGCGACACCGGCTGTCCGCCGCCCGAGTTGTTCGTCACCGTCACGAACACGACCGGCACGCGATCGCTACACGTAGTCAGCAGCTCCTCGAGCCGGGCGACGTCCATGTTGCCCTTGAACGGGTGCAGCGCCGCGGGATCCGAGCCCTCCGGGATGACGAGGTCGATCGCCTCGGCCCCGCTGTGTTCGACGTTTGCGCGGGTCGTGTCGAAGTGCGTGTTGTTTGGGATGATCTTGCCGTCGCCGCCAAGGACGCTGAACAGGATCTTCTCGGCCGCCCGGCCCTGGTGCGTCGGGATGACGTGCGGGAAGGGGAACAGCTCGCGGACCGCCTCGAGGAACACGTACCACGACGGCGAGCCCGCGTACGACTCGTCGCCGCGCTGCACCGCCGCCCACTGGTCGCGGCTCATGGCGCCCGTACCCGAATCTGTCAGCAGGTCGATCAGCACGTCGTCGGCGTGGATCGAGAACAGGTTGCCCCCCGCGGCCTCGAGGGCGGCCTCGCGTTCGGCGCGGGTCGTGATCCGGATGGGCTCGACGGCATGGATGCGGAACGGCTCGATGATCGTCCGCGGCGCGTCCATGCCGGGAGGATAGCCGCGCAAGCAGCCGGCGCGGCGCCTCATTCGGCGCGTGCGGCGTCGACGAGACGTCGCACCGCGGCGATGACGGTATCGGGACGCTCGATATGAAGGTTGTGACCGGCGTACACGATTTCGTAGCGGGTTCGGCCGGGCGCCAGCGACTCCATGCCTTCACGCCAGGCGGCGGCGACCGCGGCGTTGGTCGCCTCGTCCAGGCGCGGCTCGTAGCGAGCGGCGACCAGCACTTCGAGCGGGATGCCCTCGAAGGAGGATGCCCGAAGCTGCTGTTCGGACGCCGCCCAGTCCAGCGAATCGACACGAGACACGTGGGCGCGCAGGCCGTCGAGCTGGGCCTCGTATTCGGGGATGAGGTCGCCGAGCAGGGGGTGGATGCGATCCTCCTGGATATCGGGCTCGAACGAGTCGACGAGCACGGCCCCGACGACCTCGTCGCGGAACTCGGTGGCGAAGACCCGTGCGTAGGAACCGCCGAGCGAATGCCCAACGATCACGAACGGCGCCTGCTCCCCGGCAGCCGCGAGCAGTGCCCGCAGGTCCGTGACCGCGTCTCCGAGCGTGTGCTCACCACGGTCGTCGCTGCGGCCCCGGCCGGCGCGGTCGTAGGCGCAGGTTCGGGTCGTGCCCGCGATCGTGTCGTGGACGGCGCTCCACGTGGCGCTGTCGGAGCCGGATCCGGCCTCCAGCACGACCGTGGGGCTGCCACTCCCCCGGCAGTCGAGATACAGCGAGCGGTCACCGATGTCGAAGCGCTCGCCCTGCGGCAGGTACGGCGGCGGCAGGCCGTGCCGTGCCAGCCAGGGGTTGAACCCACCGCTTCGCGCGACGTCGGCGCCGACCCCGATCAGCAGGCCGGCGAGCACCGCCAGGACGACCGTTGCGGGACGGACCAGGTGGCGCCGCGGACGCGAGGTGGACATCGCGGGCGAGCGTACCGCGCGCCCGGTGTAGGCTGGGCCCATGTGCCGAAGCATCAAGACCCTCCGTCGCGCCGAGGCGACCGCGACGACCGGGGAGATCGAAGCCGCCGCCCGCCAGTTCGTGCGCAAGCTGAGCGG
>DASTYU010000095.1:0-8388 GCA_035764655.1 Candidatus Limnocylindrales bacterium
CGCCCAGCGTTTCAGCGATGGCCCGCGAGCGGCGACGATCAGGCGCGCTTGACGTCCGGGTCGGGGAGGACGACGTCGCGGACGGCGCCCAGCAGGTCGTGGTACGAGCGGATGAACTGGCGCAGGGTGCGGACGGTCGGCCCGTAGCCGTCGAACTCGTCGATCGTGAGCCCGTCGGGTTCATAGGCGCGGCGGAAGTCGGGGATTCGCTCGAGCAGCTCGTCGACGATGGCGGGGTCCACCGGCTCCTCGATCCGCGGCCGCGGAACGATCCCGCTCTCGTTGAAGCGCACCTGCCACGCATGGGTGAGCGTCATGACGAGATCCCCGCCGACCAGCTCCGTCCAGTGCAGCCGGTGGCGGTACGCGGCGGCCAGCGGGCGCGCGCGGAAGCCGCGTTCCCCGAAGATCCCGTAGGCCCGCTTGAAGACCGCGATCCCGGCCCAATCGAGGGCGTTGGGATCCGCCGCCAGGCCGTCGCGCTCCACGACCACCCTCATCCAGTCGTCCAGCCGCCCGATCATCAGCGTGCACACCGGCGTGACGTCTGCCGGATTCCCGCCCGACGCCTCGAACGCGTCCAGCCCGCGTTCGATCGCCTCGCCCACCGCGATCGCCTGGGGCACGGTGAAGCAGACGGTCGCGTTGACGCTGATGCCCGCGGCGGTCGCCTGCTCGAGCGCTGCGATGCCCGCCTTCGTCGCGGGAAACTTCACCTGCATGTTCGGCGCGAGCGCCGCGAACCGCCGCCCCTGTTCGAGCATCGCTGCGGTGTTCGGGTAGTTCGTGGGGTTCGTCTGGATCGACAGCCGGCCCTTCCGGCCGCCCTCCCGGACGAAGACCGGCTCGAGGATCGCTGCGCCGCGGACCGCCATCTCCTCGACGATGGCCCACGTCAGGTCGAATTCGGTCCACGAGGGATTGGCCGCGGCGAGCTGCAGGATCCGAGGCTGCCAGTACGCGCGCTCCTTGCCCAAGACCTCGAGCACGATGCTCGGGTTCGACGTGGCGCCGGTCGCCCCGCGGTCGACGGCGTAGCGCAGCTCGTCGACGGCGCACGAGTCGTTCCAATAGTCGGTCGGCCGCCCGCTGACGGTCTGCAGCATGGGGCTGTCGATCAGCTCACCGGGGACTACCGTGGTCACCGCACTCTCTCCGTGGACCGTCGCGCCGCGCGACCCGTGTATCATAATCGATCATCGATGACCTGCAGTTGGTCGTGATCGCCCCGAGCACCGTGGAGGGCCCGCGCGTGGCACCGACAGAGGAGATTCTCGGCCAGTTCCTCGGCGACGACACGTTCCCCGTCAGCTGGGATTCCGAGGTCGAGAAGGACTTCTTCTGGGTCTACGACGATCTGCACATCCCGCACCCCGTCAGCCCGATGTTCTTCGATATCGGCGGCTGGTGGCTGTCGTGCGACCACATGTTCCGCCGCTTCGGGACGCCGTTCGCGGTCGACTGGCTGGCCAAGACCGTCAACGGCTACGTCTACACGACGGCCGTGCCCGCAGACCCCGAGCTGCACATCGAAGGCACCGAGTACAGCTCGCGCTACCAGGCGCGCGTCCCGCGCGATCCGGCGTTCGCGGCGGAGATGGGCAAGTACCTCGACACGGTGCTGCCCGTGTATGGCGAGCACTTCGCCGACTGGTGGCGCGACCGGCTCGTGCCCGAGATGCAGCGCAACTTCGAGTACCTGGAGGCGCGGCTCGACGACGCCGACCGGATGTCCCTGCCCGAGCTGGCCACCCTGCTCGAGGACGCGATCGACATCCACGACCGCCACTGGAAGATCCACTGGATGCTCAACTTCGCGCAGCTGTCGGCGACGCTCAATCTGCGGGCGGTGATGGAGAAGGTCCGCGGCGGCGTCGACGAGGAGCTGCTGGGGCGCCTGCAGAACTCCGCGTCGGACCGCAACTGGGACTCGATCGAAGCGCTGTGGCGGATGAAGAACGAAGTCCGCGACGACCCCGAGCTGCGGGCATTGTTCGCGACCGGTGACGCCAAGGCGATCGCGGCCGCCCTGCGCGGCTCGGAGCGCGGCCGGCGGTTCATCGATGAGCGCGTCGCGCCCTATCAGCGCGAGTTCGGCTGGCACGCCGTGTGGAGCCACGAGTTCATCTTCCCGACGGTGCGCGAGGAGATGGAGCCGGTCCTCGAGCTGGTGCGCGGCTACCTCGAGACCGACTACGACTACCCGAAGGCGATCGAGGCGATGCGCGCCGACATCGAGGCAGCATCGAACGAGATCCTCGACGGGCTCGAGGGTGAGGCCCTCGAGGAGATGCGCGCCGCGAATGCGACGAACCTGCGGATGGCGCCGCTCACCCCGGATCATCACTTCTACATCGACCAGGGCGCCAACGCGCACGTCCGGCTGGTGCTGATCGCCATCGGCCGGAAGCTCGTCGACGACGAGCGGCTCGACACGCCCGACGACGTGCTGTTCCTCCGCTACAACGAGCTGCGCATGCTGATCGGGGACCCGTCGGCACTCGACGCGCGGACGGTTGTAGCGAAGCGGCGCGCCGAGCGGGAGGCGGCGAAACAGCGCAAGCCGCGCAACTGGGTCGGCACGGTCACGCCGTCGCAGCTCGCCTTCCCGTACCTGGTCAACTGGGGCTACCCCGAGCGGTTCTACCAGGAGGCGTCGGCCGACACGACCACGGTCAAGGGGATTGCCGGCTCGCCGGGCGTCGCCGAGGGCGTCGCGCGCGTCGTGCTCAGCGTGGAGGAGTTCGATGCCGTGGCCGACGGCGACATCCTCGTCTGCCAGATGACGAACCCCGCGTGGGTCGTGCTGTTCACCAAGATCGCCGCCCTCGTGACCGACACCGGTGGCACGACCTCCCATCCGGCAGTGCTGTCGCGCGAGTTCGGGATCCCGGCCGTCATCGGGACGTCCACGGCCACGCACACGATCCGTACGGGTGACCGCATCCGCGTCGACGGTTCGAACGGCGTCGTGACGATCCTCGAACCCGCCGCCGCGTGATGCCGGCCATGGCGACATCCGGGGCCCTCGCTCGCAGCGTGCTCGCCGACCAGGTGAAGGACCGGCTGCTCGAGGAGATCCTGGCCGGCCGCTATGCCCCCGATGCCCGGATCGTCGAGACGCAGGTCGCCCGCGAGCTGGGCACGAGCCAGGCGCCGGTCCGCGAGGCGTTGCGCGGCCTGGCGGCCCTGGGGGTCGTGGAGATCACCCCGTTCCGCGGTGCCCGTGTCCGCCGGCCGACGCGACGTGAGTTGCTCGAGGCGTATGGCGTCCGCTCGGCGCTCGAAACGCTGGCGGCGCGGCTCGCCGTTCCGCAGATGAGCGATACCGACCTCGCCGAGTTGAGCGAGCTCATGGACCGGATGCAGACCGCCGCCCGGGCCGGTGACGGGCACGCCGTGGCCGAGGCCGACGCCCGCTTTCATGGGCGGATCGTCGAGCTGGCCGACAACGGCACGCTCGAGAAGGTGTGGAGGTCGCTCGAGCCCTTTTCGCGCACGTACCTGACACTGGTCGTGCCGGGTGCCGATCCGCAGTGGTCCGCCGACCTGCACATGCCAATCCTCGCGGCGTTGCGGGCACGGGATGCCGATGCCGTGGTGGCCGCGCTCGAGCGGCACTTCGCAGACGTGGCCGCCAACATGGCAGGACGGCTGCCAACCGATGACGAGACTGGAGAAGCACCGCTCGCATGATCACCACGCCCACCTTGACCGAGGAGTTCATCGCCGGTCCGGCACGCCTCCGGGTCGACGTTCATGGCTCGAAGCCGATGGCGCACGTCCTCGAGGACATGAACTTCCTCAATTACCGGCTCGCCGAGGTGCGGATCGCGCCTGAGGTCACGCTGCCCGAGGCAGACCTTGTGTGGCGTCACGACGGGGATCAGACGGTCGCATATGACGGCCGCCACATGACGTTCAGCGGGCCGTGGAACTCGGGGCCGATCCAGAAGGCGATCGTGACGCTGCTGGCGTTGCGGATGGAGGAGCACGGCCTTCACCCGTTCCACTCGTCGGCCGTACGCTACCGCGACCGAACGATCCTGTTCATGGGCGGTGAGTCGAACCACGGCAAGTCGATGGGGCAGATCGAGGCCTGCCGGCGCGGAGCCCTGCTCGTATCGACCGAGACGACCGTCATCGACGAGTCGGGCACCGTGATCCTTGGTTCGAAGGCGCCCTTCCTCAAGAAGCGCGACGCGGGCACCGAACGCGCGGACAAGGCCGCGCCCGAGGCCGGCGTGGACAAGTTCTTCGGCGGCATGCCGACCTGGGAGATCCTGGCCGAACCGACGCCGGTCGACGTCGTCGTCCTGCCCGCGATCGACGGCAACTTCGCGCCGAGCACCGCGGCGATGATCCCGTTCGAGCGCCAGTTCCAGACGTTCCACTCGCTGCAGAACTACTTCCTGCTCAACGAGCTGCTCGCTCCCGGTCAGACGATGCCGATCGTCGACACCGAATTGCTGCGCGCGGCGCGCGCGGCGTTCGTGCAGCGCTTCACGGAGCGGCCCTACTTCTTCGTCCGGGCGGCAACGCCGCAGGTGCTGCTGGACGAGGTCGAGCGCGTCCTCTGACGCCATGCAGCGGTTCGCCTACGAACGACCCTCATCGCTGACTGACGCGATCGGATTGCTGATCGCCGAGGGCGAGGCGGCGCGGCCGCTGTCCGGCGGGACCGACCTGATCATCCAGCTCCGTGACCGGAGCGTGACACCGCGGGTGGTCGTGGACGTCAAGGGCGTGCCCGAGCTGGCGCCGGGCATCCGGCTCGAAGGCGACCGAGTGGTCATCGGCGCGAACACCGTCATGACCGACATCGCCGCCGACGAGACGATCCGGACGCGCTTCACGGCACTCGCGGAAGCGGCGATCGTGGTCGGCTCGGTGCAGATCCGGAACCGGGCGTCGCTGGCGGGCAACATCTGTAACGCGTCGCCCGCCGCCGATACCGCGCCGGCCCTGCTCGTCTACGGCGCGGTGGTCGTGGTCGCCGGTCCGGACGGCACGCGGCCCATCCCGATTGATGAATGGTTCGTGCGCCCCGGCGTGACGACGATCCGCGACGGCGAGCTGGTCACGTCGATCGAGTTGCCGCTGGCGGGAAAGCCGGTGGCCTCCACGCACGTCCGGCGGACGCGCCGGCGCGGCCACGACCTGGCGTCCGTCACGCTCGCGGTTGCGGTGTCGAAGGACGGCCCGGTAACGCTGTCGTACGGGAGTGTCGGGCCGCGTCCGTGGGTCGTGACCGATGCGAGTGGCATCCTCGCGGATCCGGCTTCGTCCACCGAAGCGCGGGCTGTCGCCCTTGACCGGCTGTTCTCGTCGGCCTCGCCATCGCCCACCTCGATGCGTGCCGGCCCCGAATACCGGCTGGCCATGCTTCGGGTGCTCGGCATGCGCGCCCTCGAGACCGCCCAGCGCCGGCTCGGCGAGGCGGCGGCGTGATCCGTTTCGAGGTCAACGGCCGCGACCGGTCGATCGAGGTCGCGCCGCACCACACGCTGCTGGAGGTGCTCCGTGCGGACCTGGGGTTGACGGGCACGAAGGAGTGCTGCCTGGTCGGTGAGTGCGGCGCATGCACGTTGCTGGTCGACGGCCGCTCCGTCGACGCCTGCCTGGTGCTCGCGGCGGAGATGGACGGGGCGCGCATCACCACGGTCGAAGGGCTCGCACGGGATGGGGAGCTGAGCCCGCTGCAGCGCGCGTTCCTCGACACGTCGGCGGCCCAATGCGGGTTCTGCATCCCCGGCCAGCTCGTGTCGGCGCAGGCGCTCCTGGACCGTGTGCCGCACCCGACCCGCGCCGAGGTCGAGGAAGGACTCGCCGGCAACTACTGCCGGTGTGCCGGGTACGAGCAGATCTTCGAAGCTGTGCTGGCAGCCGCTGAGGCGGGCCCGGGTGGGCCGGCCCGCCCGATGGCACCCGAGGTCGGCGATCGCTCGTCGACGCCTGACGCTCGGGTCGCTCCCCAATGACCGTCGGGGAGTCTCCTGCCAGGGTCGGCGGCGTCGAACGCGTCACCGGGCGGCAGCAGTACGTCGCCGACGTCCACCTCGAGAACGTGCTGCACGTCAAGCTGGTCGCGCTCGACGTCGCTCGGGCGCGGATCGATCGGATCGACGGTTCCGCGGCGATGGACGTGCCGGGCGTCCGCTTCGTGATGACCGCAGCCGACCTGCCGGATCCGATGCCGCGCTTTGGCCCGCAGCTCCGCGACCGGCCGGTCCTCGCGGTCGGCGAGACGAAGTACCACGGCGAGCCCGTGGCGGCAGTCGCGGCGGAGACGCTTGACGCCGCGGAAGAGGCGGCGCGCCTCGTGCGGGTCGAGTTCGAGGCACTGCCGGCGGTGCACACGGTGGCCGCTGCGCGCGCCGACGACGCGCCCCTCGTGCAGGACCCGGCCCTCCGGCCCGACGACCCGCGGGCAGACACCAACGTCCTGCGTGAGCACCGTTATGCGTGGGGCGACTCCGAAGCCGCGGAGCGGGAGGCCGAGGTCGTCGTCGAAGGGTCGTACCGGTTCCCGATGGTCACCCAGTTCGCGATCGAGCCCCACGCGTTCATGGCGGCGCCCGATGGTGATGGGATCCGCGTGTGGAGCGCTATCCAGCATCCGAACTGGCTGCAGCGCGTGATCGCCGACCTGGTCCAGCTGCCACTGTCGAAGGTGCGCATCATCGCGCCCGACCCGGGCGGCGGGTTTGGGGGCAAGCAGCATGCCAAGTACGAGCCGCTGGTCGCCTTCATGGCGTTGCGGCTCGGGCGTCCGGTTCGGCTCGTGCTGACGCTCGAGGAGACGTTCCAGGCGGTTCGCCGGGGAGCGGCCGAGATCCGGGTTCGCGATGGTTTCCGGCGCGACGGGACGCTGGTCTTCCGTGACATCGACGCCGACTATCTGATCGGCGCGTACTCCGACATCGCCGACCGCACCGTGGCGAAGGGGTCGTACACCTCGGGCGGGCCCTACAACGCTCCAGCCGTGCGGATCGTGGCGCGGAGCGTGCTGTCGCACACCGTCCCGTCGACGGCATTCCGCGGCTTCGGCAACCCGCAGCAGATCTGGGCGACCGAATCGAACATGGACGAGGCGGCGCGCCGGCTCGACATCGACCCGCTCGAATTGCGGCTGCGCAACCTGGCCCGGACCGGCGACCCGTTCATCCCCGGGGACACACCGGCCGATGGCGAATGGCCGCAGGCGCTCCGCCGCGCCGCGGAGTTGATGGACTGGGGCGGT
Source organism: Candidatus Limnocylindrales bacterium (assembly GCA_035764655.1). Taxonomy (GTDB): domain Bacteria; phylum Chloroflexota; class Limnocylindria; order Limnocylindrales; family CSP1-4; genus DASTYU01. Next base: position 7,244 of record DASTYU010000095.1, read on the forward strand.
CCCGTGCCCGCAGGCCGCGGCCGAGGGATCGCCGTCGGGCTCAAGGAAGGCCCGACGACGGGCCTCTCCTATTCGACGGTTCGGCTGCTCGCGGACGGTTCGGTGGTCGTCTACGCGGGGACGTCGGACATGGGCCAGGGCGCGCGGACGATCTTTGCCCAGATCGCCGCACACGAGCTCGGTGCGCCGGTCGAATGGGTCACGGTCGTGATGGGCGACACCGCGGTCGTGCCCTACGACCAGCAGACCTCGGCCAGCCGCTCGTCGGTGCTGATGGGGAATGCGGTGTTGGCGGCCTGCCGGGAGGTCCAGAGCAAGCTTCGAACGATGGCCGCGCGGCTCGAAGGCGTCGACCAAACCGCGATCGCCGTCGACTCCGGCGTGGTGACCCTGCCGGACGGTCGCGAGCTGCCAGTTCGTGACGTGCTGGTTCGCGGCCTCGGCCGGCTCGGCGGTGAGGTGATCGGCGTTGGCGAGATGCGCAAGGAGGCCCAGCCGGACCACCCGCTCGGCGGGACCGCGGCCTTCTACGAATTCAACGCAACGGCCGTCGAAGTGGAGGTCGACCGCGAGACCGGTGATGTCACGGTGTGCCGGCACGTGACCGTTTCGGACGTCGGCAAGGCGCTGCACCCCGGCCAGGTCCGCGGCCAGGATGAGGGCGCGGCGATCATGGGCCTGGGACACACGCTGATGGAGCACTACATCTACGACGACACCGGGCGGTTGCGGAACCTCGGCGCCATCGACTACCGCATCCCGACGAGCATGGACCTGCCGCTCGAAATGACCAGCGACGTCATCGAGAACGCGGACGGGCCCGGTCCCTACGGCGCGAAGGGCATGAGCGAGGGCGCGCTGCTCTGCGTCGCGCCCGCAGTCGCCGCGGCGGTTCGCGATGCGACCGGCGCCGTGATCCGCGACCTGCCGCTTACGCCCGAGCGCGTCTGGCGGGCGCTCAACGAAGAGGTTCCGGCGTGAGGTGGGTCGTCCCGCTCGCCGAGGCACGCGACGCGGCCTTCGTCGGCGGGAAGGCGGCGAACCTCGGCGTGATGATCCGCGAGCTCGGCCTGCCGGTGCCACCCGGCTTTGCCATTTCGACGGAGGCGTGTCGCGACTACCTGGAGCATGGCTGGCCCGATGGC
>DASTYU010000096.1:0-14495 GCA_035764655.1 Candidatus Limnocylindrales bacterium
CGAAGCTCCAGCCGACCCTGTTCGAGCGATCCCGTCCGGGCCGTGGTGACGGCAAGATCCCGCATCCCCCGAAGGACGCCCTCGACCGTCTCCCGCCGGCGGTCCTGCGCGACACGGCTCCGGCGTTGCCCGAATTGAACGAGCCGGAGGTCGTTCGCCATTACGTCAACCTGTCCCAGCTCAACTTCGCGGTCGACACCGGTTTCTACCCGCTCGGCTCGTGCACGATGAAGTTCAACCCCAAGCTCAACGAGTGGGCGGCCCGGCTGCCCGGGTTCGCCGGCCTGCACCCGATGGCACCCGACGAGGCCGCGCAGGGAACGCTCCAGCTCCTGTGGGAGCTTGAGCAGGCGCTCATGGCGATCTCGGGGATGCGCGCTGTCACCCTCCAGCCGGCGGCCGGTGCGCAGGGCGAGCTGACCGGCATCCTGATGATCCGCGCCCATCACCGGCAGAACGGCGACACCGAGCGGACCGAGGTCCTCGTGCCGGACTCCAGCCACGGGACCAACCCGGCCACGGCCACGATGGCGGGCTACCGGACCATCACCATCCCGTCAGCGGCGGACGGCGGCGTCGATGTCGACGCGTTCCGCGCGGCCCTCGGTCCGCGGACGGCTGCGGTGATGATCACGAACCCGTCGACCCTGGGGCTGTTCGAGAAGCGCATCGGCGAGTTGCTGGACGCGGTCCACGAGGCCGGCGCCCTGGCCTACATGGATGGCGCCAACCTGAACGCGATCCTCGGCCGGTTCAAGCCCGGCGAGGCCGGCTTCGACGTCATGCACTTCAACGTCCACAAGACGTTCTCGACCCCGCACGGCGGGGGCGGCCCCGGTGCGGGTCCGGTCGGGGTCGGAGAGACGCTGCTGCCGTACCTGCCCACCCCGCGCGTCCTGCGCGCCGACGACGGTACCTTCCGCCTCGAGCGCCCGGGCGAGCGCCCAAGCTCGATCGGGCGGCTACGCAGCTTCGTGGGGAACACCGGCGTCCTCGTGCGCGCGTATACCTATATCCGGGCGCATGGCGGCTCGGGTCTGCGCGAGGTCAGTGACGATGCGGTGCTGGCCGCCAACTACCTGATGCACCGCGTGGCCGGCAGCTACGACCTGCCGCACGGCGGTCCCTGCAAGCACGAATTCGTCGCGTCGGCGTCGTCGCTCAAGAAGCGCACGGGCGTGCGCACGCTCGACATCGCCAAGCGGCTCATCGACTACGGCTTCCACCCGCCCACGATCTACTTTCCGCTGATCGTCGACGAGGCAATGCTGATCGAGCCGACCGAGACGGAGAGCGTCGAAACGCTGGACGCCTTCGCCGAGGCATTGATCGCGATCGCCGCCGAGGCGGAAAGCGATCCGGACGTCGTCCGCGAGGCGCCGCACACGGCCCCCGTCCGGCGACTGGACGAGGCGACGGCCGCGCGCCAGCCGAACCTGCGCTGGCGAGGGATGACCGGTCGCCAGATGCCGTGCCCGGATTGACGGTCACGCACGGGATGGCACGATTTGACGGGCGAACGCCCCACGTGCATCATCCCCCCATTCTTGAGGCCCGCGGCCCTTCGTGGAGACCGCGGGTTACTTCCGCGCACAGCGGCAATCGATGGGAGGATCGAGCGCCGCCAGGGCCGGTCGAACACGTGTGGGTCGCATGGGCGGCCCGGGCGTGCCCGAACGCCCCGGACGTCTCGGCAAGGGAGACCGCGACGACGGGAACTGTGAAAGGGACCAGTCATGGCACAGAAACGTCTCCTTGGTCTCGTCGCAGTGGTCGCGATCATCGCGGCTGCCTGCGGCGGTTCGACGGCGACTTCAGCGCCGGCAAGCCAGGAGCCAGGCACATCAGGACCCCCCGCTTCGGCGGCCGCACCTACGGCGAAGACGGGCGATCTCGCCGAAGAGCAGATCCTGAACGTCGATATCGCCGGCGAGCCCCCCACGCTCGACCCCAACAAGGCACAGGACTCCAACTCGCTCACCGTGCTGCGAGCCCTGCATCGCCCTCTCGTCTACATCGACCCGGCGACCCTCGAGCCCACACCGGCGCTCGCGGAGTCGTGGGAGATCTCCGACGACGCCAAGACGCTGACGTTCACCCTGCGTGACGCGCAGTACAGCAATGGCGACCCGATCGTCGCCGGCGACCTCGTCTACAGCTGGAAGCGCCTCGTCGACCCGCGCACCGCGGCCCCGTATTCGTACGTCATGGCCGAGGTCGAGGGTGCCGGCGATCTGCTCGCGCTCGCGGGAGCGGATCCGCTGCCGGCTGATGCCGAGATCGACGCGCTGCTGGATACCCTCGGCGTCGAGGCCCCGGACGACAAGACGTTCATCGTCCACCTGTCGACCCCGGCGACCTACTTCCTGGCCGCGATGACCCTGTGGGTCGGCGTGCCGATCCAGGAGTCGTGGATCACCTCGCCGAGTGCCTTCGAGGCCGGCAACTATGTGAGCTCGGGCCCCTTCCAGCTCCAGACGTGGAACCACAACAGCGAGATCGTGCTCACGCCGAACCCCAACTGGTACGGCGATGTCAAGCCGACCCTGACCGAGATCCACATGTCGATGTCCCCCGAGCCCGCGCAGGCCATGGCGGCCTACGAGGCCGGTGAGATCGACATGCTCCTCCCGGTTCCGTCGGAGGACATCGAGCGCGTCAAGGCTGACCCGGTCATGGGCGCGGAGTACACCGAGCCCCCGGCGCTCAGCATCACCTACTACAACTACAACAACGGCCTCGATCCGACGGGTCAGAAGACGAACCCGCGCTGCGAGGATCCGAAGGCCTGCCCGACCGCCAACAAGGAATTCCGCATCGCGCTGACCCAGGCGGTCGACAAGGAGGCCTTCAAGCTCGCGACGTTCGCCAATACCGGCATCGTCGCAGGCACGATGATCATGCCCGGCCTGCCGGGTGCCACCCCCGACTACGAGCCGTATCCGTACGACCTCGCGGCCGCCCAGGAGCACATGGCCACCGCTCTCCAGGAGCTCGGCTATGCCAGCGCAGCCGACATCCCGCCGCTCCGCTTCGGCTTCAACACGGGCTCCGGCCACGAGCCGCGCGTCGCCTTCCTCGCCCAGGCGTGGGAGGAGGCCTTCGGCCTGAAGACCGACCAGATCGGCAGCGAGTTCGGTGTCTTCCTCACCCAGCGCACCGCTGGTGAGTACGACCTGGCCCGCAACGGCTGGGGCGCCGACTACCCGCATGCGAACAACCAGATCGCTGGACTGTTCACCTGTGGTGGCGGCAACAACGACCAGCAGTACTGCAACCCGCAGGTTGACGAGTGGATGACCCAGGCTGCTTCGGAGGCTGACCAGGCTGCGCAGCAGACCCTGTACGAGCAGGTCAACAAGACGATCGCGGACGATGCCGCGTCGCTGTTCCTGCGCTGGGGCGTCAACTCGCAGCTCGTGCGCCCGTACGTGGGTGGCCTCCAGGTCACGCCGATGGACTCGCAGGTCCCGGGTGAGCACTTCTACGAGAGCATCCAGATGCTCGTGCGCCAGTAGGTCCTTCTCCGAAGGACACGCGGTGGGCCGGCCTCCAGGCCGGCCCACCGTTCAACCCTCATAACCGCTGAACAACTGCGAGAAGCGAAGTGATCAGATACATCACCCGTCGTCTTCTGTGGATCATCCCGGTCCTGTTCGCGGTTTCGGTGATCACCTTCCTCCTCATGCACGCGGTGCCGGGTGGCCCGTGGGCGCGTGAGAAGGCGCTTCCCGACGCGGTCGAGGCCCGCCTCAACGCCAAGTACGGCCTTGACCAGCCGCTCTACGAGCAGTACGGCCGCTGGGCCATCGCCTTCGCAACCGGCGACCTCGGACCCTCGTACCGCTATCAGGACCGCACCGTCAATGACATCGTCGCCGACGGCTTCTGGGTCACCTTCCAACTCGGCGTCATGGCCTTCGGGCTGGCCGTGCTCGTTGGCATCCCGCTCGGCATCCTTGCCGCGCTTGGCCACAACCGGTGGCCCGATTACCTCACGACGAGCATCTCGATCCTTGGCGTCACCACGCCCAGCTTCGTCCTCGGCATCCTGCTGATCGTCGTCTTCAGCGTCCAGTTAGGTTGGTTCCCGACCGGCGGCTGGGAAGGCCCCGAGACATGGGTGCTGCCGACGATCGCGCTGGCGGGCTTCCCGATCGCGGTAATCGCGCGGTACACGCGCGCCTCGATGCTCGAGGTGACCCGCAAGGACTACATCCGGACGGCGCACAGCAAGGGCGTCCGGAACCAATCGGTCGTGAGCCGGCACATGATCCGCAACGCGTTGATCCCGGTTGTCACGATTCTGGGCCCGACACTTGCGTTCCTGGTGACCGGCTCGTTCATCATCGAGCGCGTCTTCAACATCCCCGGTATTGGCCAGTTCTACCTCAACGCGATCTCCACCCGTGACTACAGTCTCCTGATGGCGATGACGATGCTCTACGCATTCGCGGTCGCGTTCCTGAACGTCGTCGTGGATGTGCTCTACGCCTACATCGACCCGCGGATCCGATACAGCTAGGAGACCGGACGAATGGCGACCGTAACCCGTCCGCTTCCCGGCCAAGTCGTCCGGGAACGCCGCTCGGCCGGCTTGTGGCGCGACGCCTGGGGGCGACTGCGCAAGAACCGCCTCGCGCTTGTTGGCCTGTTCATGGTCCTGCTCCTTCTGTTCCTCGGCATCTTCGGGCCGTTCATCGCGCCGTACCCCTATGCGCAGCAAGACCTGAAGGCCATCCAGCAGGCAGCCGCCGACGGCTACGGGATCGGCCCGCTCAATCCGGGCCAGTACGGCCACGTCCTCGGCACCGACCAGCTGGGGCGTGACCTGCTGAGCCGCCTGCTCGACGGCGCGCGCATCAGCGTCAGCGTGGCGCTCGTGGTCCAGCTCGTCATCCTGCTGATCGGCGTGCCGATCGGCGCGATCGCCGGCTGGTTCAGCGGTCGCCTCGACAACCTCCTGATGCGCTTCACGGACATCATCTACGCGTTCCCGGACCTGCTGTTCATCATCATCCTGTCGGTGGTGTTCCGCGAGACCGCATTCGGGCGGGCATTCGACGGGTTGCTGATGATCTTCGTCGCAATCGGCCTCACCTCGTGGGTGACCGTGGCGCGGCTCGTCCGCGGGCAGCTGCTCTCCCTCAAGGAGACGGAGTTCGTCGAGGCGGCACGGGCGATCGGCGTCCAGGACCGCAAGATCATCACGAAGCATCTGCTGCCGAATGGCGTCGGCCCGATCATCGTGGCCGTCACGCTCGGCATTCCGGGCGCCATCATCGCCGAGTCGACCCTGTCGTACATCGGTATCGGCGTCCAGCCGCCCCGGGCCTCATGGGGCAGCCTGATCGCGGAAGGCTACAAATGGATCCGCGCTGAACCGCATCTCGTCCTGTTCCCGGCGATCTGCATCGCCTCGGCCCTCGCCAGCTTCACCTTCCTCGGGGACGGCCTCCGTGACGCGCTCGACCCGAAGTTGAAGGGGAAGCAGTAGCGTGACCATCCCGAACGAGCAGACGGGCAGGGACGCACCAACCATCGTCGAAGTCTCGCCGGCGGACGCCCGCCGGCTGGTGACCCAGGAGAAGGTCAGCCTCGACAAGCGGCCGAAGGCCGAGAAGCTCCTCACGGTGAAGGGCCTCTCGACGCACTTCTTCACGCCCGATGGCGTCGTGCAGGCCGTCGACGACGTGAGCTTCGAGCTCGGCTATGGCGAGACGCTGGGGCTCGTGGGTGAGTCGGGCTGCGGCAAGAGCGTGTCGGCGCTCTCGGTTGCCCGCCTCGTACCGAACCCGCCCGGGCGGATCGTCGCCGGCGAGATCGTCTTCGACGGAATTGACATCCTGCGCCTCGGCGAAGACGACATGCGCAAGCTGCGCGGCAAGGAAATCGGGTTCATCTTCCAGGACCCGCTGACCAGCCTCAACCCGACGCTGACCATCGGCTACCAGATCGCCGAGGCGATCAAGCAGCACATGGGCCTGTCGAGCAAGGCCGCCACCGACCGTGTCGTGGAGTTGCTGAGCAAGGTCGGCATCCCGCGTGCCAAGGACCGCCTCAAGGACTACCCGCACCAGTTCTCGGGCGGCATGCGCCAGCGCGTGATGATCGCGATCGCGCTGTCGTGCGATCCGAAACTGATCCTCGCCGACGAGCCGACGACTGCCCTCGACGTGACGATCCAGGCGCAGATCCTCGAACTCATCTCGCTCCTGTCCGACGAATTCCACACGGCCGTGCTGCTGATCACCCACGACCTGGGAATCGCGGCCGGCATGTGCGACCGGGTCAACGTGATGTACGCCGGCCGGATCGTCGAGACCGGCACGGTCGACGAGCTCTTCGAAGTGCCGCGCCATCCGTACGCGTGGGGCCTGCTCGATTCGCTGCCGCGTCTCGACGACGTCCGCGGCGACCGCCTGCGCACCATCGAGGGCCTGCCGCCGCTCCTGATCAGTCCGCCGGACGCCTGCCGCTTCGAGCCACGCTGCCGCTTCGCCCGCGACAAGTGCCGCGAGAAGGAGCCGTCGCTTACCGAACGCGAACAGCCCGGCCACTTTGCCCGCTGCTGGGCCACCGAGCCTGAGGGATGGATTCCCGCATGACGAGCGCCGTCGCCCCGGGCATGGAGCCCACGGCCGAAGATGCACGTCCGGACCTCGTCGAGGTTCGCGGGCTGAAGGTCTACTTCCCGATCCGCTCGGGAATCTTCCAGCAGGAAGTCGGTACCGTGAAGGCGATCGACGGCATCGACTTCGAGATCCGGCGCGGTGAGACGCTCGGCCTGGTCGGCGAGTCCGGCTGCGGCAAGAGCACCACCGGCCGGGCGCTGATCCGCCTGCGCGATGCGACCGAGGGGACCGTCACGTTCGACGGGATCGACCTCGCCAAGCTCAAGCCGGACAAGCTGCGCAAGATGCGCCGCAGGATGCAGATCATCTTCCAGGACCCGTACGGCGCGCTTGACCCGCGGATGACGGTAGGCTCGACGATCGCCGAGCCGATCGACACGCACAAGCTGGCCAGGGGCCAGGATCGCCGGGACCGGATCGCCGACCTGCTGCGGATCGTCGGGCTCGATCCGCAATACGTCAGCCGCTATCCGCACGAGTTCTCCGGCGGCCAGCGCCAGCGCATCGGCGTCGCCCGCGCGCTCGCCGTGGAGCCCGAGTTCATCGTGTGCGACGAGCCCATCTCGGCGCTCGACGTGTCGATCCAGGCGCAGGTGCTCAACCTGCTCACCGACCTGCGCAACCAGCTCGGCCTGACCTACCTGTTCATCGCGCACGACCTGTCGGTGGTCAAGCACATCAGCGATCGGGTGGCGGTCATGTACCTCGGCAAGATCGTCGAGATCGGCCCGCCGGACGTGATGTACGCCCGTCCCGGACATCCGTACACGCGAGCGCTGCTGTCGGCGGTTCCGGTGCCCGACCCGGAATCCGAGCGCCGGCGGAAGCGCGTCGTGCTCCAGGGCGACGTGCCCAGCCCGGTGAACCCGCCGAGTGGCTGCCGCTTCCACACCCGCTGCTGGCTGTATGAGCGGCTCGGCCAACCCGAGGAGTGCCGGACGGTCGATCCACCGCTTTACCCGCTGGCCGCGGACCACAATGCGGCCTGCCATTTCGCGGCCAAGGCCCTCGAGAGCGACGTCGGGATCGCGCACATCCAGTCCGCCCCGGTTCGGCGCGGCACGCCTGAGGCGGCGCTGCGTTCCATCCGGCCCGAGGACGGTGGCATCGATTCGGAGGAGAAGACCGTCGCGGTCGACGACACGAGCCTCGCCGACGCGTTGAAGGTCAGCGACGTCCTCGAGGCGGCCGATACGCGCGACGGGGCGGGTGCCTCGGATACGAGCAGCGGTCAGGACGACACGGGCAGCGACGCCGGCGGGACGCCTCGACCGAACTGATCAGCTGACGGCGGCACGCTCCCGGCGGATGCCTGCCGCGTCCAGCGCCGCGGCGGCACCCGGCCCGCGGAAATGGCACGCGACGTCGTGTTCGAGCCGGTTCGGCCCCTCGCCGAGCGCGATCAGTTGCGGCTCCTGTGCCACGCAGATCTCGGGGTCACCCAGCGACTGGCGCAGCTGGCAGCGCGGGTGGAAGCGGCAGCCGCGCGGGGGGTTCACGGGACTCGGGACGTCGCCGCGCAGGATCACCCGCTGGCGGCGCAACTCGGGGTTCGGGACGGGAATTGCCGACATCAGCGCCTGGCTGTACGGGTGCTCGGGATTGCGGAACATCTCGCGGCGGTCGGCGACCTCGACGATCCGCCCGAGGTACATGACCGCGACCCGGTCGCTGATGTGCTCCACGACGCCCATGTTGTGGGCCACGAACAGGTAGGTCAGCCCGAGCTCATCCTGCAGGTCGCTCAGCAGGTTGAGCACCTGCGCCTGGATCGAGACGTCGAGGGCGGACACGGGCTCGTCGCAGACCACGAGATCCGGCTCGAGCACGAGCGCCCGGGCGATTCCGATGCGCTGCCGCTGGCCGCCCGAGAACTCGTGCGGATAGCGCCGCGCGTGATAGGTCTGCAGGCCGACGAGATCCATCATCCGCGCCACCTTTCGGCCGCGCTCCTTGGCCGAGCCAAGCCCGTGGATGCGCAGGCCCTCGCCGATGCTGTCCGCGATCGGGGTGCGCGGGTCAAGGCTGGCGTACGGGTCCTGGAAGATGATCTGCATGCGCCGCCGGTAGCGCTTCAGGTCCGCGCCCTTGACCCGGGTGATGTCCTCGCCGTCGAAGCGGATGGAGCCCGAGGTCGGGTCGATCAGGCGGAGGAGGAGCCGGCCCACGGTCGTCTTGCCGCAACCGGACTCGCCCACGAGCCCGAGTGTTTCGCCCCGCCGGATGTCGAAGCTCACGTCGTCCACGGCCTGCACATGGGCTACGGTCCGCTGCAGCACGCCGCCCTTCACCGGGAAGTGCTTGACGAGGTTGCGTACCTCGACCAGGGCCGCGGCCTGCGTGGCTGCTGCGTCGGTCACTCGGCCGCACCCGCCCGCGTGGCGGCCGCCGATGCTGCACCGGGGCGCGGGCGGACCGCACCGTCGCGGTCGTGGTAGATCCAGCAGCGCACGTCGTGCTCCGGCGTGACGGGGAGGAGGGCCGGATGGTCCTCGAACGCGTTGTCGATGTTCTCCTCGATGCGCGCAAGGCAGCGCGGCGCGAAACGGCAGCCCTCGGGCAGGTTGATGAGGTTCGGGACGTTGCCCGGGATGACCGACAGCTCCTCGCGGGCGTCGCCGAGCACCGGGATGGAGCCGATCAGCCCTCGCGTATACGGGTGCAGCGGGTCGCGGAACAGTGACACCACGTCGGTCTGCTCGACGATCTCGCCGGCATACATCACCGCGACCCGATCGCACATCTCGGCGACGACGCCCAGGTCGTGGGTGATCAGGATGATCGCCGTGCCGGTTTCGTCGCGCAGGTTGCGCATGAGGTCCAAGATCTGCGCCTGGATCGTGACGTCGAGCGCGGTCGTCGGCTCGTCGGCGATGAGCAACTCGGGCTCGCAGGCGAGCGCCATGGCGATCATGATCCGCTGAGCCATCCCGCCCGACATCTCGTGTGGGTAGGCCTTCAGGCGGCGGACCGGATCGGGGATGCCGACCATCCGGAGCAGGTCGAGCGTGCGTGCCTCGGCGGCCTTGCCCTTCATGCCGCGGTGGATGCGCAGCACCTCCTCGATCTGCGTCCCGACGTCCCACACCGGATTCAGCGACGAGGTCGGCTGCTGGAAGATCATCGAGATGCGTTCGCCGCGGATCAGGCGCATCTCGTCGAGCGGGAGCTTCAGCAGGTCCTGGCCGTCGAACAGGATCTCGCCGCCTTCGATGCGTCCGTTGGCGCCGAGCAGGCGCATGATCGACAGGCTGGTCACGCTCTTGCCGCAGCCCGACTCGCCGACGAGACCCATGATCTCGCCGCGGTCGACGTGGAAGTCGATGCCGCTGACCGCGCGGACCACCCCGTCGCGCGTGTGGAATGACGTCTTGAGCCCCGTGATCTCGAGCAGCGGGCGCTCGCCGCGCTCGCGCTTTGGCCGCCGTGCCGCGGCAGGCACCAGCTCCTCGACGACGGTCTCGTCGAGCCGCGCACCGAGGGTCTCGACCGCTTCGAAGTCGGGTTGCTCACCGAGCTCGAGCGGTGGGTTCTCGCGTGGCTCGGTCATCGATTGAGCCGCGGATCGAGCGCGTCGCGCAGGCCGTCGCCCAGCAGGTTGAACGCGAGCACGGTGAACGTGATCGCGATGCCCGGCGCCAGGATGATGTGCGGCGCGGTGAACAGCTGGTTTCGTTCGAGCGCGATCATCGAGCCCCACTCGGGTGCGCCGATCGGCGCCGCGCCGATGAACGCCAGGGCGGCGATCTCGAGGACCGCGGTCCCGATCCCGAGCGTGCCCTGGACGATGATCGGCGTGATCGCATTCGGCATGATGCGCCGGGTCAGGATGCCGTAGCCCGACTCGCCGAGCGCCCGCGACGCCGTCACGTAGTCGTTTTCCTTGGCCGAGATGACCGACGAGCGCACCAATCGTGCGTAGATCGGGACCGACACGATCGCGATCGCGAAGAGCGCGTTGATGTAGCTCGTTCCGAGCGAGATCACGATGGCGATGGCCAGCAACAGTGACGGGAACGCGAGCACCACGTCCATCGCTCGCATCAGGACGTTGTCGGCCGATCCCGCGAGGTATCCTGCGACCGCTCCGATGAGGGTGCCGACGACGATCGCGAACCCGACGGCCGCGAGTCCGATCGGCAGCGAGGTCCGGGTCCCGTAGACCACCCGGCTGAACACGTCGCGGAAGTTGCCATCGGTCCCGAAGAGATGCTGTGGCTGGTCGGCCGGGCAGCCGAGGAGGTGGATGCACGGCGCGGCGCGCTTCTTCACACCGTCCTCGGCGCCGAGCAGGACCCGGTCCGGATCGTGCGTGGCGATGATCGGTGCGAACACCGCGACGAAGACGAGGATCCCCAGGATGACCAGGCCGATGACCGCGGAGCGCTGGCGAAGAATGCTTCCGAGCGTATCGCGCCACAGGCTCGCGGGGCGGGCCGTGTCGACGGCCTCGACAAGGGGCGCGGTGGTGGGCGCGGTCGTCATTGCAGCCGGACCCGCGGGTCGAGGACGCCGTACAGCACGTCGACCACGAGATTGACGGTGACGTAGATGACCGCGATCACCAGTGTGAGACCCTGGATCACCACGTAGTCGCGACCGGTGATGGCATCGAACATCGTCCGGCCGGCGCCCGTCAGGTTGAACACCGTCTCCGTGAGGACCGCGCCCGAGAGCAGCAGCCCCAGCTGCAGACCGATCACGGTGACGATCGGGAGCAGCGCGTTTCGAGCGCCGTGGCGGAGGATCACCGCGTTCTCCCGGAGGCCCTTGGCGCGTGCCGTCCGAACGTAGTCCTGGCCGAGCACCTCGAGCAGGCTCGAACGCGTGATGCGCGCGATGATCGCCAGCGGGATCGTCCCGAGCGCGATGGCGGGCAGGATCAGGTGGCGCAAGGCGTCGGCCCAGGCGCTCCACTGTCCGGAGATGAGCGCGCTGAACAGGTAGAGGCCCGAGATGAAGTCGAGGAAGGCGCGTGGCAGCCCCTGCAGGTCCTCGAGGCCCCATACGACGGCCAGGGGCGTGACGGTGACACCGGAGCTCAGGCGACCGGACGGCGGCAGCGCGAACGGTGTGTCCTTGAGGGTAATCGCAAAGATGTAGGCGAGCAGCAGCCCGAGCACGAACACGGGCATGGACACCCCGATGTTGGCGAAGATCATGGTTCCGGCGTCCGCCGGTGAGTTGCGCCGGACGGCCGAAATCAGGCCGAGTGGTACGCCGACCAGGATCGCGAAGGTGAGCGCGAGGAGCGTCAGCTCGATCGTGGTGGGCAGGCGCTCGACGAGCAGCGCCGTCACCGGCCGTGAGTACTTGATCGAATCACCGAGATCGCCCTGCGCGAGCTGCCCGACGTAGATCACAAACTGGGTCGGGAGCGGCTGGTCGAGGCCGTAGCGGACGATGAACGCGTCACAGACCTCATCCGTGGCCCGTTCGCCGAGCACGGCGCGACACGGGTCGCCCGGGATGATCCGTGCCAGGACGAACGTGATGAACACGATCCCGAACAGGACCGGGATCGTCACCAGCAGCCGGCGCAGGATGAACTGGATCACGTCAGTCGGTTACCGGTTCGGGGAGCGAAGTCCGCAAAGGATAGGCGAACGGGGCGTCCGGCGGACGCCCCGTTCTCTGGCTCGCTGGAGCGCGGAGGCTCAGCTCGCTGGCGGGTTGAGGAAGCCACCCCACAGCCCCGGCCAGTAGTCGAAGGCACCGGACCGGCCAATATGGAGCGGGTGCTGGGTGTCCCACTGCGCGGCGTAGCTGACCACGACGTCATTGGCGTCGAGGGCGGCGCCGTCGCTGAACTGGACACCGGATCGGAGGGTGCACGTCCAGACCGTCGCGTCGTCATTCGGGGCGCACTCGCTGGCGAGATGCGGAATGGCTTCGGTGCCACCGATCTCGTACGAGTAGAGCGCCTCGTTGACCTGCTCGCAGGCTCGGAGCGACTCACCGTCGGTCTCGTCACCGCAGTACAGGCTGAGCGGCTCTGCGTTCTGGACCCAGACCAGGTTGTCGCGATCCGCCGCCTGCATGACCGAGAAGACCTCGTTGCTGAGCGGGGACGCGTGCTGGCCGCTGACATCCGCCTTGAAGGCGGTGCCCGACGCGCCGTGGGCCACGATGACGGCAGGCACGTGCTGCTTGATGAGATTGTTGGCCTCGGCGTAGGCAGCCTGGCGGGCCGCATCGTCGAGCGACGTGGCGCCGGTCGTCAGCGCGGCGGCGATATCGTCGAACGGCTCACCGAAGTTCTTGCCCGACCCGGCGCCGAAGTGGTAGTCGAGGAAGTTGGTCGGATCCGGATAGTCGGCGCCCCAGCCGAGCAGGAAGATCCCGTCGAGGTTGCCGGCGGCGTTGTTGTCGAGGAACGTCCCCGACTCCTGCAGGTCGAGATCTGCCTCGATGCCGAGGTTGTCGCGCAGCTGGGACTGGATCTCGGTCGCGATCTGCGGCGGATCGGGCAGGTAGCCGCGAACCGCGTCGCGGAACTGGAGCTTGGTCGAGATCGAGGTGATCCCTTCCTCGGTCATGCCCTCCTGGAGCAGCGCCTTGGCGGCGTCGAGGTCGAAGTCCCAGGTGGGATCACCCTCGCAGCCGAACGGCACGTTGCACGGCGTGAAGTGCGTGGCGACCTCGGACCCTTCCGGATAGAAGTTGTCGACGATCCGCTGCCGGTCGATGCCCATGGCGATCGCCTGGCGGATCTTCTCGTTCGTCCACGGTGCCTTGGTGACGTTGAAGCCGAGATAGAAGGTGTTGAGCGGCTCGCGCACGTTGAACTGGAGCGAGCTGTCACCCTGGATGGTCGCGATGTCGTCGGCGCCGGGGTTGTCCATGCCGTCCACGTTGCCCGACTGCAGCTCGATCAGCCGCTGGGCGGCCTCGGCGCTCCAGTGGAACTCGAGGCCCGGCGTCTTCGCCGCGTTCGCCGCATCCCAGTAGTTCGGGTTCGCGGCGTAGACCAGGCGCTGGCCGGGGGTCCACTCGGTGACCGTGTACGGGCCGGTGCCGACCGGAGCCGTCAGGTACGACTTGTCCGGCGCGTGCGCGGCAAGATAGTCGGAGTCCCAGATGCCGAAGACGCTGAAGGCGACTTTCGGGAGGAACGCCGGATCCGGCGCGCAGAGCTGGAACTCGACGGTCAGCTCGTCCACGGCCGTGATCTTCTTCATGATCCCGCTGTAGTCCGCGGTGCCGCACGGGGCTTCGCCGGACTCGGGGTAGGCCATGCCCTCGAAGTTGGGGTTCGCCGAGGCCGGCGGCGCCGCGCTCGACGGTGCCTCGCTCGACGGCGCCTCGCTGGCCGTCGAGGGACTGGTCGTCGCGCCTCCGCAGGCCGCGACGACGATCGCCAGGATCGCCAGCACGACGGCGAGCCGGGGCGACCAGCTCATGGGTGCTCGTGACATGCACACTCCTCCACTGCGCCCGGGCTCGCGTGCAGCCTCCCCTGCGAATCCGCGGGCCTTCCACGCACGGCGAACTGACCGCGCGGGCGTTAGCGCCGGAAGCCTAGCACATGGCGGTCGCGTATCCTCCGGGGCATGCAGCGGGTTCGGATTGCGCTCGCACAGATGGCGCCCGCGCTCGGCGCTCTCGAGGACAACCTCGAGCGGCACCGGGCGGTCCTCGCGGAGGCGCGCGACGGCGGTGCGAATCTGATCGTGTTCCCGGAGCTGGGGCTCACCGGATACGTGCTCCAGGATCTGGCCGCCGACGTCGCGCTGCGCCTTGATGATCCGCGCCTCGCTGCGCTCGTCGCGGAGACGCGTGCGCTATCCGCGGTGATCTCGTTCGTCGAAGAGTCGGCCGACCATCGCCTGTTCATCGCCGCCGCGCTCGTCGAGGACG
>DASTYU010000097.1:0-5507 GCA_035764655.1 Candidatus Limnocylindrales bacterium
AACCGGGTCGGCGTCCCGTCGCAGCGGCCCCTTGTGACAGCCAAGCTGTCGCAACGCGGCCCGACGGTTCCGCTATCCTGCCGATGTTTCGCACGTTTGTTCGAAATCAGCGGAGCCGTCGATGCGTACCTATGCCCCCGCGAGCACCGAGGCGGTACTTGACCGCCTGCTCGAAGAGCCGTCACTCGCCAACGGCGTGCTCCATCACGAGGTGCTGCCCGCCCGCGAAGCAGTTTTCGCCCCGTTTCCCGACTGGCTCGATCCGCGCATCCGGGCGGGGCTCTCAACCCGCGGGATCGAGCAGCTGTACGTCCACCAGGCCTCGGCGATCGATGCCGTCCACGCCGGCAAGGACGTGGTCGTCGTCACGCCGACCGCGTCGGGCAAGACGCTGTGCTACGCCCTGCCCGTGCTCCAGGCAATCACAGAAGACGCGGCATCCCGCGCGCTCTTCCTGTTCCCGACGAAGGCGCTCGGACAGGACCAGGTCGCGGAGCTGACGGCCATGACCAAGGCGGCCGGCCTGGACATCGCCGCAGCGACCTACGACGGCGACACGCCCGCCCCGATCCGCTCGGCGATCCGCACTGCCGGCCGGGTCGTGGTGACGAACCCGGACATGCTCAACTCCGCGATCCTCCCCCACCACACGAAGTGGTTCCAGCTGTTCGAACAGCTGAAGGTGATCGTCGTCGACGAATTGCACACCTACCGCGGCGTGTTCGGCAGCCACGTCGCCAACGTCCTCCGGCGCCTGCTCCGCATCTGCGCCCACTACGGCAGCACGCCGGTCATCGTGTGCTGCTCCGCGACGATCGGGAACCCGCAGGAGCTCGCCGAGCAGCTGACGGGCCGGCCCATGCACCTCATCGATCGGAACGGCGCCCCGGCCGGCGAGCGGCACGTGCTGCTCGTGGATCCTCCCCTGCTCGACCCGTCGACCGGTGCGCGCGGTTCGGCGTTGACGGTGGCGCAGCGCTGGGCGCTCCCGTTCCTGCGCGCCGGCCGCCAGACGATCGTCTTCGGGCGAGCCCGGACGTCCGTGGAGATCATCCTGTCCGGGCTGCGCGAGGCACTCCGCGAGAGCTTCGGTCCGCGCAGCCGCGTGCGCGGTTATCGCGGCGGCTACCTGCCCACGGAGCGTCGCTCGATCGAGCAGGGCCTGCGCGACGGCGAGGTGCTCGGCGTGGTCAGCACGAACGCGCTGGAGCTCGGCGTCGACATCGGCAGGCTCGACGTATCGATCCTGGCCGGATACCCCGGCTCGATCGCCGGGGCGTGGCAGCAGATCGGCCGCGCCGGCAGGCGGGCTGGGACGAGCGTTGGCGTGGTCATCGCGTCCGGGGCACCCGTCGACCAATACGTCGTCCACCACCCGGAATTCCTGCTCGGATCCAGTCCGGAGGAAGCGCGCTGCGATCCGGACAACCTGCACGTGCTGCTGGCGCACCTCCGCGCCGCGACATTCGAGCTTCCGTTCGAACCTGGCGAGATGTTCGGTCCCGCGCCGGCCGATGACCTCCTGGCCTTCCTCGGCGAGGAGGGCCACGTCCGCCAGGCGGGCGACGGGCGCTGGTACTGGAGCTCGGAGAACTTCCCGGCATCGGAGATCTCGATGCGCGCCGCCGCACCGGAGAACGTCGTGATCATCGACACGACCCCCGACCGGCCGCGCGTCCTCGGCGAGGTCGACCTGTTCTCGGCGCAGGTCCTCGTCCACGAGCGGGCGATCTACATGCACGAGTCGGTCCAGTACTACGTCGACCGGCTCGAATGGGGCGAGCGCAAGGCGTACGTCCACAGGATCGATGCCGACCACTACACATACGCCAATCGGGCGGTGACGCTCAAGCCGCTGGACATCTTCGGCCAGGCGCCCACGCAGGGCGGGCGGCGGATCCACGGCGAGGTGATGGTCGCCAGCCTGGTCACGCTGTTCAAGAAACTCAAGTTCGGCACCGACGAGAACGTCGGCTGGGGCCCCATCGACCTGCCCGAGCTCGAGTTGCAGACCACGGCCTACTGGCTCACCGCCGAGCGGCTGGCAAGCCCGTGGCGCCGGGACGACCTCGACGTCGCGCTGCTCGGTGCCGGTCGTGCGATCCAGACCGTTGCGTCGGTGCTGCTCATGGTCGACCCGCGCGACCTCGGGCTCGTGGCGCAGGTCCGCTCGCCGCACTCCGAAGAGCCGACGATCTACCTGTACGAGGCGATCCCCGGCGGCGTCGGGTTGTCCGAGCGGCTGTGGCAGCGCCACGACGAGCTGCTCGAGGCGGCTGCCGCGCTCGTGGTCGCCTGCCCGTGCGACGCGGGCTGCCCGGCCTGCACCGGCCCGCGGCTGGAACCGCAGGTCAGCCCGAAGGCACTGGCCCTGCGCCTGCTGGGTGAGCTCGGGGCCAGCGTGCCGGCCGTCGCGGCCTGACAGCATGCAGGGCCCGGCGACGCTCGAGCGCCGGCTTGCGAACTTCCGCGCGGCCGCGCGGTCGCGGCCGCTCGACACGCCCTGGCAGCGTGCCGCCTCGGCGGACCTCGCCGAGCGGATGGCCGAAGCGCTCGACGGCGAGGTGCTGCGAACTGCGCGGGGCACAGTCGTTCGGCGCGAGCCTCGGACCCACGAGCTACCGATCGATCGCGAACGGCTCGCGCTCTTGCCGGGGCAGCCACCGCCGGAGGCGCCCCTGGTCTGCCTGGACACCGAAACGACCGGCCTCGCGACCGCCGCGGGAACCGTGGCTTTCCTCGTGGGGCTCGGATGGTGGGAGGGTGACCGGTTCCGCCAGGTCCAGCTGCTGCTGCCCGACCACGCCGAGGAGGCCGCGCTCCTCGAGTCGATCGCGGAGCGCATCACGCCCGACGCCTGGCTCGTGACGTACAACGGGCGTGGGTTCGACTGGCCGCTGCTCGTGACACGGTTTCGCATGGCTCGCCGGGCGGCTCCCGAGCACGCCGGTCACCTCGATCTGCTCCCCATCGTGCGCCGGCTGTTCCGCCACCGCATGGCCGATGCCCGGCTGCGCACCGCCGAAGCGGAGCTGCTCGGACTGCGCCGAATCGGCGACGTGGAGGGCTGGCAGATCCCGGGGCGCTACCTGGACTTCCTGCGCGGCGGTCCGGCCGACCCTCTGGTCGAGGTGGTGCGCCACAACGACCAGGACGTGCGCTCGCTGGCCCACCTCGTCGGCCACGTCGAACGCGGGTATGCCGATCGCGAGGCGCGCCGGGCGGCGCCGCCCGGCGATCTCGCCGGACTCGCTCGGGTGTTCGCGCGCGCACGGCGCTTCGACGAAGCGCTCGAATGCCTCGACGCCGCGGTCGCGGCGCCTCCCGCTGCCCCGACCCCGCCGAAGGTCGAACCGATCCCATTGCCCGTTCGCGCGCGGGAAACCGCTGCCGAGTGGTGGCAGCCGGCGTACCGGGCGGACTTCGGCGGCCGGCCACGACGACGGCCCGAACCGCTCCCCGGGTACCCGCATCCGGCCGCGTTCGCCGCACCCTGGTCGGAGGAGCGGCTCTTCCTCGACCGGGCGCACGTGCTGCGCCGGCTCGGCCGCATCGAGGAGGCGTGCGACGCGTGGCGCGCCCTCGCCGCCTCCCCGGGCAGGCTCGGCGTGGTGGCCTCGATCGAGCTGGCCAAGCTTCGGGAGCACCGGCTCCGCGATCATGTCGGGGCGCTCGAGGCGGCAACGCGCGGCCTGGCGGCCGCGGAACGTCGGCGGCGGCTCGGCCGGCCCGAGCCGTCCCTCGAGGCGAACCTCGAACACCGCCTCGCACGGCTGCGACGACGACTCTCGCCGCGGAACTAGGACTCGTGCTGTGACACGCGGCGCACTGCGGCTTCGGACAGCCGCCGCCGGATCGCGTCGCGGGACGGCACCCCGTCAAGCCCCGGTCCCTCCACGAGCAGCGACGCCGCGGCCGCCCCGAGCAGCAGGTCGTAATGCTGCGCGATCCGTCCGCCCACCAGCTGCGGTTTGGCCCGGGCGGCGAGCACGGATGCGAGGAACACGTCGCCGGCACCGGTCGGGTCGACGGCACGATCGGGCCGGAGCGCCGGATAGTGGTGGACGCGGCGGAGTCCCTCCGGGCCCACCTCGGCCGCCAAACCGCCTCGATCGCCGCTGGTCACGAGGAGCGTCGCTCCCGGCCGCAGCCAGCCGAGCACCTGGTCGATGCGCGTCTCGGGTCCGAAGTCGGTGCCGCTCACGGCCACGAGGTCCGCGCGCCGAAGCAGCGGCGACGGACCGGGAGCGACCCGACGCACGTGCTGCCCCGCCTGGACCTCGCGGAGGAGACCCTGCCAGCCGATCGCAACCAGCGCTTGGTCGGCGGGAACGGCTGCCCAGGCGTCCGGAAGCTCCCCGGCCACCGGTCCGAGCAGCCACGCCTGCGCCGAGCGCCACGCGTCAGGCAGCGCGGCGACGGGAAGCGGCGTGGCGTGGGCGTGCGCAACCTGTCGCCGGCCGGCCGGTTCCTCGATGTTGTCGAACACCGGCCCGCTATCGAGCGGCGCGATGACGACGTCCGCGCCTGTCTCGCGCAGGACGTCCAGCTCCCGCGCCCTGGCCGCTTCCTCGTCCGCGCCGAGGAGGGCGCCCACGCGCAGCCCCAACCGCGCGATAGCCATGGCGGCGTAGGAGACCGCTCCACCGAGACGCCAGCCGCGCGGATCGTCCTCCACCCGGTCCCGCGACGCCGCGCCGACGACCACGATGTCCGGGAGGTTGCTGGAAGGCATCGGCCTATACTCGCTGAATGTTCTTCTACGAACTGCACGAAGGCGACGACGAGGTCTACTCGGACGTCATCCTGTACAGCGATTCCGAATGGGAGCCGGACGAGTTCTTCGACCTCGTCCAGTCGGTCCGGCGTCGCGTCCAGGACTCATTCACCCAGGACACACTGATCGAAGCGATTGCCACCGTGCTCGAACGCGAGCACGGCTTCCTGTTCGTCTCGGACGACCGGCTGACGGCGGCCGTCAACGTGTCGCCGCAGGAAGACGACAACTTCCTCGCGGAGCTCGACAGCGACCTCGACGAGGATGATGACGACGACGATGACGACGACGAGAACGGCAAGAACGAGGCGGACTTTGTGACGATCTACGCCGATCTGGACGTGGACTCCGGCCGGCCGAACTAACAGCCCGGGACGCAAGGAACGGCACGCCCCTTGGCCCCGGCGGTGTCGCCTGCCGGAGTGCTCTGAGCGCTACCACGGACTCTGGACCGGCACACGACCCCGCGCCTCGAGAGGCGCGTGCTCCTATTCCGGCTGGCAGCTGTGGGAGCGCTGCCGATTGCCAGCAGATGGCATAAGCCGCTCCGCGGACGACGGCTCGCTCGGCCAAACGTCCCTGAAGTCTCCGATGTAACGCTCGCAGCAATACCGCCGATGGCACGCGGCAGCCGCCATCAGGACGATCCGGCGGCGACGTCACCGCCTTTGCGGGGCCCGTGACCCCGACCGTCTACTTGCTGAACAGGATCTCGATCACGTCCCCGTCG
>DASTYU010000098.1:0-2215 GCA_035764655.1 Candidatus Limnocylindrales bacterium
CGGCCGTAAACCCTGTGTCCACGAGCGATACCACCGCTGCGGCGGGCGATATCGCGACCGATACTCCCGTCGCGGCACCCGTGCCGGCCGAGCAGCCGACGACCGGGGCGCCCGCGAAGGCGGATGCACCGTCGACGATCACCGCGAACGTCAACGTCAGCGTCCGGATCGACAGCCCCGGCGACAACGGCGCGGTCACCCAGCTCAACCTTCCGGGCGGCAGCGCATCGGGCAGCGGAACCGCCCCGACCGATCGCGTGACTCAGGCCCCGGCCACGGAGCCCACCACGACGACCGGCGTCACGCAGAACCCCGTCGAGACCTCCACCGGCGAGTGGTACTGGAACTGGGACTGCCTCGGCTCGACGTCCGGCGGGACGATATCGCCAAACCTTCCTGAAGGCGTTTCCTTTCCCACGTCATGGACGTGGAACTGGAACTGTCACGATAACTCGTCGAAGTATCAGGATGAAACTCCCGGTCGATATCAGCAGATCAATACGAACATCTCAATTCGGATCTCCAGCCCGGGGAACGACGGCTCCGTCTCCCAGGTGAACGTCGGCGCAGCCCTTGCCGTCTCGCTGCCGGTGCCCGTTCGCGGGCTTCCGGCGCCGGTGGGCTCAGGCCCATTCCTCCCCGTGCCCGTGGGCGCCGTGCTCGACACCGTGCTCGAGGCTCCGGCGGCCATTCTTGCCCCGGTATCGAGCGATACCACCGCGACGGGGCTGCCCGTTGCGCCGGCAGAGCCCGGCCCGAGCGAGGCGACCGCCGCCGCGCCGCCGAGCTTCGTCGCAGCGGGGCCTGCCGCGACCATGAGGCCGATCGCCGAGCTCGGTGCCCCGCATTGGGGCCGCGCCTGGTGGTACCCCACGGCCGACGGTCAGGGTGACGTCGGCCGCGCGTCGTCGGTGCTTCATGTCTGGCAGTCGGCAGAGCTCGACACTCCGCCCGCGGCCGGCGCGACGACCGCGGATCGCGCGACCGACCCGTCACCGCACCGACGGGCACCGCTTCCGGGTCGCGTGCCGATCGTCGCGACCTCCGGCGTGAGCGCGACCGCCGCAGGCGCCGGCGGCGGCGGCTCGGGCTCCGGCATTCCCGCGCTTCTCCTGCTTCCCCTCGTCGCCGTGCTGCTCGACCTGGCCCGGCGCGTCGCACTCGAGCATGCGGCGCTGCCGACCGGGCACCGGCGACGCGCACCCGACAGACCCGGCTAGGCGCCTTCCGTCCAAGCAGATCCCGCGGGGCGCCGGCTCCGCGATGCCACACGACGGAAGGAGCTGAAACTCGATGAAACGCCTGTCGGCCCTCGTAGCGACCGTGGTGCTCGCGCTGTGCTTCGGCGCGGGCCAGGCGGTCGCGATGGAGGGCGACTCGAGCGCCGGGCAGACCGCCGGGCAGTCCGCAGGAAGCGGGCAGTCCGCGTCGGGCGGCAGCGGCGCCTACCAGATGGGGCCAAGGAACAGCGCGGGCTCGATCCGCGTCCTGAGCCCCGGAGACAGCGGCAACGTCACGCAGTCGAACAACACGACCGCGGGCGCGATCGCCGCGAACGGCAACAAGACCGAGCAGGCCGTCGACCAGTCCCAGACCGGTGGCGGCTACGGCTCTGACGCAACGCAGATCGCCGGCCAGGAGGCCCAGAACGCGCAGCACGCCGACGCAGACGCGACGGCGAAGCAGATCGGGGCGAAGAACGACGCGCTCTCGATCCGCGTGCTGAGCCCGGGCGACGACGGCGACCTGACCCAGTCGAACTCGACGAGCGCCGGCGCGCTCGCCGCGAACGGCAACAAGACCGAGCAGAGCACCGACCAGTCCCAGGCGGGCGGCGGCTACGGCTCGGACGCCACGCAGATCGCGGGCCAGTCCGCGGACAACCGCCAGTCGGCGGATGCGGACGCCAAGGCCGTGCAGGTCAAGCCGACCAACACGGCGAGCTCGATCCGCGTGCTCAGCCCCGGCGACGGCGGCGACGTCTGGCAGTCGAACGACGCGACCGCAGTGGGGATCGCGGCGAACGGCAACAAGACGGACCAGTCGATCGACCAGTCGCAGGGGACCGAGAAGGAGCCGGTCGTGGCGGAGGACGCGAAGAGCGTCCATCCGTCCGGCTCGAGCTCGACGCAGATCGCGGGCCAGTCCGCGGACAACCGCCAGTCGGCGGATGCGGACGCCAAGGCCGTGCAGGTCAAGCCGACCAACACGGCGA
>DASTYU010000099.1:0-3156 GCA_035764655.1 Candidatus Limnocylindrales bacterium
ATGGCGGCGCGGAACAGCGGCGGGATCGTGATCGCGCAGGTCCGCGAGCTGGCCCCGCGCGGCAGCCTCCGCCAGCGCGACGTGAAGGTGCCGGGCGCTCTGGTCGACCACGTCTACCTCGATCCCGAGCAGTGGCAGACCTACATCACGCGCGACTCGCCGTACTACGCGGGGCGGCTCCGCAAGCCCGTCGCCGACGAACCACCGCTGCCGCTCGACGTGCGCAAGGTCATCGCCCGCCGGTCGCTGCTCGAGTTCCCGCCGGGCGCGATCTGCAACCTTGGCTTCGGGATCAGCCAGCTGATCGGGCGCGTGGCCTGGGAGGAGGGGATCACCGATCGTCTCGTGCTGACCGTCGAGCAGGGGATCTTCGGTGGCGTTCCGGTGGCCGGCAACGAGGGCGGTGCCGGCTTCAACTACCAGGCCATGATCGACCAGCCGGACATGTTCGGCTTCTACGACGGCGGCGGGCTCGACATCGCCAGCCTGTCGTTCGCCGAGGTCGACGCCGAGGGCAACGTCAACGTCCACGCCTTCGAAGGCCGCGTGCGCGGTCCGGGTGGCTTCCCGAACATCTCCGCCCGGACGCCGCGTCTCAACTTCGTCGGCACCCTGACGGCGCAGGGCCTCGAGCTCGCCATCGATGGTGACGGCGTGCGGGTCGTCACCGAGGGCAGCCTGCCGAAGTTCGTTCCCCGGGTCCGTGAGGTGTCGTTCAACGGCCGCCTCGCCCTCGGGCGCGGACAGCAGGTTCGCTACGTGACCGACCGGGCGGTGTTCGCCCTCGAGGACGACGGTCTCGTCCTGCGCGAGGTGGCACCTGGCATCGACGTCGAGCGCGACGTCCTCGGGCGGATGGGCTTCCGGCCGCGCATCGCCGACGACCTGCGCCCGATGGACCGCCGCCTCTACGCGAGCGGCCCGATGGGCCTCGCCGCCGACTTCGGGGTCGCCTCGTGAGCGGCCTCGTCACGCTCGAACTGGGGCAGGTTGCGCACCTCGAGCTCAACAACCCGCCGATGAACCTGATCACCGACCAGCTGCTCACCGAACTCGATGCCGCCCTCGCGACGCTCGAAGCGGCAGCCCCCGGCGACGTGCGTTCCGTGGTGGTGACCGGCGCCGGCGAGCGCGCCTTCTCGGCGGGCTCCGACGTGAAGGGCTTCGAAGGTCACCGCGGCGTAGCAGGAAGACCGCATTTCACGCGCGAAGAGGCCGCGATGTCGCGACTCGCCGGGTTGCCCATGCCGACGATCGCGGCGATCGAAGCGAACGCGCTGGGTGGCGGGCTCGAGTTGGCCCTCGCCTGCGACATCCGGATCGCGTCCGAGCGGGCGAAGCTGGGCCTTCCCGAGGTTCGCCTCGCGGTCACGCCCGGGGCGGGCGGCACGCAGCGGTTGCCGCGCGTCATCGGGATCGGGCGGGCCAAGGAGCTGGCCCTCACCGGGCGCCTGATCGACGCGCACGAGGCGGAGCAAATCGGGCTCGTCAGCCGCGTCGTCGGCACCGGGCACGCCCGCGAGGCTGCTGAAGAGATCGCCGCCCAGATCGCCGAGCGAGGCCCGCTCGCCGTGCGCGAGGTCAAGCGACTGATCGATCAATCCACGGAGCTCGACTTCGCCGCCGGCATCGCCGCCGAGATCGATGCCTCGGAGCGGGTCTTCAACAGCGACGACATGCTCGAAGGCGTGCAGGCCTTCTTCGACAAGCGGACAGCCAAGTACAGGGGAACGTGAATGAGTGAAGTCGGCCGGTTCGGGGTCTTCCTGCCCTCCTATGTCTGGGAGGGCGATGGGCCGGAGCGCGCCCGGGGCATCAAGGAGTTCGCGCGGACGGTCGAAGACCTCGGGTTCGACTCGCTGTTCGTGACCGATCACCTGCTCGTCGGCAAGCGGTTCTACTCGGTCAACTGGCTGGAGCCGATCCTGTCCCTCGCCGTCGCGGCCGGAGCCACTGAACGGGTTCGGCTTGGCACGTCCGTTCTCGTCATGCCGTTGCGCAACCCGGTGATCCTCGCCAAGGAGCTCGCCACCCTTCAGTTCCTGTCCGACAACCGGGTGATCCTCGGCGCGGGCGTCGGCTGGAACGACGCCGAGTACGAGGCGGTTGGCGTCCACAAGTCGGAGCGCGGCAAACGGACCGACGAGATGCTCGACATCATGCTGCCCCTGCTCGAAGGCGAGACCGTGACCTACCACGGTCGCTACTACTCGGTCGATGACGTCTTCATCGAGCCACGCACCGGCGTCCGTCCGGCGCTGTGGGTCGGTGGTGGCTCGCAGCTGGCGAACCCGAAGTCGCCCGACGTGCCGAAGTTCGTCGAGTCGGTCAAGGCGCGAACCCTCCGCGCGGACGGCTGGATCCCGCGCCCGACCTGCCCGCCCGCCGACATCCGGCGCGACTGGGACGAGCTGCAGGCCTTCTTCCGCGAGAACGGCCAGGACGCGGGCGAGCTGTCCGTCGCCCACGAGAACTTCGTACACGTCGTGCTGACCAACGACCCGGCAAAGGCGCGCGAGGAGCAGCACCGCGCGTTCCTCAAGGTCATGAGCGGCGAGCGTGGGCCGGACTATCTCGAGTCGGTGTACCTGTTCGGGACGCCGGACGAGATCGTCGCGTCGCTGCAGGCGCGGGTCGACGCCGGGGTCGAGCAGTTCATCCTGCACACCATGACGCCCGATCCGGCACAGCTCCAGCAGTGGGTCGACCACATCATCCCCAACGTGGCGTTCCCTTCGACGGCCGGGCCGGTGCGCCGGCCGAACCGGAACGTCGCCGTTCCAGCGGCGGTGTCGTGACGCGGCGCGTCGCGTTGCTCGGCAAGCCGCTCAAGCGGCGGCATTCGCAGGTCATGCATGACGCCGCGTTCGATGCGGCCGGGATCGACGGACGCTACGTGCTCCGCGAGCTGGAGCCGGACGAGGTCGAAGGGGCGGTCGCCGAGGCGCGCGGGCCCGACTGGTTCGGTCTCGGGGTCACGGCGCCGTACAAGAAGGTCGTTGCCGGGCTGGTCGACGAGGTCGAGTCCGACGCGGCCACGATCGGGGCGGTGAACAACGTTGTTCGCACCGACGACGGCCGGCTGGTCGGCATCAACACCGACGCCCCGGGGTTTCGGACCGGCGTCGAGCTGGCAATGGGGCGGCCGCTGGCAGG
>DASTYU010000100.1:0-34965 GCA_035764655.1 Candidatus Limnocylindrales bacterium
CCGCCGGCCAACCGTCGACCATTACCCGCTTTACGAGGAGCTGTCGGCTGAAGACGCTGAGACGCGCACTACGATGTGCCACGAGAGCCTCCGGTCGATGTGGGTACTCAACACCTCACACCGTGCCGCGAGGCTCTCGAACGTCAACAACGTCTTCGGTCACCACAACTAGTCGTCGAACCGCGGCGGGCCACCGGCCCGCCGCGCATTCTCGTGGGACGAGAGCAGAAGCGCAGACCGGCGCCCTGATCGGCGATTCCTTGCGCCCCGCGAGAGATTTTCGACCGTTAGGCCCTGCGGCCCGTTCTGCCCGCCCCTGATTCTCGTGGGGCGAGAGCAGGAGCGCAGATCCGCGCCCTGAGCGACGATTCCTTGCGCCACACGAGAGATTACGGCCGGTTCGGCAGCAATCTTGCGTGGGACGGCACAGAACGTCGCTATGGGCGCGTCAGCGTGTCGCTGCTCTCGTGGGGCGAGAATTCCGGGTCCGGGTCCGGCTACGGGATGGCGCCCCAAGCCCTCAGCCCAAGGCGAACCAGATCGTCTTCTTCGCGGTGTACTGCTCGAACGATTCGAGGCCCTTGTCGCGGCCGCCGAAGCCGGACTCCTTGTAGCCGCCGAACGGGGTCGTGACGTCGCCCTCGGAATAGGCGTTCACGCCGACCGTCCCGGCCCTCACCGCGCGCGCCACCCGGATTGCGCGGTCGAGGTTCGTCGTGTAGACCGACGCAGCGAGCCCATAGTTCGTCTGGTTGGCCAGCGCGATCGCCTCCTCTTCGTCGTCGAACGGGACGATCGAGATCACCGGCCCGAAGATCTCCTCGCGCGCGATCTTCATGGTGTTTGCGACGTCGTCGAAGATCGTCGGCGCCACGAAGTAGCCGCCGGTCTCCGTCAGCGTCCGTTCGCCGCCGGTGACGACACGCGCCCCCTCGGCCAGCCCCGCTTCGATATAGCCCAGGACCTTGTCGAGATGCGGCTTCTCGATCATCGGGCCGAGCCGCGTTACTGGTTCGAGCGGATCGCCGACCGGCCACGCACGCAACCCTTCCACCAGGTGCTCGACGAGTTCGTCGCGGACGGAGCGGTGGACGAGGAGTCGCGATCCGGCCGAGCAGTTCTCGCCCATGTTCATGAGCCCGGCCACGAGGACCTGTTCGGCGACCCGGTCGAGCTCGGGCGGGTCGGCCAGCACGATCTGCGGGCTCTTGCCGCCCATCTCGAGCGCGATCTCCTTGAGGTTGCTCTCCGCGGAGTAGTGCAGGAACGAGCGACCCACCTCGGTCGACCCGGTGAACGTGACCATGTCGACGTCCATGTGCCGGCCGAGCGCCTGGCCGGCGGTCGACCCGGCGCCGGGGACCACGTTGAGCACCCCGTCCGGCAGCCCCGCCTCGGCGGCGATCTCAGCCATGCGCAGCACCGACATCGAGGTGAACCGGGCGGGCTTGATGATCAGGCTGTTGCCGGCGGCGAGGGCCGGGGCGGCCTTCCAGGTGGCCATGAGCAGCGGGAAGTTCCATGGAACGACGGCGCCCACCACGCCAACCGGCTCGCGGACGATGAGCCCCAGGGCGTCGGGCCCGGTCGGCGAGACGGCGTCGAACATCTTGTCGATCGCCTCGGCGAACCAGCGGAAGGTCTGGACCGCGTCCGGAACGTCGACCTCGCGCGTGTCGGTGATCGGCTTGCCGCCCTCGAGCGAGTCGAGCAGCGCGAGCTCCTCGAGGTTCGCTTCCAGCAGGTCAGCGAACCGGAGCAGGGTCCGCTTCCGGTCTGACGGCGCCTGCCGCGACCAGCGCCCGTCGTCGAACGCCCGGCGCGCGGCCCGCACCGCCGCATCGATATCGGCCGCATCACCCGCCGCGACCTCCGCGAGCGGCTTACCCGTGGCCGGGTTCTCGGTGACGAACGTCTTGCCCGAGGCCGCGTCGCGGAACTCACCATCGATGAATGCCTTGGTCCGAAATGCCGGGAGCGTCGCGACTGCCATCGAACCCTCCTGCCCGTGCGCGCGTGGGTTCGGAGTATCGCGCAGGTCAGCCTCGCCGGCACGCCCGAATGCGTGCCGCGGGCCGCCGTGGGTCGTATCCTTGGGCGCCCCGATCCCAGCGCATGGAGGCAGCCTTCGAATGACCCGCGCCATCCTCCTCGTCGGCACCGCAAAGGGCGCCTTCCTGGTCGAAAGCGACGCGCACCGAACGTCGTGGGACATCCGCGGCCCGCTGTGCGAGGGCTGGCCGATCCACGACCTGATCGTCGAGCCGGGGAGCGGCGCCGTGCTGGCCGCGGGCGGCTCGCCATGGTTCGGCCCGGCCGTCTGGCGCAGCGAGGACCTCGGGGCGACGTGGACCCACAGCTCGAACGGGCTGACCTACGGCGACGATGCTCCGGGCGATCCCGTGGCCACGGTCTGGAGCCTCGCCACCACGCCGGACGGCACGATCCTTGCCGGCGTCGAGCCGGCGGGACTGTTCCGCAGCACCGACCGCGGGACAAGCTGGGAGCACGTCGAGGGCCTGACCAAGCACGAATCCCGCCCGACGTGGCAGCCGGGTGCCGGCGGCCTGATCCTGCACACGATCGTGCCGCACCCGACGGATTCGGCGCGGACCTGGATCGGCATCTCTGCGGTTGGCGTGTTCGAGACCCAGGATGGGGGCACGACCTGGACCCCACGCAACACGGGCGTCCGTGCCGACTTCATGCCCGACCCGTTCCCGGTCACGGGCCAGTGCGTCCACAAGTTCGCCGCCGCTGCCGGCGAGCCGGAGACGCTTTACCAGCAGAACCACTGCGGGATGTACCGCTCGATGGACGGCGGGCTCACCTGGACCGACCTGAGCGAGAACGGCCTGCCGAGCGACTTCGGCTTCCCGCTCGTCACCCATCCGCGCGACCCCAAGACGTTCTGGATCATCCCGCTCAACGGGGCGGATCGCGGCCGGTTCGTGCCCGAGGCGTCAGCCGCGGTGTGGAAGACTGTCGATCGCGGCGACACCTGGCAGCGCAACGCCGACGGGCTGCCGCAACACGACGCCTACCTCTCGGTGCTGCGCGAGGCCATGGCGCGCGACACGCTCGATCCGGTGGGGATCGCATTCGGAACCAAGTCCGGGCAGTTGTGGCACAGCCGCGACGAGGGCCGGTCGTGGGAGCGGATCACGGCCGATCTGCCGGAGATCTGGGCCGTCGAATCGCTCGTCCTCGACTGACGCGGGGGCACGTGGCGACCGTCCTCCTCCCGCGCAATCTGCTCGACCTCTTCCCCGGCGCCCAGCGGTGCCAGACGCTCGACGGGGAGACGGTCGATGCGATCCTGCGCGAGCTCGATGCGCGCGTGCCCGGCATGCGTGACCGGCTGGTCGATGCCGGTCCACGGCTCCGTCCGCACATCAACGTCTTCGTAGCCGGCGAGCCGGCCGATCTCGACACTCCGGTCGGCCCGACCGACACCATCCACGTGATTCCGGCCGTGTCGGGCGGCTGAGCCGCCCGAAGCGCCCACACGACTGCCCGCCTGATGGACCTGCTGACCGCCCTGATCATCGACCTGATCATCATCGCGGTCCTGTTCGAGATCGCCCAGCGGGCAAGCATCCCGTACCCCGCCCTGTTCGTGATCGGCGGACTCGCCCTCGGATTCATCCCGGGCCTCCCGAGCATCCACCTCGAGCCCGACCTCGTGCTCCTCGTGTTCCTGCCGCCACTGCTGTTCGTGGCCGCGTTCGAGACGCCGATCCGCGACCTTCGCCGCAACCTGGCACCGATCGCACGGCTCTCGATTGCGCTGGTGATCCTCACCGCGGTTGTCGTCGCGGCCGTGGCCCAGGCGCTGGTACCGACGATGGGCTGGGCGGCCGCCTTCGCCCTTGGTGCGATCGTCGCGCCGACCGACGCCCTGGCTGCGACGTCGGTCTTCCGCCGGATCGGCGTCCCAAAGGTGGCGATCACGCTCATCGAAGGGGAGTCGCTGTTCAACGACGCGACCGCCCTCATCGCCTACCGGGCGGCCGTCGTGGCCACGGTGACCGGGGTGTTCGTCCTGACCGACACGCTGGCGGCGTTCGTCGTGGCCGCGGCCGGCGGAATTGCCCTCGGCTGGATTGTCGGCCGGATCATGGCCGAGTTGGTCAAGTGGCTCGACGACCCGCCCGTCGAAGTCGTCCTGTCGCTGCTGATCCCCTACGCGGCCTACCTTCCGGCCGAGCAGCTCGGGCTCTCCGGCGTCCTGGCGGTCGTCACCACCGGGCTCGTCATCGGCCGGCGGCTCGGGACCATCCTGTCGCCGAGCAGTCGGGTGCTCTGGCTGACGTCCTGGAAGATGGTCGGCTTCGTGCTGAATGGCCTGATCTTCGTGCTCATCGGGCTTGCCCTACCCGACATCCTCGAGGGCCTCGGTCACATGGCGCCAGGACGCCTCCTCACCCTCGCGCTGCTGGTCTGCGTCGCCGTCATCGGCACCCGCTTCGTGTACGTGTTCCTGGCGAGCCTGCTGCCGAACTCGCCGCGGCGCCTTGTCGCCCGTGAGGACCCGCGGCTCGCGACCCGCCTGACCTTCCTCGTTGCGTGGAGCGGGCTGCGTGGAGCGGTGTCGCTGGCTGCGGCACTGGCGCTGCCGCTCGACTTCCCCGAACGCAACCTGATCCAGCTCGTGACCTTCGCCGTGATCCTCGCCACGCTCGTCGGCCAGGGCTTGACGCTGCCGCTGGTCGTGCGCTGGGTCGGCTGGGACGGCCGGGATCCTGACGGGGACGAAGCGACGTTCGCCCGCCAGACCGTGTACCGACTGGGGCTCGACGCGGTGACCTACTCGCGCACGCGCTGGCCGGATCACGCGCCGCTCCTCGACCGGCTCGAATCCGGCCTCGGAGACCGGATGCAGCACCTGTCGACCGAGGACGACGACGAGGACCAGACCGAAGAACGCCGCCGCGAACACCATGAGCACGAGGAGATCCAGCTGTACGTCATCAACGCCCAGCGGGCGGCCGCCATTGCCCTGCGTGATGCCGGGGAGATCAACGACGCGACATTGCGCGAGATCGAACGGGAGCTCGACCTCGAAGAGCTCCGCATGGAGGCCTGACGGAACGGTCCTGCCCCGTCCGGCGTCCTACCGCGAGGAGGAGCCGCCGATGGATCGCCGCGCGCCTGCCGTCGCCACCGCCGTCCTTGCCCTTCTGGCCGCCGCCGTTGCGGCCTGCGCCCCGGTCGCAACGCCCGCGCCGGCGACGCAGTCGCCCAGCCCCGCTCCGTCGGCCCTTCCGTTCCCGCGAACCACCGGCGAAGTGGTCGCCGGTCGCTACGCCAGTGATCCGCCGTTCGACGTCCCGTTCAGGTTCGAGGTGCCGGCCGACGGCTGGGAGTCGATGCATCTCCACGCCGAGTTCTTCGACATCGGCCGGTTCGCAACGGAGGAACGCCAGACGGCGCCGATCCGCTGGATCGCCTTCGGCCATCCCGCATACATCCGAGGCGACGAGGACGTGCCTGCCGTTGGGCTCACACCGGATGCAGCCGCCTCCCTCCTGTCGGCGCGAGACGACCTCACCGCGCGCGAGGCCGTGCCGTACACGTTCGCGGGTCGCGATGGCGTCCGCCTCGACCTGCACGCCCCCGAAGCGGACACTCCGATCTTCGGGGGACCCGATGGCGCCTTCAACCTGGAGCCCTCGATCGACATCCGGCTCGGCATCGTCCCGCTCGAGGACGGCCTCCTGCTCGTGTTCGTCGGCGCTCCAGCCGGCGAGCTCGATGCCGCCTGGGACGAGGCGCTTCCGATCCTCGAGAGCGTCGACCTGTAGGCTGGCTGCGTGGAGAACACGGCAGCGCAGTTCGTGGACCGGTTGCGCGCCCTGCGACCGCCGGGCGCCGAAGGGCCGGACGACTACCACGGTCTGGCGATGGGTCAGATCTTCGGCCTTGCGCGCGAGCTGCAGGACATGCCGCCGGCGGAGATCGAGCGGCTGCTGGATCGCCCGGCCCACGCCGTCCGCGTCGGTGCGGTCAGCATCATGGATTTCCAGGCACGCGACCGGAGGCGATCATCCGACCGCAAGCGGAAGCTGTTCGAGCTGTACCTGCGGCGGCACGACCGCATCGACACGTGGGACCTCGTCGACCGCAGCGCGATCTGGGTCGTCGGCGAGTACCTCGTCGACAAGCCGCGCGACGTGCTGGACCGGCTCGCCGCGTCGGACCGGCCGATGGAGCGGCGGACGGCGATCCTCGCGACATTCGCGTTCATCCGGCGCAATGAGCTGGACGACGCCTATCGCATCGCCGAGACCCTCGTCGACGACCCGGAGGACACGATCCACAAGGCGGTCGGCTGGATGCTGCGCGAGGCGGGAAAGCGTGACGCCGCGCGACAGACGGCATTCCTGGAGCGGCACGCCGCGACGATGCCGCGGGTCATGCTCCGGTATGCGATCGAGAAGCTAGACAAGCCGATCCGCGATCGGTGGCTCGCGATGAAGACGGCCCCTCCGCCCAGGACCGGCGACGACGACGACTGACCCGTCAGTCGAATGCGAGGCCCTCGAGGTTCGCCTGCGGCTTGATATCGGGCAGGCGCGCCATGGCGAACGATGCGGCGAGGCCAAGCAGGCCGGCGATGAGCGGCACCAGCAGGGCCACCTGCAGGGCGAACGGCCGCGCCTCGGTGTTGATCCGGACGATCTCATCCGCCACCGCCTCGGGCTCGTCCGCGAGCAGCTGCTCCAACTGGGCGTTGCTCATGAGCTGTGCGTCGTCCTCGAGGACCGTGTAGACCTGCGTCTTCTGGTCTGGTGGGATCACCGCGCTCTGCTCGACCAGCGAGCCGAACGTGCTCGCCAGTGTCGCCAGCATGATCCCGCCGGCCAGGGCGAGCCCGAACGACAGCCCGAACGACCCGCCGGCGGAGTTGACGCCGGCCGCCTCGCTGACGCGCTCCTCGGTGATGGGGGCCAGCGTGTAGTTGTTGAGCTGTGACACCAGCAAGCCCAGGCCCGTGCCCGCGACGATCAGCGGCAACGCCAGCCACAGGCCGGAGTCCGCCCGCGGCACGAGCGGCAGCATCGCCAGCACGCCGATCGTGAGCAGCAGGAACCCGATCCGGATGACGTTCGCGGGCCGACGGTTGCCCGCCCGCCTGCCCGCAAGCAAGGCGACGATGAACATGCTGAGCGACAGCGGTGCCAGCGAAAGGCCGGCCTGTAGCGCGTTGTACTCGAGGACCATCTGCAGGAAGATCGGCAGCGCGATCATCATCCCGCCGAGTGAGATCTGCTGGAGCGTCTGACCCGAGATCCCGAGCCGGAAGTACGGCGAGCTGAACAGGTCCGGATCGATCAGCGCGAGCTTCCCGGCGCGCTTGCGGCGGACCAGCCACGTGGCCAGCAGGGCGAGCGCGATGGCGCCGACGAGCATGACCGCCAGCACGCGGTCGCCGCCCTCCTGCCAGATCAGGATGCCGAGCACGATCCCGCCCATGCCGACGACCGACAGCCCGGCGCCAACCAGATCGATGCCCTTCTCGCCGGTGAACGGCACATCCTTGATGAGTCCGAGACCCGAAAGGACGATGCCGATCACGATAAGCTCGCCGAGGAACCCGACCCGCCACGACAGGAACGTCGTGATGAACCCGCCGACGAGCGGTCCGACCGCTGCGGCAATCGCCGCTGAAGCGCCGACCATCGCGTAGGCGCGCTTCTGGGCTGCGCCATCGAAATTGCCGTGGATCAGCGACTGCATCGAGGGCAGGAGCAAGGAGGCGCCGAGGCCCCCGAAGATGGCCCAGAAGATGATGATCGCGGTCAGGTCCTGCGCGAGAACCATGGCCAGGGCCCCGACGGCGTAGCCGAGCAGCCCCAGTGTGTACGCCAGCTTGCGGCCGATGAGGTCGCCGACCTTGCTGCTGATGAGGATGAACGCCGCAGACACGAGCGCCTCGAGCGCGATCGCCGACTGGACCCCGCTGACCGTCGTGCCGAGATCCTGGACGACCGCCGAGATCGACACGTTCATCAGCGACGTGTCCACGACGAGCACGAACATCGCCATCGAGATCAGGATGGCGAGACGGGAGTTGCCGGTGCTCTCGTCCGGTGCGATCAGTCCAGCCTGTGCGGTCACGAGCGGAGCCTACTGCACCGCTCCGACCCGATTCAGATCGGGATGGCGACTGCGAAGAGGCCCGCCGCGATTCCGATGGCGATGCTGGCCGCACCGATCTGCAGGGCACGCGCTCGATCGCGACGTCTGTCCTCGATGCCCTGAACCCGCTCGGTGGGTCCGAGCTGGCCGAAATTGAAGACGCCCGCCGCGCCGAACCCGGCACAGAACTTGAGGCGCGCCTGGAGGTAGCCCGCGGCGGCGCCGATCGCCGGGATGGCGACGAGGAAGCGGGTCCAGTCCGGTGCGCCGATGACGACCAGCGCGATGAACAGGGCGATTGCCGCGATGAGTCCGGTGTGACCGGCCCGGCGGCGCCGGGCGATCTCGGCCGGACCGATGTTGCACACCCCCGGCTGGTAGTCGGCCGCCTGGTGCGTTTCGGCGGTCCCTGATGCGGCCAACGCGGCGAGGGTCATGGCGGGTCTCCTTTGATGGTCACTGTCATCTGTCCGTGCCGGCGTCGTCAAACGTACGCAATCGCGCAGCACGCTGAACCATTCGAGCCGTGCGGCGGTCTGTGGTGCTGAAACGCGACCTCGATGTCGCCACAGAGCACTCGCCCAAGGAGCTCACTGACATGACCACCATGACCCGCCCCGCATCCGACATCGCGATCGGCACAACGCCGCGCAGCGGCAGCCGCAAGGGACTCGGACCGCTCGGGACCGTGGCGCTTGCCGCATCGCTCGCCGGCGGCATCGTCGGCGGAGCCGCGACCGCGGTCGCGGCGCAGACCGTCTTCAACGACCGGGCCGCCGAGCAGGCGCGCCTCGTCCAGTTCGCCGACCAGCTCACGTACGCGCTGCGCTGGGACGACCTGTACCGCCAGATCCACCCGTATGTGAAGTAGCCCCCGGCGGCACTCCAGCACCCGCCACCCGGTCCGTCGGGTGGCGGGTTCTTGTTGTCAGGGGTCGTCTGCTACCGTCGCCACTCAACGCTAGTGGGGATGAGGATGGCTCGGGAGCTTGCCCGCGTGCTTGACAGCGCCCGACTTGCGTCCTTCCGCGACCGCTTCGCTGGTGAGGTGGTGCTGCCCGAGGACGACGGCTACGACCAGGCACGCCGCGTCTGGAACGGGATGATCGAGCGCCGTCCAGCGATAGTCGTCCGACCGGCGACCGTTGCCGACGTCGCGACGGCGATCCGCTTCGGGCGTGAGGAGGATCTCGCGATCGCGGT
Source organism: Candidatus Limnocylindrales bacterium (assembly GCA_035764655.1). Taxonomy (GTDB): domain Bacteria; phylum Chloroflexota; class Limnocylindria; order Limnocylindrales; family CSP1-4; genus DASTYU01. The sequence goes on from DASTYU010000100.1 coordinate 9,349, forward strand.
CCGCAGCGGCGGCCACAGCCTGCCGGGCTTGTCGACGTGCGACGACGGCATCGTCATCGACATGTCGCGGATCAGCGGGGCGACCGTGGACGCGGAACGCCGGACGGCACGCGTCAACGGCGGCGCGCTCCTCGGCGAGCTCGACGACGCCGCTCAGGTCCACGGGCTTGGCTGCCCGGTCGGCGTGGTCAGCCACACCGGCGTCGCCGGGCTGACCCTCGGAGGCGGGGTGGGGCGCCTGCAGCGCCGGCTCGGGCTGACCATCGACAACCTTCGGGCGGTCGAGCTCGTGACGGCGGACGGGCGCGATGTGCGGGCCTCCGCGGACGAAAACGCAGACCTGTTCTGGGGCCTGCGGGGCGCCGGCTGGAACTTCGGGATCGCGACCGCGTTCGAGTTCGACCTGCACCCGGTGGGCCCGAACCTTACGCGCGGCGTGTTCATGCACCCGATCGCGCGCGCCGCTGACGCCTTCGCGCACTTCCGCGACTTTGGCGCCGGTGCCTCGCGGGATATCACCGGCCTCGTAACCACCTTCCATGCGCTTCCCGAATCGGATTTCCCGCCGGAGGTCGCCGGCCAGCCGGTCGTGGTGTTTTCCGTGACGCACAGCGGCCCGCCGGAGGAGGCGGAGCAAGCGCTGTCAGCCCTGGCGGGCTTCGGCGAACCGCTCATGTCCACCCTCCAGCCGATGCCGTACCTCGAGATCCAGCGCATGTTCGACGACGCGCAGGGCTGGGGCCATCGGGTGTACGCCAAGAGCGTCTACGTCGATGCGGCCCCGGACGCGCTCGTCCAGGCGATCGCGGAGCAGGTGACCGCGCTGCCGACCACGGGCAGCCTGTCCATGGGCATGCTCGGCGGGGCCATCGCCGACGTGCCCGAGGACGCCACCGCCTACGCCGGCCGGAACGCGGCCTTCGAGATCTCGGCGGACGGCGCGTGGGACGACCCGGCGGGCGACGAGGAGCTGATGAGCTGGGCACGCGGCGCGATCGCAGCCATCGAACCGTTCCGGACGACGGGCGTCTACGCCAACTCGCTCGGCGATGCCGGCCACGATGTGGCGCAGCAGATCTACGGCGCCGCCAAGTACGAGCGATTGCGCGCGCTGAAGCGCGCCTGGGACCCGGACAACGTGTTCCGGATGAACCAGAACATCCAGCCGTAGCCCGCCGCGTATGACGAACCAGCTGCCAGAACCGTCGCGAGCGACCGCGCTCGCGTACCTGCGCCTGGTCGTGCTCGGTGCCCTTATCGGCGTCCCGGCCGCGGTCGCGGCTGCCGTATTCCTGGGCCTCATCCACGCGCTGGAGCGCTGGTTATGGGAAGACCTGCCGGCGGCGCTGGGGTTCGCGGGCCCGCCGTGGTTCCTCATTCTCGGCCTGCCGGTCGCAGGTGCGCTCCTGGTCATCGTCGCCCGAACCGTCCTGGCGGGAGACGGGGGACACGCCCCGCTCGAAGGGCTGAGCGCCAAGGAGACGCCGCCCGCGCACGTGCCGAGCGTCGTCCTCGCCGCCATCGGCTCGCTCGCATTCGGGGCCGTGCTCGGTCCGGAGATGCCCGTGATCGCCCTCGGCTCGGCGGTCGGCGTGGCGGTCAACCGCTTCGTCACACTCGGCCCGCGGGAGCGCGCCGTTATCTCGAGCGCGGGTTCGTTCTCTGCCGTTTCCGCGCTGTTTGGCGGCCCGCTTGTGGCCGGGATGCTGCTCATCGAAGGCGGGCTCAGCGCGGGCTCGGCCCTGATCCCGCTGCTGCTACCCGGACTCGTCGCCGCGGGCCTCGGCTACCTGGTCTTCGTCGGCTTCGGGTCATGGGAGGGACTCGATGCGCCGGGCCTGCAGGTCCCGAGCCTTCCGCCGTACGAGGGCGTCAATCTCGGCGATCTTGGCTTGGCAATCGTCGTCGGGATCGCGGCGGCCCTCGTCCTCGCGGGGGTCCGCGCGGTCGCTCATCGCCTCGAGGACCGCCAGGCCGCTGTCGGCCCCCCGGTCATGCTGCTCGCCGGCGGCCTCGCCGTCGGCGCCCTGGCGCTCGCCGGCCAGGCACTCGGTGCCAACTCGCAGGACGTCCTGTTCTCGGGCCAGGCTTCGCTTGGCGTCGTCACCGGCGCGAGCAGCGCGTCCCTTGTCGTCGTGCTCCTGGCGACCAAGGCCCTCGCGTACGCGGTCAGCCTCGGTTCGGGGTTCCGCGGCGGGCCGATCTTCCCGGCGATCTTCGTGGGCGTGGCGCTGGCCTCGCTGCCGGTCGTGGCGTTTGGCAGCTCGCCGACCTGGGCGATCGCGGTGGGCTCGGCGGCCGGTATGGCGGCGCATACGAGGTTGCTCATCTCGCCGTTGCTGCTCGCCTCACTGCTGGTCGGCCCAGCCGGCGCCGACACGATTCCGGCGGCCGTGCTCGCAACCTCCGCGGGCTGGATCGTGGCGACCGCCCTGAGCCGGCGCCGGGAGGTGGCCACGGCCGGCTGACGCCGCGGGGTCGCCCTAGTCGGAGACGCCCGGCTGGACCAACCCTGATTCGTACGCGGCAACAACTGCCTGGACGCGATCACGGCAGGAGAGCTTGTCCAGGATGCGGGCCACGTGCGTCTTGACGGTCCCCTCCGAGACGACGAGCCGGGCGGCGATCTCCGCATTTGACAGCGCCCGGGCCACGAGCTTGAGCACCTCGAGCTCGCGGGCGGTCAGTTCTGCGAGGGGCAGCTCTGCCCGGGGCATGCGCCGCGCGAACTCCTCGACCAGCCGCCGGGTCACCGACGGGGCCAGCAGTGCGTCGCCAGCGGCCGCGACGCGGACCGCGTTGACCAGCTGCTGCGGGGGCGCGTCCTTCAGGATGAATCCGGATGCGCCGGCGCGCAGCGCGTCGAAGACGTACTCGTCGAGGTCGTACGTCGTCAGGATCACGACCTTCGTCGCCGGCGAGGCCTTGGTCACCCGACGCGTGGCCTCGATCCCGTCGACCTTCGGCATGCGGATGTCCATGAGCACGACATCGGGCCGGAGGCGACGACCCTGCTCGATCCCTTCCTGGCCGTCGGCGGCATCGCCAACCACCTCGATATCAGGCTCCGAGCCGAGGATGAGCCGGAAGCCGGTGCGCACGAGCGTCTGGTCGTCAACCAGCAGGACCCGGATCGGCATGATCAGCCCGCGGCCCGTGCCGGTCCGCTCGGCAGCACGACCCGGACGGCGAAGCCACCGCTCGGACTCGGCCCCGCTTCGAACGCACCGTCGAACAGCTGGGCCCGCTCGCGCATGCCCGCCAGACCATGGCCGCCCGCGGTGTCCCAGCGGGTGTCACGCGTGCCACGCCCGTCGTCGACGACTTCGATCTCCACCGACGCCGGCAGGTAGCGAACCTCCACCGTGGCCTCCGATGCCTCGGCATGGCGGAGGGTGTTCGTGAGCGCCTCCTGGACGATCCGGTAGACCGACACGTCGATGCCCGGCGGGAGCGTGCGCGGATCGCCACTCGTTCGAAATGTGACGGGCAGCCCGGCTGATCGGACGTCCTCGAGCAGCGTTCCCAGGCTGCCGACGCCGGGCTGCGGGACCGTAAGGGGCTCGTCGTTGCCCTTGCGCAGGACACCGAGCAGGCGGCGCATCTCGGTCATCGCCACGCGCCCGGTCTCTTCGACCTGGCGGAGCGCCTCACGGGCTGCCTCGGGCTGTTCGTCGAGGACGCGCTGGGCGGCACCCGCCTGGATCACCACGACGCTGAGGTTGTGCGCGATCACATCGTGCAGTTCGCGCGCGATGCGCGCCCGTTCCTCTGCGGCAGCGTGGAGCAACGCAGCGCTCCGCTGACGCTCGAGGTCGACTGCCCGGCGCTCGTGCTGCTGTGCTTCGACGGTTCGGGCCCGGAGCGCATCGCCCGCCAGCCAGATCCCCGAGGAGAACGCGAAGATGAACAGCAGCCAGGTGCCGAGCTGGCCAGTGCCCCACCACAGGGCGATGAAGATGGCGCCGAGGACCCCGTAGGCGAGCAGCGATCGTCGCCGATCGCGCGCGTACGCGCCGGCCGAGAAGATCGCCAGGAAGAACGACAGGAAGACCGTGGCGGGGCTCTCGCCGCCGCGCAGCAACCAGCCGATCATGGAGGCGCCGACGACGAGCAGGACGGCCACTGGGTAGCGCCGCCGGAAGGCGAGCGGCAGCGTGGACGCCAGCGCCAGCACGAGCGGCGACAGGTACCAGGCCCAGTCCTGCTTGAGCCACCGTTCGGGAGGCGGCACGAACCCCGGATAGACCTCGACCAGCGCGATTGCTGCCAGGCCCATCGCAATGAGCGCGTCGACGACGCGTGGCTCGAGCCGCAGGCGGACCGCCCCGGCATGTGCGCGTTCCATGGCGGGAAACGGTACTCCCACCCTGCCGCCGTCTCCATCGGCCTCCAGGCAGATTCCGCGGTCGCCAGCCTCATTCCACAGGCGGACACGGGAGCCCCGGAAATCCCCCGCCGGATGGGCGCACGACTGGCCCGCTGCCTGACGCGCAATGACCCTGATCGCGGCCACGATCCCTGCGTGGCGGCCCAGATCGGGTCCGCACCAGGGAAGCGAGGGTTACGACCCATGAAGCGCACCAATCGCCGCACGATCGCGGTTCGCCTCGCGGCAGTTGTGGCCGTGGCAGCGATGGCCATCGGAGTCCAGGGGACGGTCGCCGCCGGCGAGACGCTGGTCACGCAAGGGGCGTTCGCGGCGTTCGCGACGAGCAGCGATCCAGCACTCACCGGCCACGCAACGATGGTTCGCACGGCAGATGGCAGGACGATCGTGACCGTCAGCGTCCGTGGCCTCGCGCCGGACACGACCTACGGGTCGCACGTCCACGCATTCCCCTGTGCCGAGAACTTCGCTGGCGGCCACTACAAGCACGACCTCACGGGTCCGGCCAGCCCGCCGAACGAGATCTGGCCGGCCTTCACGACGAATGCCGCCGGTATCGGCAATGGCAAGGCGACTGCTCCATGGCTCGCCCGGCCGGATGCGCGGTCCGTCGTCATCCACGCACCGGGCGGCGCGAAGATCGCCTGCGCCGACCTCGGCTGATCCGGCGAGGCGTCGATCGGATGACGCGGTTCGAGGCCCTCGTCAGCGTGCTGCGCGACATCAGTCGCAGTGCGCTGGCGGGGCTCATCGTCGGCGTCGTGGTGCTCGGGCTTGGCGGCCGGGTCGTGATGCGCCTGGCCGCCCTGATCGACCCTGCATCCGTCGGCCGGCGCACGGAAAATGGCAATCGAATCGGCGACATCACGCTCGAAGGCACCGCAGTGCTGATCATCTTCGGCGGGCTGCTGGTGGGTGCCGCGGCGTCCGTGGTGTGGATCGCGACCCAGGAGTGGATCCCGGGGCGTTCGTGGGCCCGCGCCTTGCTCGCGATGCCGATCGCTGTCGCCCTGACCGGATTCCAACTGGTCCGCCCGGAAAACCACGACTTCCGGATCCTCGCACCCGTCGGGCCGATCCTGGTCCTGCTGCTTGCCCTCGTCGCACTCGCCGGGTTTGCGTTCGCGGTCGTCGATGGCTGGCTCGATCGGCGTCTCCCGGAGCCCGCGCCACGGCTCACTCCATCCGTCGTGGTCTACGTCCTGATGATCCTCGCCGGGGTGCCGTTCTTCATCCTGACCGTACGGATGTACCTCGAGCCGGGGTTCGCGGTCCGCAATGCCCCGGTCGGAAGCGGCCTCGCCATCTTCGCGGTCGGCCTGGTGACGGCCGCCGCATGGGTGGCCCGAGTCGCCGGCGGCCGGCGCGATCCGCCCCGGCCGCTGCGCTTCCTGGGTGGTGTCGCGCTGGCGGTCGCCGTCGCTACCGGCGCGTGGCTGCTCTCCGGGCAGATCGCCCAAGTCATCGTGGTCGCCACTGCCGCGGCTTGACATTGGAGTGACTCCAAGGTCTATAAACGCAGTTACGCCGGGGCAGCGGAAAGGGCCGACATGATCCACTACTCATCGATGGTCACCATCAAGCGTCGGCCGGGCGACGTCTTCGCCGCCCTGCTCGATCCCGAGCGCTATGCGCAATGGACCCCGATGGTCGACACCCGGTTCCACGACACCGAACCGCGCGTCGGGACGCGCGGCGATTTCCGGTTCGAAACCGGACCGCTGAAGGGCCGCTACGCGATGGAGATCGTCGCGCTGGATCCGGCTCGTCGGCTCGACTTCCGGGTCGATGGCTCCAGCCTGCGCTGGAACGCGCAGATCGGACTCGAGCCGGATGGCGATGCCGGCACGCGCATGACGTATGCCGGCGACCTCGCGCTGCTCGGCTGGCGCCGCCTGCTCGAGCCGTTGTTTGCCCGCGAGATCCGCTCCGGCGAAGCCAGGGAAGCCGAACAGCTTCGTGATGTCCTGGAAGCGGAGGTTCCGGCGGGCGCGACAGCGCCAGCAAGGGCATAGCGGATCCGCCATGCAGATCGGTGAGCTTGCGCGACGGGTCGGGACCACGACCGATACGGTCCGCTTCTACGAGAAGTCGGGCTGGCTGCCGCGAGCGGCGCGACGCGGCAATGCCTATCGCGACTACGGCGAGAACGAAGTCGAGCACCTGCGGCTGCTGATCGAGCTGCGGCGGCTCGGCCTGCCGCTCGCCGACGCCGCGACGATCGCTGGCTGGTGCCACGCCGGCCATTGCGCCCAGACCACGGACACCTTGCCGGCATTGCTTCGAGCCCAGCGGGCGGAGGTGGCGGAACGGATCGCGAGCCTCCAGGCGCTGGACGGCCGGCTTGCCCGCCTCGAGCGGCATCTCGCGACCCCGCGGCCGCTGACGGTTCTCGCGTCGCGGGAGGATGCGTGCTGTCCCGCTGCCGTGGTGGTCCTCGAGGGAGAGCCGAACTGTCCCTGCTGTCCGCCGGTGAACTGACTGCGTGATCGGCGCCTATGCGGCTGAGGCCACCATCGGCTTCACGTCGCGGATCAGCGACTCCATCGTCTCTTCGTCGTACGGGGCGGGCAGCTCGACGATGAACGTGTGGAAGCCGATCTTCCGGTAGCCGGCCATGATCTCGGCGATGTGCTCGGGCGTCCCGGTCCAGAACGTCTCGTCGCCGGCCACGCGTTCGAGCGGGGTGCGGTTGTGCTCCAAGAGCCGCCGCCGCACCTGCTCGGCCTCCTCGGCGGTCCGCCGGATCGTGATCTTGCACCCGACCGTTCGCTCGATCGTGCCGGGATCTCGGCCGACCTCGTCGCATCGTTCGCGCAGGACCGCGTCCTTGTGGGCGAGCGCCTCCGGCGAACCGAACGCGTTCCAGATGTCGGCGTAGCGAGCTACGAGGCGGAGGGTCTTCTGTTCCCCGGAGCCGCCGATCATGATCGGCAGGTGCGCCTGGATCGGCGGGGGATCGATCCGCAGCCGGTCGAAGGCGTAGCGCCCACCGGCAGGGCTGGTCACCGTTTCGCCACGGACCAGCCGGGTCACGGCGTCGAGTGCCTCGCCGAGCCAGTCCAGCCGCTGGCCGAAGCCCGATCCGAAGTCGAGGCCGAACGCCTGATGCTCGAGCTCGAACCAGGCTCCCCCGAGGCCCATGACGGCCCGTCCGCCGCTGATGTGGTCGATGGTCGTGACGCTCTTGGCAGCGAGCCCCGGGTTTCGAAACGGGTTGGCGCCGACGAATAGACCGAGCTGGATTCGCTCGGTGGCCTGGGCGACGGCGGCGAGCGCCGTGTACCCCTCGAAGATCGGCTGGTGTGGATCGCCGAAGATGGCGAGGATGTGATCCCACGTCCAGAACGAGTCGAAACCGAGCGCCTCGGCGCGCTTGGCGGCGGACAGGAAGCCGGGCCAGTCGCTGGCCTGGCTCCACAGATTGGCACCCAGCTTGACGTCCGTCATTGGCTCTCCCACTCATCGGCCGGGACAATGGCCGCGATTGTGCGCAAACGATTGTACGCACTCGATTTCCTCGTGTAGGATCGTCGGGCTGCGTCGTCTTGCGTCATGCGGTTCGACGCTCAAGCACGGAGGAGCACGATGGCCAAGCATCTCCGCTCGTCCGCCCTGTTCGTGGCGGCGATCCTCATCTTCGTGGCGTGCGGAGGCACGACGACCACGTCAAGTCCGGCCGGTGGGGAATCGGCGGCGCCGCCTCCGTCGGAGGCTCCGTCGGGCGAGTCGGCTGCACCGTCGGGCTCGGCAGCGCCGGCCGGCGCGATCCCGGAGCAGGGCGTCGACGACGGCTCGACCATCACCATGTGGAGCCGCGCGGCCACCGAGACCCGCGTCCAGTCGCAGGTCGACGAGTACAACGCGACCCACCAGAACAAGATCGAGCTGCGCCTCGTCCCGACTGACGAGTACGTCTCGGTCGTCGGCACCGCCGCGACTGCCAACGAGCTGCCCGATCTCTTCTCGGCCGACGTGGTGTTCATGCCGAACTGGACGTCCGCTGGCCTGTTCACGGACATCACTGATCGCATCGACGGCCTGCCGGGCATCGAGAACGTCGGCGCGGCGCATATCGACGCGTCGTCGTGGGAAGGTAAGAAGTACGGCCTGCCGTTCATCATCGACCTCTCGGTGTGGATGTACAACAAGGACCTGTTCACGCAGGCCGGGCTCGATCCGGAAGCTCCGCCGACCGACCTAAAGGGGTTCGCCGACGCCGCCCGCGCCGTCCAGGCGCTGAACATCGACGGCACCTACGGCACCTACTTCGGTGGCGCCTGCGGCGGGTGCAACGTGTTCACCTGGTGGCCGATCATCTGGGCCGGTGGTGGCGAGGTCATGAACGCCGACGGCACCGAGGCCCTCCTCAACTCCGCCGACGCCAAGGCGATCTACAGCACCTTCAACGCGCTGTGGGACGAGGGCGTCATCAACCCCGAATCCCAGCAGGAAGCCGGTCCCACGTGGACCCAGCCGTTCCCCGCGGGCAAGGTCGGCATCATGCCGATGCCGGCCAGCCTCCAGGAGAGCGAGGGCATGCCGCTCGACAATCTCGGCGTCACGGCGATCGCCGGCGTGAACGGCGGTGAGTCGACCTTCGTCGGCGGCGATAGCATCGGCATGTCGAAGGACGCCAAGAATCCCGAAGCGGCCTGGAACTTCATCACCTGGATGCTGGGTGACCACAACCAGGTCGAGGTCGTGGCGAAGGGCGGCAATGTCGTTGCCCGGACCGACCTCGCCGACAACCAGTACAGCTCAGCCGATCCCCGGCTGGTCCTCTTCAACACGATCGCGGGCAAGGGCAAGACGCCATTGGCCAAGAACTTCAATGCAGCCTTCAACGACCCGCAGAGCCCGTGGATCCAGCTGTTCCGTGCGGCCGTCTTCGACGATGCCGACGACGCGACGATCGACCAGCTCAACTCGGGCATCACATCGGTCCTGCAGGAGTAACGAGCAGGGCCGCCATCGCTTCGTAATCGACACGGTACGGGCCTCACTCCTCGGGCCCGTACCGTGTCACCATCCCTTCGAGTGACCGAGGACCACCAACTGTCATGAGCGTCGCATCGCGCCTGACGGCCCGACGGCTGACGGGCAGGACCTCCGCCTGGACTCGCCGGCGCCAACTTGCCGGCGTGGCGTACGCGTTGCCGACAGTCGTCTTCGTCGTCGTGTTCTTCATCCTGCCGCTGCTGCTCGTCGGCCAGATGTCGGCGAGCGACTGGAAGCTGCTGACTGGCGACAAGGGGATCAACTTCCCGACCAACTACGGGGCGCTCAACAACAGCCCGCTGTTCTGGCCGGCAGTCGAATTCACGATCCGCTACACGGTCATCGTGACCGTTCTGTTGATCGGCCTCGGGCTCGGGCTCGCCCTCATCGTCCAGGAGACCAGCCGCTGGGTCGGGATGCTGCGGACCGTGTTCCTCATCCCGCTCGCGGTCGGCCTCGCGGCGGCGTCGCTGCTGTTCTGGGGGTTCTATTCGGACCAGATCGGGCCTGTGAACCCGCTCCTGCAGGACATCGGGCTGATCGACAAGCCGATCCTCTTCTTCGCGAGCCACACGAACGCGTTCCTGTCGACCGTGTCCATGATCATCTGGAAGTTCGTTGGCCTGTACATGCTCATCCTGCTGGTGGGCCTCCAGGCCATCTCGACGGAGTACTACGAGGCCGCGTCCATCGACGGCGCCGGCCGGTGGCAGATCTTCCGGCACATAACGTTGCCGCTGCTGCGCCCGTCATTGGCGCTGGCGCTGATCCTGTGCGTGACGGGCTCCCTGCTGGCGTTCGACCACTTCTATCTGCTGACGAAGGGCGGACCGGACAACTCGACGGTCACCATCGTGCAGCTCATCTACCAGCAGGCGTTTGTGCGCCAGAACCTCGGCACGGCCGCCGCCCTGTCGCTTGTCCTGCTCGCCGCGCTGCTGATTCTCAACCTCATGTGGTTCCGCCTGCTCCGGCGCGGGACGGCAGTGGCATGAACGAGCGAACGAACCTCGGGTCGATGTTCGCGCGGACGCCCTACTACGTGCTGACCGGCGGACTGGTCATCATCTTCCTGTTCCCGCTCGTGTGGTCCGTGGTGTCCTCGTTCAGCGCGCAAGCCGGTTCGGCCCAGGCGCTCGGGTACGGACTTGGCAACTACGAGCGGCTGTTCCACTTCCAGGAAGGGCTGCCCCGATACTTCATGAACAGCGTCGTCATCGCGACGTTGACGGTGCTCTTTACCGTGTCGGTCTCGACGCTGGGCGGCTACGCCTTTGCCCGCTTCAGCTTCCCGGGCAAGAACATCCTGTTCCTGATCGTGCTGGCGATCCTCATGGTGCCGTACGCGACCCTGCTGATCCCGCTGTTCGTCCTGCTGCGCCAGCTGGAACTCGACAACACGCTGGTCGGCCTGAGCCTCGTCCTGGCCGTGTACCAGCTCCCCTTCGCCACCTTCATGATGCGGGTGTCGTTCGAGGCCGTGCCGACCGAGCTCGAGGAAGCAGCGCTGGTCGACGGCGCCACCTCGTTCGACGTGCTGCGCCGAATCATGCTTCCGGCGGTTCTCCCCGGCCTGATCACGGTCGTGCTGTTCGCGTTCCTCGCCGCCTGGAACGACTTCTTTGCGCCGCTGATCCTCATCAGCGACCCGAGCCAGTCGCCGCTGCCGCTGGCGATCGCCGTCCTGCGCCAGCAGACGATGGGCGTGATCGATTACGGAGCGACGGAGGCGGGTGTGGTCGTGATGGCGGTGCCCTGCATCTTCATCTTCGTCCTCCTCCAGCGCTACTACATGCGCGGCTTCATGTCCGGGGCGGTGAAGGGATGACTGGCCAGCTGCGCCAGCTGGAGGCCTGGCTCGTCACGGGCAGCCAGCACCTGTACGGTCCGGACGTCCTGCGCACGGTCGAGGACGACGCCCGCCAGATCGCGGTCTGCCTTGACGAATCCGCGGACATTCCCGTCCGGATCCTGCCGCAGCGGGTGGTGACCACGCCGGACGAGATCGCCCGGATGCTCGCCGAGGCCGACGCGGCCGACGCGTGCATCGGCGTCATCGCCTGGATGCACACGTTCTCACCGGCCAAGATGTGGATCCGCGGACTGACGAACCTGCGCAAGCCGATGGTCCATCTCCACACGCAGTTCAACCGGGACCTGCCGTGGGCCGAGATCGACATGGACTTCATGAACCTCAACCAGTCCGCCCATGGCGACCGCGAGTTCGCGCATATCCAGTCCCGCCTGGGCCGCGGCCGCAAGACGGTTGTGGGCCACTGGGAGGATCCGGCGGTCCTTCGCCGAATCGGCTGGTGGACCCGGGCCGCGGCCGGCTGGCACGAGGCGCAGCGGCTCCGGATCGCGCGCTTCGGCGACAACATGCGCGAGGTGGCCGTCACCGAGGGCGACAAGGTCGAAGCGCAGGCGCGCCTCGGTTTCGCGGTCAACGGCTATGGCGTCAACGAGCTCGCCGCGGCCGTCGAGCGGGCCGATGGCGATCGGGTTGCCAGCACCGTCCGCGAGTACGAGTCGTCCTACGAGGTCGCCGATCCGCTGCGCACCGGTGGCGACCGCCACGACGAGCTGCGCTATGCGGCCCGGATCGAGGTCGCGCTGCGGTCGTTCCTCGAGGATGGCGGGTTCGGCGCATTCACCGACACGTTCGAGGACCTCGGCGAGTTGCGGCAACTGCCCGGCATCGCCGTCCAGCGCCTCATGGCCGACGGCTACGGCTTCGGTGCAGAGGGTGACTGGAAGGCCGGCGCGCTGGTCCGGGTCCTGAAGGTCATGGCGGACGGCCTTCCCGGCGGGACGTCCTTCATGGAGGACTACACGTACCACCTCGGAGACCCCGTTCCGGAGGTGCTCGGGGCCCACATGCTCGAGGTCTGCCCGTCGATCGGGAACGGCCGCGTGTCGTGCGAGATCCACCCACTGTCGATCGGCGGCAAGTCCGACCCGGTGCGGCTCGTGTTCACCGCGAAGCCCGGACCGGCCGTCATCCTCGGCCTGGCCGATCTGGGCCGGCGCTTCCGGCTGATCGCCAGCGAGGTCGATATCGTCGAACCCGAAGCGCCGTTGCCGAAGTTGCCCGTGGCGCGCGCGGTATGGCGGCCGCGGCCCGACCTGTCGACGGCCGCCGAGGCGTGGCTGACCGCAGGTGGTCCGCATCACACGGCCCTGACGACTGCACTCCCCGTCGAGCCGCTGGAGGACTTCGCCGAGATCGCCGACATCGAGCTGGTCACGATCGACGCCTCCACCACGGTGCCCGCATTCCGGCGCGAGCTGCGCTGGAACGCGGCCTATTACCACCTCCGCGGGGGCATCTAGACCGTGGCAATCGACACCGGCCGGCTCGCCGCTCCGGTCCAGCCGTCGTCGGCCGCCCGCGGCGCGTACCGAGCCCTCGGCCTGCGCGATGTCCGCATCACCGGCGGCTTCTGGGCCGAACGCCTCAGAACCAACCACGACCGGACGATCCCGCACGGCTTCGAGCAGCTGCAGGCCGTGGGCACGCTGCACAACTTCCGGCTTGCGGCGGATCTTGCAACGGATGGCTATCGGGCGCTCGGGATGATGTTCGAGGGGCCATTCCCGTTCCTCGATTCGGACGTCTACAAGTGGCTCGAGGGCGCCGGCTGGGAGCTCGGCCGGGAATGGGACGACGCCATCGCGACATCGGCCGACGAGGCGATCGGCCTCGTCGAGCGAGCCCAGCGCGACGACGGCTATCTCAACACGTTCGTCCAGGTGCTCAGTGGCGGGCGCCCGTACACCGACCTGTTGTGGGGTCACGAGCTGTACTGCTTCGGGCACCTGATCCAGGCGGCCGTGGCCTGGCACCGCGCCCTCGGCGACGACCGGCTGCTCAGCGTGGCGACCCGCGCCGCGGCGCATGTCGACGCGGCGCTCGGTCCGAACGGCCGGCCCGGGATCGACGGTCACCCGATCATCGAGATGGCGCTCGTCGAGCTGTACCGCGTGACCGGCGAGGAACGCTGGCTGAAGCTGGCGGCACACCATCTCGAGGGGCGTGGCCACGGGCTCCTCGGGCCGGGCCGGTTCGGAGCAGCGTACTGGCAGGACCACGCGACCGTGCGCTCCGCGCCGACCGTCGCGGGCCACGCCGTCCGCCAGCTGTACCTCGATTCGGGCGCTGTCGACGTTGCCGTCGAGCTTGGCGACGACGAGCTGCTCGAGGCCGTCCTGCGGCGACGGCGCGACATGGTCGCGACGCGCAGCTACATCACCGGCGGGGTCGGCAGCCGTCATCGCGATGAGGCGTTCGGCGACCCGTACGAGCTCCCGCCGGACCGTGCCTACTGCGAGACCTGTGCCGCCATTGCCAGCGTCATGCTGTCCTGGCGCCTCCTGCTCGCGACCGGCGATCCGATCCACGCGGACACACTCGAACGCACGATCCTCAACGGCGTGCTGTCGGGCGTCGGGCTGGACGGCGTGTCGTTCTCGTACGAGAACCCGCTCCAGCGACGGACGCATCGGGTCGCAGAGGAGGACGGGGTCCCTGAGCGATCGCCGTGGTTCCCGTGCGCGTGCTGCCCGCCGAACCTGATGCGGACGTTCGGCTCCTGGCCTGCATACCTGGCTACGGCGGATGAGCACGGGCTGACGATCCAGCAGTACGCGACGTCGGAGATCAGCGCGCCTGCGGCTGGCGGCACGATCAGGCTCCGGGTGGACACGGACTATCCGTGGTCCGGCCGGGTCGTCGTCTCGGTCGACGAGGCACCCGACGCGCCGGTCCGCGTCGGCCTGCGCATCCCTTCCTGGGCGACGTCCGCGACCGTGGCCGGCCCGGGCGAAGCCACGCACGAGGCTGGCGGCGGCCGCGGCGCGGCGTGGACGCGCCGCTGGCAGTCCGGCGACCGGATCGAGCTCGACCTGGGGGTGACGCCGCGGGTCACCCGACCTCACCGACACGTCGACGCGGTCCGCGGGTGTGTCGCAATCGAGCGCGGACCGCTCGTCTACTGCCTCGAGGCGGCCGACCTGCCGCCCGGTATCGAACTCGAGGACGTCCGGTTGCCGGCGGGGGACGTTGGTGACACCGAGCGAGGCGATGTGGCGCCGTCGGTCGTGGGCGTCCGCCTGTCCGGCGCCACGCCCAGTGCGATCGATGCCGTCCCATATTTCGCCTGGGCGAACCGTCGGCAGGGGGCGATGCGCGTGTGGATCCCGACCGGAGAAGGCGAGCACACCGCGTGAGCGGACGGCTCGACGAGCTGCGAGCCGAGGTTGCCGCGGCCAACGCGGCGATCGATCGGGCGGGTCTGGTCACCCTGTCGTTCGGCAACGTCAGCGGCGTCGACCGTGACGCAGGCGTCCTCGTCATCAAGCCCAGCGGCGCCCCATATGCCACGTTGCGGCCCGATGACCTGGTCGTCGTCGCGCTCGAGGACGGGCGCGTCGTCGAAGGCGATCTGCGGCCGTCCGTTGACACTCCGACCCATCGCGCCCTGTACCAGGCGTTTCCCGACGTCGGCGGCGTCGTCCATACCCACTCGCCCTACGCGAGCGCGTGGGCGCAGGCCGGGAAGCCCATCCCGTGCTTCGGGACGACGCACGCCGACTTCTTCCGGGGCGACGTCCCGGTGACGCGGGCGCTGCGCCCCGAGGAGCTGGGGGACGCCTATGAAGCAGACACGGGGCGGGTCATCGTCGAGACCCTCCAACGTGCCGGCCGGAGCCCGGTCGAGGCGCCGGCCGTTCTCGTCGCATCACACGGTCCCTTCACGTGGGGGCGCACGCCCACGAGCGCGGTCGAGACCGCGGTCGCCCTCGAAGCCGTCGCGGCCATGGCGTTCCGGACGCTCGCCCTCGAAGCGTCGACCTCGGAGATCGGCGAGGAGCTCCTGTCACGCCATTTCGACCGCAAGCACGGCGCCGGCGCCTATTACGGGCAGCGCTGATCAGGCGAGCGCGTTGAGCGCTTCGCGCTCGATGGCCAGGCCCCTGGCGTGCCGTGCAAAGAACTCCTCGAACCCCGCCACATCAAGCGGGTCCGGCTCGATCGGCTTCCCGACACTGTGGGCGATCCGCTCATCGAGGTAGTCGGGCAGCGTCTGCGCCTCGTCGGCGCGGAGCATGTATGCGGCGAGCACGGCCATGCCCCACGCGCCGCCCTCGCCGGCGGTTGCGGAGATGCTGACCGGCACGTTCAGCGCGGCCGCCATCATGCGCTGCCCGGTGTCGCCGCCCTTGAAGAAGCCGCCATGGCCGCGGATCTCCTCGACGATCACCCCTTCTTCCTCGGTCAGGATGTTCATCCCGGTGCGCAGGGCGCACAGCGACGCAAAGTACAGCGCCCGGAGGAAGTTCTCCAGGGTGAACGTGCTGTCCTGGTTGCGCGCGAACAGCGGTCTGCCTTCGGTGAAGCCGGTGATGTGCTCGCCGGACACGTAGTTGATCGACAGCAGCCCGCCCGCGTCGCGATCTCCCCGCAGCGCCAGCGGCAGCAGCTTCGCGTAGAGGTCGTCCGGCCCCGCCTCGGCGCCCAGCGCCCTGGCGGCCTGGCCGAGGAGCGCGATCCATGCGTCCAGGTCCGACGAGCCGTTGTTCGAGTGGACCATGGCGACCGGCATCCCGTCGGGCGTGACCACGAGATCGATCTCCTCGTGGACGCGCGCCAGGCCTCGCTCGAGCACGATCATCGCGAAGACCGAGGTTCCCGCGGAGACATTCCCGGAGCGTGGGCGGACGGCGTTGGTGGCGACCATCCCGGTGCCCGCGTCGCCCTCGGGGGGACACACCGGGATCCCGTCCCCGAGGGCTTGGCCCGGGTCGAGCAGTCGTGCGCCCTCAACGGTGAGCGAGCCCGCCTGCCGGCCGGCGGGCAGGACCTTGGGAAGGATGTCGCGCAGCGTCCAGCCCAGGTTGCGCGGACCGATCAGGGCGTCGAACGCCTCCATACGGGCGGCGTCCCAGTCAGCGGTGCGCGGGTCGATCGGGAAGATCCCGGAGGCCTCGCCGACGCCGACACTGCGCTGGCCGGTGAGACGCCAATGGACGTACCCGGCCAGGGTGGTGACGTGAGCGATCCGCGGCACGTGCGGCTGGCTCTCCAGGATCGACTGGTACAGGTGGGCGATGGTCCACCGCTGCGGGACGGCGAATTCCAGCAGCGGGCTCAATTCGGCGCAGGCCTGGCCCGTGATGGTGTTGCGCCATGTGCGGAATGGCACGAGCAGGTTGCCTTCGGCGTCCAGGGCTACATACCCGTGCATCATCGCGCTGACGCCCATGGCCGCGACGGTCGTCAACTCGACCGAATAGCGCCCGCGCACGTCGTCGCGAAGTGACCCGAGGCACGCGGCCAGGCCGTTCCAGACGTCGTCCATGGCGTACGTCCAGACGCCGTCCCTGAGCTGGTTCTCCCAGGCGTGTGCACCGGACGCGAGCGGCGTCGTGTCGGGGCTGATGAGAGATGCCTTGATGCGCGTCGATCCGAGCTCGATCCCGAGAACGGCGTGGCCGGCCTGGATCGTTTCCCCGTTCGCCTGTCCGTGGCTCACCCGATCCTCCTCGTCAACCCGGTGGCGGCGCCGTCGACTGGCGGACGATCAGTTCGGGCGGGATGACCCTGACGGATCGGGCGGCTCGCTGACCGGGGTTCCGGGACAGCTCGATGGCGATGTCGAGACCCTCACCGACGATCTCGCGGGAGGGCATCCGCAGGGTCGTGAGCGCCGGGACCGTATGGCCCGCCAGCGCGATGTCGTCGAAGCCGACCACGGACAGGTCGTCCGGCACTCGCTTGCCCATCGCGTGGGCGGCATGCAGGACCCCGAACGCGAGCGTGTCCGTCGACGCGACGATCGCCGTGGGCGGCTGTGCGAGGCGCATCAGCAGTTCCACGGCCATCTCGCCACCCGATGGTGTGTTGGACACGTGCTGCAGGTGGCCGTCCGGGACGCCGCCGAAACGCTCGGTCATGATCTCGATGAATGCCGCTTCCCGCTCCAGGATGTCGCCGAGCGGCCGGCCGCTGATGAAGGCGATCCGCGTGTGGCCGAGGCCCGCGACGTGGTCGACCGCCGCGCGGACGCCGGCCTCGTTGTCGACATCGATCGTCGGCACGCCGAGCGCGCTCGAGCCCTGCCACAGTGCGACGACCGGGACGAGCGAATCCTTGAGGTCGGCGAGCAGGCGCGGCTGGTCCTGGACGTCCCCGAGCAGCACGATCGCGTCGCAGTGTCGTGTCTCGAGCACTGCCGTCAGCGCAAGCGCTTCGTCCGCGCGGCTGTGCGCATGGCCGAGCACCACGTTGTAGCCGCGGGCCATCGCCTCGACCGAAAGGGCCTCGATGGCCCCCGCGAAGAACGGGTCGGTGATGTCGCGCACGACGGCGCCGAGCAGCATCGTCGGGGCGCCGCGCAGGCCGCGGGCGAGCGGGTTCGGCCGATAGCCCAGGCGTCGTGCCGCGAGCGTCACGCGCTCGCGCGTTTCGGCCGCGATCGGGACGCGGGTGGGCGCGTCGTTGAGGACGCGCGAGACCGTGCTCTGCGAGACGCCCGCCTCGCGCGCAATGTCGCGCATCGTGGTCAGCCGTGGGCCGCGGCCGTCGTCGGTTTCCGGTCGCGCGGGGTCCTGGCTCCTGGGCATGCGCGGAGCGTAGCATAGCGTTGCGGCCATACGATTGCGTCGTTTGGAGGATGTCGTGCGAATCGTCGTGACGGGAGGCAGCGGCAAAGCGGGGCGCTGGGTGGTGCGCGACCTCCGCGAGCGAGGCCATGACGTACTCAATGTGGACGCCGCGCACGACGGCTCCGCGCACGGCCTGTGCGTCCTGGCCGATCTCACCGATCTGGGTCAATGCCACGAGGTGGTCGCCGACGCCGACGCCGTGGTCCACCTCGCCGCCATCCCGGCGCCGGAGATCCGGGCCGCCGGCGAAACGTTCCGCAACAACGCGATGTCGACCTACAACGTCTTCTCGGCGGCCGTCGAGCGGCATGTCGCGCGCGTCGTGTGGGCCTCGAGCGAGACGGTGCTCGGCCTGCCGTTCGACGATCCGCCCGCATACGCGCCGATCGACGAGCGCCACCCGCCCCGACCCGAGACGTCGTACGCGCTGTCCAAGCTCATCGGCGAGGCCATGGCCGAGCAGTTCAACCGACGAACCGGCGTGCCCTTCATCGGCCTGCGGATCTCGAACATCATGGAGCCACCCGACTACGCCACGTTCCCGACGTGGCAGGACGACCCGCTCGCGCGCAAGTGGAACCTGTGGGGCTACGTCGACGCGCGCGACGTGGCACAGGCGGTTCGCCGGTCACTCGAAGCGGATATCACCGGGGCCGAGGTCGCGATCATCGCCGCGGGAGACACGTGCATGCGGCGCGACAGCGCGGAGCTGATGGCCGAGGTCTACCCGGGCGTTCCGCTGACCCGCCCCGTCCAGGGCCGCGAGACCCTCCTTGCGATCGATCATGCGCGCGGGCTGCTCGGGTACGCCCCCGAGCATTCCTGGCGGGACGAGGTCGGCTGAGGGGCATCACCGCCTACCCGCGGCGCGCGATCGTGGTCAAGGATTGGCCGTCGGGGCAACGTCGGCCGGTGTTGCGCTCGGTGTGGCCTCCCCCGATGTCCCCTGGAAGAGCCGCTCCGTGTCCTTCCCCGGGTGGCAGACCCAGCAGTTCGCGCGGCCGGTCATGTCGGTGGGGAGTGGCGCGCTCGATCCATGACAGGCGATGCACGCCTTGCCGGGCACCACGTGGTGCGGTCGCGGCAGGGCCGAAGCATCCGGATCGGGCTCGCGGTGACAGGCCAGGCACAGCTGCCGGTGGATGCCGGAATGACCCGGCGCCGTTCTAACGAGCCGATCGTCCGCGTGGCACGCCGTGCAGTCCCTCCAGCCGTCGATGGGATGGGCCATCCTGGGGACGTCCGTGATTGCGATGGCGTCGCCCGGGGCATGACAGCCAGCACAATCGGAGTCGGCCGGGATGCGGACGGCCATCGGTGCCAGCGCCGCGGCCGACGCGCCGGGGGTTGGTGACTCGACGGGCGTGGGGCTCGCTGCGGCGAAGAAGGCGTCGCCCGCCTCGGGGAGGACGACCTCGATCGCCAGGAAGCCGCCGAGCCCGCCGAGCAGCACGACGAGGATCGCCACGATCAGCCAGTAGCCACGGCCGGTGAGCGCTCGCCTGATCATGGCGGACTTCCGTCCTCGCTCGCCGGCGGAGCGTGCCCGGCAGCGGGCGGAGCGCCATCGGCCGCTGGCGCGGGACGGCCCGGTCGTGGCAGATGGCTCGCAAGCTCTGCCCGGGCGGCCATTCCTGTCCAGCGCACCACGTCGGAGAGCGGTGCGAGGTTGACTCCGAAGTGGACGTCGGACTCACGTAGGTCGAGATAGCGCTCGGCGAGCGTGTACCCGAAGGCCACGAATGCGCCGGCCCCCACGACGATCGCGATCTCGACCGGGCTGGGGCTGTAAGGCGCGTACCCCTCGGACACCACGCCGGCCGAGGCGGTGACCGGCGCGATCTGGCCGGCAGCCACGAACAGCCAGCGATCCACGAGCACGCCGGTCAGGGCGCCGACCGAGGCCACGAGCAGGCCGGCCGGCGTGCGAGTCCAGGGAAGCAGGATGAGCAGCAGCGGGAGTGCCAGCCCGAAGCCCACCCGCAGGGCCCAGAACTGAGGCGCCAGCGGTCCCTCGAGGACCGACCGGGTCGCGGCCCGCACGCCCGGCTCGTCCCCGTCGAGCCCGGCCAGCATGTGCCGAGCGAGCAGGACCCCGACGACGATGGTGCCCAGCCCGAGCAGCAGCCGGAGCGCGGGTATCGCCAGCCTGCCGGCACGCTCGAAGCCCGACCGGCGCAGGCGGACGACCCCGTAGAACACGATCCCGAGGAGGGCGACGCCGGCGAGGAAGGCAGAGGCCACCATCCACACGGCGCTGAGCGGGCCATGCCAGAACGGTCGAGCGGTGAGCACGCCGAACACCGCCCCGAGCGTCGCCGGTGCGAGCACGGCCATGCATGCCGCCAGCGTGCAGGCCCACTGATGGACGCGAGGGTGGTCGCTGAACATCGACCAGACCTCGACCAGCAGCAGGCACAGATAGCCGCCGTAGAAGACGCCCATCCACCACATGGGCGAGCTGGGCGACGGCGACAGGATGGCCCCGAACAGGAGGCGAACCGGCCAGTGCAAGTCGAGCGCGATGATGCCGAACGCGGAGGTGAGGCAGAGCACCGCCAGGATCGCGTGACGCTTCTCGAGCGGGCGGAAGCGGTCGACGCCGAATACGGTTCCCAGGGAGCTGGCGAGGCACAGCCCGCTGGTCGTGATCGCGAAGCAGACATAGCCGACGATCAGCAGCCCCCACTCCACAGAGGGCGACGTCCCGAAGACCTCCCAGCCTGGAGGCAGCGCGATCAACGCCGCGATGGCCGCGATGCCCATGAGCAGGAGCAGGACGGCCAGCCACACCTTCAACGAACGGGGCATCGAGCGGACGTCCGCGACTGCGGCCGCCAGCAGGACCCGAGGGTCGAGCGGGACCTCCCGGCCCAGCAAGGTAGCCGTCCGGCCGGGACGGGCGATGCTGCCTTCGGCGGTCGTCACGATCACGCCTCCGCCGTTACCGGGCCCACGTAGAGCACCCGCGGTCGCGTCCCGTATTCGGGGTGGAGGACCTCAACGGCGTCTGCGTCGAGCACCTCGTGGATCGGGTCGGCTGGATCGCCCAGGTCGCCGAAGCGACGGGCGCCGACCGGGCAGACCTCGACGCAGGCCGGCTGCCGCCCCTTGCTGATCCGGTGATAGCACCACGTGCACTTGTCCGCCACGCCGGCCACCCCCTGGGGCGTCGTTTCGGCGGCCGGCACGATGTAGCGCGCGCCATACGGGCAGGCCGTGATGCAGTAGCCGCAGCCGATGCACCGGTCGGCATCGACGAGGATGACCCCTTCGGGCGTTCGGTACGTGGCTCCGACCGGGCAGACCGTCGTGCATGGCGATACCTCGCACTGCATGCACAGCCGGGGAACGAAGTAGGCCGAGACGATTGCTGCGTCGTCCGCTCCGGGCGCGGTCGAGGTCGGCGGGAATCCGTCGATGCCCGCCGCCGGCGCGTCAACGTACACGGTCCCCTGTTCGCTCACCGCGTGTCGTTCGACCCAGGTCCGGTTGTACTGGGGCTCGTCGGGGACGTGATTCTCCTCCTTGCACGCCGACACGCACAGGCCGCAGCCGATGCAGCGGCTGGTGTCCACCACGAACGTCCACGTCTTGCTCGCGGCGTCGTACGCTGGAACGAGCGGCGCGGCAGCGTCGACCTCGTCGTCGTATACCGGCACGAGCCGATCGAGGATGGCTGCACCGGCGACACCGGCCAGCACGGTCAGACTGAAGCCGAGGAAGCGTCGACGGTTCACCCTGGGGGACGGTGCAGCCGGAACGTCGTCGCGTTCGACCGGCGCCGGAATGGCGTTCATCGGCTGCCCGTCCGTTGGTCGGGCGGCCCGGACTCCGTGGGCAGCGGACCGCGCCCGGGCAGATGACAGGCGAGGCAGGTCGGGTCGTCGGAGTCCACCACGGGATGGCGCTGGTTCCGCGCCTTGAAACCCTCGGCGCCGTGGCAGGTGATGCACGGGGGCAGGTTGTCAAGCGTGTGTTCCACGACGGGCGGTCGGTTCGAGATGCCGGTATGGGGATCGTGGCAGGCAAGGCATGCCGCGACGTAGTGCTTGGGCGGCACGATCTGACGCACGAATGCCGGGCGGCCCGTGACCGGCACGTGACAGCTCGCGCAAACCTGGTCGGTGGGCACGGCCGCCGCCACCTCGGCCTCAGGGGTGCCGGGACTGGCCAGGGCGTGTTGGCCGAGCGGCCCGTGGCAGCTCTCGCAGCCGATGCCGGCGTGTGTCGCCGTGGTGAGCCGGGCGTACTGCGCTTCGTGGCAGCGCGCGCACATTGCGACATCGCCGTACGTCGGGACCTGGGAACGCCAAGTCGCGGCGTTTGCTTCTGGCCGGAAGGCATATTCGGCGATGATCGGTGGGCCCAGCCTGGCCGCCCCCAGGAGTGCCAGGGCTATCCCGCCGGCGAGGACGGCGAGGACCGCGACGCTCCGACGCGAGCGTGGCCGGATACGTTTCCACACTCGACGTGCCCGCATGCGGAGCAGCCGGGCCCGAGCCCGCGCGCGGGTCATGGTGGATCACCTTCAGCGGCCGCCGACCCGCTTGGGGCCCGTGCCGCGGTATGGCCCCGCATCGCGTCGGCAAGGAAGCGGTTTGCGCAGTCGGCCGTGAGCTCGAGCCAGCGAGCGGCCTCCGAGGCGCTCAGCCCGAGCCGACCCGCGGCCTCCGCGACCTCGTGGACCACCAGGGTATCGAGGAGGAGGCCGGCCTCGACCATGGCGTCGAAGGGCACCCCGCGACGGGCCACCAGCTCGCCCCAGCGCATCGCCACGTCCCTGCCCGGCAACAGCACGGGCCGACGTCGCGACGGTTCCACGCGCAGGGCGGAGACGACACCGGCCACCATCTGGCGGGCGAGCTCCTCCAGGCCCTGACGGTCCGCGACCGTCAGCGCATCCGTCCACGGTGGCTCCGCGGCGATTCGTCGCGATGCGAGCCGCATCTTGCGAAGCAGCACGGCTCCGACGCGGTCGACCTGTCCATCAGTGGCCGGAGCGGGCCCAGGTGGGAGCAGCCCGGTGATCGCCCGTCGCGAGAAACGGCGATGCCCTCCGGGTGTCGTGAACGCGCGGATGTCGCCGGCGTCGCACCAACGGCGAAGCGTGGCCGGTGAGACACCAACCAGCGAGGCAGCCTCGTGGATGCTCATCCACTCAGCCGTGCGTCCGTCGCGATGCGCCACGATGCTCATGGCCCGGGACCCGGACTGGACGTGGGGCCGCTTGTCTCGTCGGGCGATGAAGCGGGGGCGCCGCTCGGTGCGAACGGGTCGGGCAGCACGGGGTTCGCATGGCACTGGGCGCAGTACGGCTGCTGGTGGCAGTAGGCGCATGCCTGCGCCCCGACATTCCGCAGGACGGCACCGTGGTTGTAGACCATGTCGTCATGCGGCACGTGGACCGCCTCGGTGTTGTGGCAGTTCTCGCAGTACGGACGGGTGTGACACGACCCGCACGACGTGCCCGACGGATCGAGCGAGCCCGCCGTGAGCTTGTGGTCGAAGACCCACAGGCGGTTGTCGTGGGTCGTCGGACGCCCACCGATCAGGACCCCCGACGTTGACGACCCGATCTGCGGGAAGGTGTGGCATGTCGCGCAGGCGGACGGGATGGTCTCCGCCGTCTTGGCGCCGTCCCTGACACGGTAATGGGCTCCGTCGTGGCAGCGGAAGCATCCGGGACTCGCCTGGTGTCCGAGGTTGCTCGGGTAGGTCGTCCCGGTGACCCGCATCTCCGGTGTGGCCACCAGGCGGTAGATGCCCTTCAGGCTGTCGATCGTCGCGTTGATTTGGCGTGCCTTTGTGTTGGCCACCAGGGGATATCGAGAGCGGTAGAACGTCCGCAGGCCCTCGATCGTCCGGTCCGCCTCGTCGAGCGACGCGTGATCGGCCGAGAGCCGCACGGATGCCTCGCGCTTGACATACGGCAGTTCGGGATCGATCTGGCCTGCAGCCAGCGCGTCGTCGATCGCAGCTTCCGGCGACAGGACGCCGTGACCGACGCGGTTGTGGCAGTCGATGCAGTCCATTCGCCGCTGCCGCTGCTCGGCCTTGAGGCGATCGATGTCGGGCTGGACGTCGGACGGATCGGTGATCTGCGAGGAGGCGATGTACTCCTTCGGTCCGCCGGGCGCATCCATCGCGACGTAGTCGATCGTCCGGGCCCGGAGGTCGGGTGTCAGGTACTCGACGTCCTGCACGATGTGCCAGTGGACTCCCCGGGTGGGGTTGGCACTGCCGAAGCCCGACGGGCGCAGGACGAGCGCGATGGAATCCTTCGAGTTGGCCTCGTCGGACTTGTAGCGCTCCTGGATCACGAGCCTCACGGGCCCGCCGTTCTCGGTGAGTGCCTTCACGTCATGGCAGCGCAGGCACGTCTTGTTCGTCGGCGGCAGGTCCGCGTGGTCCGGGGCGGGGATCGGCGTCGGATAGGCCCCCGCCAGCAGCAGCAGGATCTGCCGCGTGCCGTTGACCTTGGACTTGATCCAGCCCCCGATGCCGGGTTCGACATGGCACTCGGCACAGGGCACATCGCGATGGGGCGATTGGGCGTACGCCTTGAGCTCCGGGTCCATCGTGTGGCACCGGCCGCAGAAGTCCGCGGTCTCGGTCCAGCTCACGGCGGCCGCCCCGGCGATGGTCAGCGCCGAGGCCAGGCCCGCGATCAGGACGACGATGATGAACCAGCCGCGTCGGCTTCGGAGGGGAGGATGGGGGATCCTGGCCAGCAGACCGAATGGGCGGCCAACGGCGCTGCGAATGCCGCGGCGGGGTATCGACGACGCGGGATCCGGGGGCCCGCGGTCACCACCCGGTGCCGCGCTGGCTCCGGAGCGCGGTTCCGCCCCGCTCGGATCTCGAGGGTCAGTCATCGCCTGATCCCCGCGACGGCCTCCTCCATCGCCGCGGGGTCAAGCGTCCCGATCTTCATCGACTGCAGGACTCCGTCCGCGTCGATGAAGAAGTGGGAGGGGATGCCGAGGATGCGATACCGGGAGGCGATGGTCGTCGACGGATCGGCGACCTTGAGATAACCAAGTCCGACGCGGTCGGCGTAGTCCTTGACCGTCGGCGCGTCTTCGGAGATGAATACCGCGAGCACCACCAGTCCACTGGGCGCGTATTTCTCCGCGATCGCCTTGATGTCGGCATTCTCGGCACGGCAGGGCTGGCACCAGCTGGCCCCGAAGGTCAGCCAGACCGGTTGACCCTTGAAGGCGCTGAGCTGGACCGACGCGCCGTCGATCGTTGTCGTCGCGAAATCGGGCGCAGGTTCGCCCACCGCCGGTGCTGCGCCGCCGGCTGCTCCGGACAGGGTGACGGCGGTCAGGCTTCCGGGCGGCGTGTTCGGCTGGTTCGCCAGGACCGCGACAGCGACGATGATCGCGGTCGTGACGGCCATCACGACGAGCGTGCTGAGCCGGCTGCGCTGCGGCATTGTCAGTCGCGTCGTTGTCGTGGTCACAACCGGTGCATCCATCTTTCCGTCTCCTGGGCCGGCCCAACGGCTGGCGGTCGCCCGATGGTCCGCTCAGTTGCCGTTGAGGCCGCTG
>DASTYU010000101.1:0-9426 GCA_035764655.1 Candidatus Limnocylindrales bacterium
CGCGTAGGACCGTTGCGTGTTCGACGAAGCGTCACGCGCTGCGAGGCCGCGGAGGAATCTCTCGAGCGCGGGGTCGGTCGCCGTGCCGGCCGACCCGTTCACTCCTCGGCGGAG
Source organism: Candidatus Limnocylindrales bacterium (assembly GCA_035764655.1). Lineage (GTDB taxonomy): Bacteria > Chloroflexota > Limnocylindria > Limnocylindrales > CSP1-4 > DASTYU01. Next base: position 115 of record DASTYU010000101.1, read on the forward strand.
GGTTCCGAAGCGGCGCGGCTCGCCCCACCGCGGTGCGCGCCGCCATTGCGCGATGCGGATCCACGCCCGCGACCGCCGCTCCCGTTCGAGCCGTTCCGCCGGCCGCCGGCGCGCGGCCGCTGCAAGGCGCTCGGGTCGGGCGGCCCGCCCGCATAGCGCACCCCGGGCCGGATGTCGTCCGGCGCCGTGTCGCTCGTCGAGCCGCACTTGAGGCAGATCGCTGCCTCGCCCTTGCGCGCGAGCGGGCCATCGTCGGTGTCGTGCAGCCCGCCGAGCGGCTGGTTGTTCGTGGTGAAATCGCACTTCGGGTAGTTCGAACACCCCCAGAAGACGTTTCCGGTGCGTCGTGCGCGACGCGCCACGAGCGTGCCGTCGGCGTTCTTGGGGCAGACGACCTCGAAGGGCAGCGGATCGGGCGGCGGCGGACCCTCGCGCTTGATGTAGTCGCAGTCGGGGTAGCGCGAGCAGCCGACGAACGGACCGAACCGGCCGCGCCGCGAAACGAGCGTGCCCTCGCCGCACTTCGGGCAGGCCTCCCCTTCGCCCTCCAGCTTCGGCGGCTCCTCGCCGGGCAGCGGGCGCGACTCCTTGTGCTCCGGGTACAGCGAGCACGCGAGGAACCGCCCGTTGCGACCCAGCCGGATCACCATGGGATGACCGAGCGAGCAGACCTCGTCCGTCTCCTCGGTCGTGAAGTCGCTCCGGCGCAGCTCACGGCGCTTCTCGTCCACGCGCTCCTTGAGGGGGCCATAGAACGCGCGCAGCAACGGCACCCACGGTCGCTCGCCGCGCGCGACCTCGTCGAGCTCCTCCTCCATCCGGGCGGTGAACGCCAGGTCGACGTAATCCCCGAAATGGTTGACGAGCAGGTCGGTGACGATCTCGCCGACGAGCTCGGGCCGAAGCCGGCGTTCCTCGACGCGGACGTAGCCGCGGTCCTGGATCGTGGAGATGGTGGCCGCATAGGTCGACGGCCGCCCGATGCCGTGCTCTTCGAGCGCCTTGATCAGCGTCGCCTCGGTGTAGCGCGGCGGCGGCTCGGTGAAGTGCTGCGTCGGGGTGACCCCTTCGACCGACGTCCGGTCGCCTTCGGCAAGGGACGGCAGCCGCGCGCTCTCCTCGTCCTCTTCGCCGGCGGCATCGTCACGGCCCTCGGTGTAGACACGGGCGAAGCCGTCGAACAGGGTCCGCGTGGCGCTCGCGCGCAGCTCGTACGGGCCGTCGGCCAGCTCGACCGTCGTGGTCTCGAGCTCCTTGGCCGCCATCTGCGATGCGAGGGCGCGCTGCCATATCAGCCGGTACAGGCGCAGCTCCTCGGGCTTGAGCGTCGATTCGAGGGCGTCCGGGACGCGCTGGAAGCTGGTCGGACGGATGGACTCGTGGGCCTCCTGGGCGCCTTTCGCCTTGGTCCGGTAGACCCGGCCCTTGGGCATCGTGTACGGCTCGCCGTAGCGGGCCGCGATCACGTCGCGCGCCTCGCCCATGGCGACGCCGGCCATCGCCGTTGAGTCGGTCCGCATGTAGGTAATCAGGCCGACGTGCCCGTCGGGCGTGTCGACGCCCTCGTACAGGCGCTGCGCGATCGACATCGTGCGCTTCGGGCTGAAGCCGAGCTTGCGGCTGGCCTCCTGCTGGAGAGTCGAGGTGGTGAACGGCGGTGCCGGTGAGCGCTTCTGGGTCCGGGTGCCGGTTTTCGTGACGCGCGGGTGCAGGTCGCGCAGGGCCGTCGCGTGACGCTCTGCCGTATCGGCGTCGGCGACGTCGAGTGGCTCCCCGTCGATGCGGACGAGCTCTGCGGCGAAGCGCTCGCCCGCTTCCGTCGCGAGGATCGCCTCGAGGGTCCAGTACTCCCTGGCGACGAACGCGTTGATCTCACGCTCGCGCTCGACGACCAGGCGAACGGCGACCGACTGCACGCGACCGGCCGACAGGCCGCCACGCACCTTCCGCGAGAGGAGCGGACTCAGCGTGTAGCCGACGAGCCGGTCGACGATCCGGCGGGTCTGCTGCGCGTCGACGAGGTTCTGGTCGATCGACCGCGGGTTGGCGAACGCCTCCCGGATCGCCGGTTCGGTGATCTCGGAGAACGTCACCCGGCGCGCCTTGTCGGTGGGGACGTGGGCCGCCTCGGCCACGTGCCACGCGATCGCCTCACCTTCGCGGTCGAGGTCCGTGGCGAGATAGACCGCGTCGGCTCCCTGAGCGGCCCGCTCGATCTCGTTGACCTGCTTGCGCCGGTCGTCGGAGACGACGTACTCCGGTTCGAAGTCGTGGTCGACGTCCACGCCGAACTTGCCCTTGCCGGGGTTTTCGGGAAGGTCGCGGACATGGCCGTAGGAGGCCAGGACGCTGTAGTCCGGGCCGAGGTAGCGCTCGATCGTCCGAGCCTTTGCGGGCGACTCGACGATCACAAGGTTCTTTGGCACGGCCGGGAGTCTAGCACCGCCGCCTTCGCGGCCGGTCTACCGCGAGCCGCGCCGGGATCCCACTGACCGCCGCGGAATCGCACCCATTCGTGCTGCGTGCACCTGGCAGCACCGTAGCTCGTGGGTCGGGCCGTCCTTAACGGGCAATCGCGGGCGAGGCACGAATCATCGAGGTACGGGCAGCAACAAGGTCACCGCGGACCGGGCTTCCGCGTCACCCTCACACTCCCAGCACGAATGGCGGCAATACGCTGCCCCACTGGCCCTCGGATCGGACGGGACCCGGGCGTCAGGCCTCGCGCACCTTGCGCAGGAAGTCCTCGTCGATCTCGAGATCCTCCTCGGGCTCCGGTTCGGGAGCCGGCGCCGCCAAGGGGACGGGGATCGGCGTTTCGCCCGGGCCGAGCGAGAGGTTCGCCTCCGCCTGCGACTTCGGCAGCACCTCGATGAAGCGCAGGTGCAGCATCGGGAAGAAGAAGATCGAGTTCAGGTCATCGACGAACACCGGCCGAGAGTTGTTCAACGTGCGCAGGTTCGTGCAGCGCAGCAGGACGGCGTCCGCCTCGGGGAACTCGAAGAGGTCGGCACGCAGCGGCTGTTCGTTGTTGATGTGGAGAACGACGTCGCGAATCACGTCGTCATCCTGTCGGCGGTGGTGCCCGCCGTCACCTGGTCCGATCGTCCGGGGTCAGGGGTGATAGAAGTCGATCACCAAGCGCACATTGCCACCGGACACCCACACGCCGATGCCGACGCGGCTGAAGCCGGCGTCCATCAGGTTTCGATAGTGGCCCCCGTTGTACGAGCGCTCGCTCTGGTAGAAGAGGTGCGTCGCGAGGACCGCGGCGTACGGATTGCCCCCACGGCAGCCGATGTTCTCGCCCCAGTTGGAGCCCGTGTACCCCGCGCGGCGGAGCCGGTCATCGGGACCGCCGTCTGCGTAGTGGCTGCATTGGCCGGTTGTCGCCAGCAGGCGCGCGTACGGCCGCGAGACGTTGCTCGAGATGCCGGAGTCGAGTCGCAGCGGGGCGACGTTGCGGCCACCGGGGCTGGAGCACGAGCCGGATGATGTGACCCAGCCGCCGGTCCGCGTGCAGTTCATGAGGCCGAGGTAGTAGCGCTCGACCCCGGCCCAGCTCCCGCCGCCGCCCCCGCCGCCGCTCCCGATCCTGACCGACGGGCCGCCACCGGATGACGGCGGAGGCGGCCTGCGCTCGACCCGGAAGGTTGCCGAGGTCTTCTTGTTGAGTGGCGTGTCGACGATGCTCGTCGCGCTGCGGGAGACCGTCACGCGGACCTTGGCCCGATACGGGAACGCCTTCTTCGGCTTGAACGTCGCGACCTCGCCGTTCTTGCTGAAGCTGATCTTGCCCTTCACGGCCTTGCCATTGACGGTCACGCTGATGCCGTCCCTGGTGGAGTCCTTGTCCATCTTCTGGCTGAACCTGAGCGTGATCTTGGCGTGGCGGTCGATGCCGCTGGCGCCGTTCTTGGGGCGGATGCGCTCGATACGCGGCGCAGTGACGGTCCGGATCTGCTCCGAGAACGGCGCGATCACCTCCCCGTCGAGCGTGCGAGCGCCCGCCACCGACAGCGTGAAGCTCGTGTTCGACGGCAGGTCGTTGCGCGGGGTGAAGGTGAAGCTCGTCCCGTCGGGCGCCCATTCGGTCGGGACCAGCGTGCCGTCCATCACCGGATCGGCGCGTAATCCGGCGGCCACCGACGCGGTCGTGACCGGTCGCGAGAACGTCAGCGTGAATGCCGTGTTGACCGTGACCTTGTCCGAACGCGGTCGCGTGGCCTCGATGCGGCCCGACGACGCGGGACGGGTCAGGAACGACGCCCGAACCGGCTTGGACATGGGCTGGCCGGATTCGGCCAGGGCGCCCGAATCGACGAAGACCGAATGGAGCGTGTCCGTGCGCCACGCCTCGTGGGGCCGGATGGTGAGCGTACGACCGCTGGCGTCCCACGCCAGGTCGACAGCGCTCGGCGGCTCGACGCGCAGCGCCGCGGCGACGGACTCGCGGTCCATCGGGGTGTTGAAGCGGACGGTCAGCGGCTCATCGAGGGCCAGGCCGGTCGTGACCGCCGACGTGAACGCCGCGCGGGTCAGCGGGACTATTGCCGTCGGCGGCGTCGCGGTGGTCGAGGTCACGCCGTTGGCGACGATCGCCCCAGCGCCGATCACGGTGGCGAGGACGATGCCGACACCGAAGCGGACGGCGAGCGGAGCGCGGGTGAGCGCTCGGGTGTAGACGTGGGCAGTCGACGGCAATGCCATCGCCGAGGCGGCGAGCTTGCGCAATAGAGGGCTGTGCTCCTGGTCGCTGGGGCTTGGCCAGAGCAGAGGGCTGGCTGCGCGCTTGGGGGTGCGCGACGTGCCCAAGGCTAGCACTGCGCGCCAACCATGGGCAAACGGTCGCGCTTATGGCGTGCCGGTCGCGTTGCGTCTGACGGGTTCCGCCACGGCCAAGGCGCCGCTGGGACGGTACCGGCCGTACGCGCCGCGAACGAGTCCGCGGTCCTCGAGCAGCGTCAACGCTCCGAGCACGGTCGCAACCGGCAGGCCGCTCACGGCGACGAGCTCATCGACGGTGGCCAGGCCCGCCACGAGCTCGCGACCGATCCGGCCGGCGGTGCCGCCCAGCTCCACGAGCGTCGCCTCCGCGTCGGGCGTGGCGGCCGTCGCGACCGGCACGTCGTGATCGATGAGGCCGAGGTCATCGAGCAGCTGTGGGACGCCGGCCACGATGCGGGCGGCGGCGGGGTACTCGCGCAGGAACGACAGGCAGCCGGCCGAGGCTGCCTCGCCCACCGAGCCCGGCACGAGAAACGCGTCCCGACCCTCTTCGAGCGCCCACGACGCGGTGATGAGCGCCCCGCTCTTGGCCGGGGCCTCGACCACCACCGTGGCATCGGACATCCCGGCGATGACCCGGTTGCGCCTCGGGAACGTCCCCGGCGTCGCCTCGACGTGCGGCGCCAGCTCCGAGACGACCGCTCCACCGGACCGGACGATCTGGTCGGCGAGACGGGCATGACGGGCCGGGTACAGCCGGTCATGGCCGCTGCCGATTACCGCCACGGTGGTGCCGCCCACCTGGAGCGCCGCATCGTGCGCCTCCCCGTCGATGCCGACCGCCAGGCCCGAGACGACGGTCGCGCCAAGCCTGGCGATCGCTCCGGCGATGCGTGCCGCAAGGCGCCGACCGGCGAGGGTGGGATTGCGCGTGCCGACGACCGCGATCGCACGAGCCGGATCCAGGGCGGCCAGGTCGCCGCGCACGAAGAGGAGGTGTGGCGGCAGCGCGATCGCGCCGAGACGGTGCGGGTAGAGGGGTTCCTCGACCGTGACGACCTCGATCCCGGCCGCCCGGATCCGCGTCAGGGTGCGGTCAGCCACGAATGCCGCGTCGGCCACAGCCTGGGCGAGGGCCAGGTTGATGGGACGTCGCCGGGCGGGGCCATCTGCCCGAGGCTCGGCTTCGGTGGCCACCATCCGTCCGACCCCACCCGGTGCCGCCGCTTCCGCGAGGATGGCGACGCCCGATCCGTACCGCGCCAGCAGCGCGGCCAGGCCGACCGGACCCAGCCCGTTGACCGCGGCGAGGACCGTCCATGCGTCGCGCTCCGCCGACCTGGCGCGCAACGGGGTCGGCGCCGGCGCCGGTGGCGGGGCCGCGACGGGTCGCGAAGCACGCGCGCCGATCACGTCAGCTCGCCAGCGAGGTTGCGACGCCGAGCGCCGGAGAGCGGAAGCGCGCCGCCTCCTCGAGCTGCGGCACGCCGACCACCCGCGCGCCATCGAGATCTGCGATGGTCCGCGCGACCCGGAGGAGCCGCTCTGTCCCCCGGCCGGACAGTCGCTCGTGCTCGGAGAGCTGCACGAGGCGGCGGGATGCCAGCGCGTCCAGGCCGCAGATGGCACGCAGGGTACGCCCGGACAGCCGGCCGTTCAGCCGCCCGCCACCTCGAGCCGCCTGGCGGTGGCGGGTCGCAGCGATGCGCCGGGCAACGGCCGTCGACCCCTCCGGCTCCTGACCACCGACCAACGCCGTGCCGGGCACGCGGGGCATCGTCACCCACAGGTCGATCCGGTCGCGGAGCGGGCCCGATACCCGATCCGTGTAGCGGTCGACGACCGTGAGCGGGCAGCGGCAGCGTCCACCGTCGTCGCCGGCGAACCCGCACGGGCACGGGTTCATGGCCGCGACCAGCTGGAAGCGCGCCGGGAACGTGGTGGCCCTGCCGACCCGCGAGATCGCGACACGGCCTTCCTCGAGCGGCTGGCGCAGCGCTTCGAGGACATCCCGGCCGAACTCGGGCAGCTCGTCCAGAAAGAGCACGCCGTGATCCGCGAGGGTGACTTCGCCGGGCGACATCCGCGGACCGCCGCCGACCAACGCGGCATACGAGATCGTGTGGTGGGGCGCGCGAAAGGGCGGTTCTCGGATGAGGTCCTCGATGGGCCGCTCGCCCGCGGCCGACGCCACGACGGTCACTTCGAGGGCCGCCGCGTCGTCGAGCGGTGGCAGCAGGCCGGGGATGGTCCGCGCGAGGAGCGTCTTGCCCGACCCCGGCGGCCCGACGAAAGCGATCCCGTGTCCGCCCGCCAGCGCGATCTCGAGCCCACGTCGCGCCTCGAGCTGGCCGCGCACCTCGGAAAGGTCCGGGACCGGCCACGCGGCGAGCGGGCGTGGCTCCGGACGGGCCTCGGCGGGCTGTTCGGCCCCAAGCTCGATCCGCGGACGGCTCACCGCGACGCGCCGAGACCGGCGGCTGCGCACCTGGGCAACGACCTCCCCCAGGGTTTCGGCAGCGGCCAGCTCGACACGCTCGACCAGGCGCGCCTCGGCCAATGCCGCCGCCGGCACGACCACCCGCTTGTAGCCCCGCCGGGCGAGCGCATGGACCATCGGCAGGACCCCTGGCACGGATCGAACGTCCCCACCGAGTGACAGCTCGCCGATCATCGCCCAGCGCACGCCGTCCGGCCGGACCTGCTCTGAACCGAGGAGGATCCCCACGGCGATCGCAAGATCCAGCGACGCCCCGGCCTTGCGCAGCTCCGCCGGCGCGAGATTGACGGTGATCCGCCGCGGCGGATGCTCGAACCCTGCGTTGCGCAGCGCACCGCGCACACGTTCGCGGGCCTCCTGCAGGGCGGCGTCGGCGAGCCCGACGATCGTGAACCCGGGCAGCCCAGGTGCGACGTCCACCTCGACCCGGATCACCCGGCCGTCGAGGCCGACGAGCGTTGCAGACGGCACGGTCGCGAGCACGCCCGGACCCTACCCGGCGGCCCTTACCTGTCGCTTATTCCTCGGTGCGCGGCGATCGCCCGAGGTGCGGTCAGCGCGAAGGCGCGGTCACCGCCGCCCGGGCTTCGGCCGCAGCGGGCTTGTCGACCGCCCGCGCGAAGTGGAGCAGCGACCCGCCGAGCACCGAGTCGGCCTTCGTGAACATGAACGGCGCGCCGGAGTTAAGCGAGCTGATGGCGCCGCGGTACTCGTTGACGATCTGGTGGTTGATCGTCCGCCGCAGGGCGCCCTCGGCGTTCTTCACGCTGATGCCCGTGAACGCGTTCGAGCGGTTCAGCACGAGCTCCACCTTGTCGGGCGAGTAGCCGAGATGGCCGATCGTTTCGAGCACGAGGCGCACGTTCTTGAGGCACGACAGGTCGGCGGTCATCACGACGTAGACGACTTCGGACGCCTCGAGGATGCCCAGGTTGATGTCGTCGAGCCGCTTGTCGATGTCGACGAGGACGTAGTCGTACACGTTCCGAAGGTTGTCGAGGATCACCGGCATGTGGTCGGCGTGCACGAGGTCGGCCGTCTCGGGCGTCGGCGGCGCGAGCAGCAGATCGATCCCCGAATCGTGCTTGACGATGACCTGCTTCATGAGGTCGAGGTCCATCGACGGTGCCGTGACGATGTCGACGATCGACTTGCGGTCCAGGCCGAGGTCGAGGAACACGCGGTGGTCGCCGAACTGCAGGTTGCCGTCGACGAGGCAGACCTTGCGGCCGAGCTCGCGGTGCAGGGCAATGGCCGCGTTGATCGCGATCGTGGTGGTGCCCACGCCGCCCTTCGCCCCGTAGAACGCGTGCACGCGGCCCAGCGGGGGGCGCGCCAGCATCAACTCCTTCGGCGCGAACCGCGCAAGGAGGCTCTTGATCCGGGCGAGCAGCTCGGCGGGGTGGAACGGCTTGATCAGGTAGTCATCGGCCCCGGCGCGCAAGCCGCGGACCTTCTGCTCCACGTCGCGTTCGGCCGTGAGCATGATGATCGGGACGTGGCTGCCCTCGCCCTCCTCGGCCCGGATCTTCTGGGCAACCTGGTAGCCGTCCAGCTTCGGCAGCATCACGTCGAGCAGGATCATGTCCGGCAGGTCCGTGCCCCACAGCCGGAAACCCTCCGCGCCGTCGACCGCGCTGATGACGTCGTAGCCCTCCTGCTTCAGCGTGTACTGCAGCAGTCGCTGGACATTGGGATCGTCATCGACCACGAGGATCTTGGCGGCCATCAGTCCTCCCCGGCGTTCAAGCGTGGCATGTCGTTCGCGGCTGGCGAATCGTTCAATGCCGGGCAGGTGCGCCCGGCGAGCGCCGCGATTATAGGTCGCCCTCCCGTGCGCGGAGGAAGGCCGAACGTAGGGTTTGTGTCACACGCGCCTCGTACTCCTGGGGCATGGCCAGGTGGGACGCGGCGTGGTCCGCTCCGGGCACGGTCCAGTGCTCCGCGCCCGGTCCTGCCGCGGCCGCCAGCCTGCGTCCGTCGTCGAGCGGCACCGTGCGGTCCTCCTCGCCATGGATCAGCAGCAGCGGCACCGGCTCCACGAGCGCGACCATTCGCACCGGCTCGGTCTCGCGCGGGTCGCG
>DASTYU010000102.1:0-6466 GCA_035764655.1 Candidatus Limnocylindrales bacterium
TCGACGACCCGACGCACGACTGGTCGGCGGAGCTCGCTCTCGATCTCGGCGACGGAGTAGTTGTGACGATTGATCGATCGACCTTCGCCGCTGAGCTCGAGCGCTGCATGGTCGTTGCCACCCGCAAGCAACCCCACGTAATAGACCTGCGGTACACCGCGCGTGAACAGTTGGACGGCGCGCGCGGCCAGGTATCGCTCGTCGTCCTCGCCGAGGGCCGCGTAGTACGTGCAGTTGAGCTGATGAACGTCCACGCCACCCGCGTGCGCGTCCGAGAGGATCCGGTTGACATTGCCGCCGCGTTGGGCGATGTGCTCGGCCAGGCTGAGCATCTCGCCCGGCTCGAGGATCCCGTCGAGGTCCGGGCGCACCGGGATCCCATCGTGGCAATCGAGCATCGTGAACTGTCGTTCCGGGGAACGCGCCAGGTGCGACCGGAGGCGTTCGGTCGATCCCGAGCGGAACGTCTCGAGAAGCAAGCCGGGCAACACGAAGTCGTAGGTCCAATAGCCATGCGCCGAAATCCGCTCGTGCGTCCGGTGGACGTCGTGCACCTCGGGGAGTACGACGAGCCCGACCTCGCCGGCAACGTCGGTCACCCAGTCGAGGAACTCGTAGATCTCGGGCTCGACCATGAAGCAGGTCGTACCAGGCTTCTTGACGACGTACCCCACCGCGTCGAGGCGGACGATTCGGACCTGATGGGCCGCGAAGGACGCCAGCCATTCGGTGACCAGGGAGCGGGTTGCCGGCGACTGCAGGTCGAGGTCGATCTGCTCCGACCACTCGGCCGTACCGAAGGAGGTCCAGATCCGTTCCCGTTCACCGGTCTCCTCGATGGTGACGGTCGAGAACGGTGCGTTCGGCTTGCGCAGGAAGATTCGCGCGACGTCGTCGGCCGGCGGGTTGCCGTCCGGCCAGACCTTGTCCAGCGTGATGAACAGATCGGCATGCGCTGATCGTCGCCCCCGGCGGAGGAAATCCTGGAACTGCGGGCTCGCACGCGAAACGTGGTTGACCATCAGATCGAGCAGCACGTCGTGGCGTTGCCCGATCCGCTCGATGTCCGCCCACGTTCCGAATTGCGGGTCGATCTCCTGGTACGTCAGCGGAGCAAACCCACGATCACCGGACGACGGGAAGGGCGGAAGGATGTGAACGCCCTCGAACAGCCCGTCAAGTGGGCCATCGAGGAGCGCAGCCAGCGCCTGCAGATCACCGCCGAGCGAATCGGGATAGGTGAGGAGCTGCGGGCGCGGTTGCAGCGTCGGCGGTGGCATCGTCCCAGTCGGGCCTCAGGGGCCGATGACTGACTGGACGGCCAACGTGAGTTCCCGTGCCCGGGCGTCGCCGTAGCCGCCCATCTGGTTGCTCAGGTAGGCGAACCCGATCCGGTGATCGACATCGCCGAATGCAAGCTGGCCGCCGGCGCCAGCGTGCCCGAAACTGCCTGGGCCGAGCATCGGCTGGGATGGCGGTGACGCGAGCTGGAAGCCGGTTCCCCAGCGGGACCCGTCATCAGGGAGCCCGGACAGCTGGCGGCCCGAAGACTGAACCCGAATGGCGTCCGCGAGCGCGATCGGCGACAGGACCCTGCGGCCGTCGACCTCGGCGACGCACGCTGCGTACACGCGTGCCAGTGAGTGGGCCGTGCTGATCCCGTTCGCCGCGGCGATCTCGCAGCCGCGGATCGCGGGGTCGTTGAAGGTCACGTAGTCGTTCTCGGCAGGGAAGGCGAACGCGCCACCCATGGTGAGGCTTCGATCGACGAGCCGATTGTCCTTCGCGAGCCGGGCGCTCTCGCGTGCCTCGGCGGAATCCTCATCGGGCAGTGGCGCCTCCATCCACGCGACCCGGTCGTGTTCGCCAGGCGGCAGGCCGATCCAGGTGTGCAGGCCGAGCGGCTCGCCCAGCGCTCGCCGGAAATAGCGGCCGGGCGTCTCCCCGGTGATTCGACGGATCACCTCCCCGACGATCCAGCCGTACGTCATCGCGTGGTAGAAGTGGCCGTCCCCCGGAACGTGGCGCGGCCGCTGGCGCTCGATCGCCCGGATGACCGGTTCCCACACGAGGATGTCGTCCATCGCCAGGTCGACGTCGAGCGCCGGCAGACCGGCGCGGTGCGTCAGCGCGTCGCGGACGGTGATCGCCGACTTCCCGTTCGCGCCGAACTCCGGCCAGTAGTGCTCGATCGGCGCGTCCAGGTCCAGCCGCCCGTTCTCGACAAGGAGATAGGCACAGATCGCCAGCAGGCCCTTCGAGCACGAGAAGATGACCGCGGCAGTGTCGTGCTCCCACGGCCTGTCGGTCCGGCGATCGGCGGTGCCGCCCCAGACATCGACGACCGGCCGCCCGTCGACGTACACGGCACACCCGGCGCCGAGATCGTGTCGCCCGACGAAGTTCGAGACAAAGGTATCCATCACCGGGCCGAAGCCGTCGTCGACGAAGCCGTGGACGCGGCGGCCGTTGTCAAGCTCGATCTCGTGGCTCGTGTCGACGCTCATCCCTTCACCGAACCCTGCAGGAGCGCGGAGATGACCTGCCGCTGGAACAGGATGAACAGGATCAGGGTTGGCAGAAGGATCAGCATGGTTCCGGCGCAGAGCAGCGGGATGTCCGTGGCGTAATGGCCCTGGAACGCCCCGAGCGCCCCGGCCATCGTTCGCTGGGTGGGGTCTTCGACGAGCACGAGGGCGAGCAGGAACTGGTTCCATGCCCAGATCGACATCAGGATCCCGAGCGAAGCGATCGGTGCGCGGGCGAGCGGGACGTGGATTCGCCAGAACAGGTCCCAGGTGCTCGCGCCGTCGACCCGAGCCGCTTCGGAGACCTCGTTCGGCATGTTCACGAAATGCGCCCGCATCCAGAACACGGCAAACGGCATGAACAAGCCGATCAGCGGCAGCACGATCGCGACCCGGGTGTTCAGGATGCCCATCTCCCGGGCAAGGAAGTAGAGCGGGGTGATGATCCCCTCGAAGGGCAGCGTGAGTCCGAAGATGAACAGCAGCAGCAGCCAGCGCGCTCCGGGGATCCGAAGCAGGCCGATTCCGAAGCCGGCCATGGTCGAGATCAGCAGCGACACCGGCACGACGGCCAGCACGATGAACACGCTCGATGCGAGCAGGGCCCTCATGTTCGCGACGTTGAACGCTTCGATGAAATTTCCCCACTGCGGATCAGCCGGCCAGGACAGGCCGGCCGGCGCGCTGCCCGAGGGATGGAGCGCGGTCGTGAAGATGCTGATGAAGGGCAGGATCACGATGGCCATGAGCGCCACGAGCAGCGCCCGCCCCGCGTAGAGCTCGCTCCGCGCAACCCTCATAGCGCGCGTTCCCGGGTCAGGCGCTGGATGGGCAGGATCACCAGCAGCACGAGGACCACCAGGACGACCGCCAGCGCCGACGCTAGACCGACTTGTCGCTCGAGGAACGCGAGGATGTAGATCTGGATGCCGGGAACTGCCGTGGCGCCACCCGGCCCTCCGCCGGTCGAGACATAGACGATGTCGAATGCGGCGAGCGCGGCGATCACCGTCACGGTGAGGCACACGCCGATCTCGTAACGAAGGCTGGGTACGGTGATCGCGCGGAACTCCGCGAACCACCCGGCCCCATCGATTCGGGCGGACTCGTAGAGCGCGGCGTCGATCTTCGCCATTCCGGTCAGCAGGAGGACCGTGCAGAACCCCAGCAGCACCCAGATCCCGATGATGCCGACGGCGGACAGCGCCGTGTCGAAGTCACCCAGCCACGCGCGGGTCACGTCACCGAGCCCGATCGCCGTCAATCCCTGGTTCACCAGGCCCGGGAGGGACAGCAACCGGCCCCAGATGATGCCCGCCGCCACCAGCGGGATCACCTGCGGCAGGAACAACACCGTGCGCGACATCGTTCCGAGCCGCCCACCCGCGACACGCTGGATGACGCTCGCGGTGACGAGCCCCAGTCCGACCGGGATGAGGCTGAAGAAGAGCACCAGCCGGAATGCGTTGAACAACGTCTCGAGCAGGCGCGGCTCGCTCAGGACCGTGACGTAGTTGGAGAGGCCGACAAATGACGCGGGCCCCACGCCGTCCCAGCGATAGAGGGAGTACTGAACGGTCAGCGCCAAGGGCTGCAGCACGAACAACCCATACATGACCAGGGCGGGGACGACGAACGCCCATCCGATCAGGGTCTGACGGCGGATCCCCCTGGTCCGGGGGATCCGCCGGGTTGCCCGCCGGCGAGTCACCTGAGCGGGCGACCTCGCGATCGCCCGGCTCGGGCCGGCCTCGTCGGCGGCACGGGTCACCGATTCAGCTCCTTCTCGTACTGAGCCTGGACGGCCTGCAGCAGTCCGGCGGCATCCTGGCGACCGCCTACCAGCTTCTGCAGCTCTGGCGTCCAGCCCTGCGCGAAGATCGAGCCGGTCGCGTTGGCGATGAAGTCCATGGCCCCATTGTCCTTCGCGACCTCGGCGCCGGCCGATAGGGTCTCGTTGGTCACGGAGCCCTCGGCGGCCGGGGGAACGGCGAGATCCGTCGGGCCACCGGGGTTCGAGCCGCCGACGGCGACGTCGATCTGGCGGGCCGTCTCATTGGTGGCGACCCAGTTGAAGAAGAACGCGGCACAGTCCGCGTTCGGGGCGTTCGTCGCAATGCCATAGGTCAGCGGGGCCGACATCGCGGCCAGGTTGCCACCGGCCTCGAGGGGCGGGAAGACGAAGAAGCCGACATTCCCGGCGAGGTCGGTGTCGTACACGGCGTTCTGCCAGTCGCCGTTGAACATGAACACCCCTTCGCCCTTCCCGAAGCGGGCATTGGCGTCGGTGTACTCGATCGCGTTGGCATCCTCGGGGAAGTAGCCGGCCTCGACCCAGCGCTGGAGATGCTCCGCGGCCTGCAGGTTGGCCGGCGTGTCGATGGTCGCGCCTGCCTTCTGGAAGATCCAATCGTTGATCGGCTCCGGCGGGCCGTACGCGGCCATCAGGTTCTGGAGCGGGAATGCAAGGCCGCCGCCGCTCGCCGTGGCATTCCACTGCATGATCGGCAGCTCGCCGGCGTCCTTGGCCTTCGCCAGCAGATCATCGAACTCGGCGGCGGTCTGCGGCGGGGCGGTCATCCCGAGCGCGGCCGCCTTCTCCTTGTTGTAGAACACGCCGGTCAGGCTGTAATTGAGGCCCATGGCGTACAGCGACCCCGAGCCCCGGGTGCCGTCTTCGGCGACGCGATTCTGGGCCAGCTGCGCGGGCGGCCATTGATCCCAGCCGTACGCAGTCGCGTAGTCATCGAGGTTCTTCAGCAGGCCGTCCTTGACCAGCGAGACCATCGAGGGAAGGCGGATGAGGTCAGGCGGGTTGTCGCCCGACAGCAGCCGCGGCGTCGCCGTCATCAGGTTGGTGAACTGGTCCTGGCTGATGTTCCAGGTGACGTTCGGGAACTGCTTGGTGAACTCCTCGGAGAGCTTGAACGGAAGGTCGAAGCCCGTTTCGAAGTAGGCGTTCAGCTCGACCGGATCGGTTCCGCAATCGGGGCCGCTCGCCGCTGCGCTGGCCGACGGAGGCGTGCTGGTCTCGGCCGGCGCTTCGGTGGCCGGTCCGCTCGTCGCCGGTGCCGGAGTGGATTCCTCGCCCGGGGCTGCGCAACCCGCAACGAGGAGCACCGCGATGGTCGCGGCGACAACGTACCGAACGCCCGGTGCTGCAGTGCCTCGGAATCTCGTGCCTTCCATGAAGCCTCCTCCTCTGTGCCTGTGCCTGGCGAGATGCGATGCGGATCGCTCGGTCATCCACGGCCCTCCTTCGGAGGCGCCGTCGTCGCGCGGACCACGAGCTCGGGCTGCAGTTGGGTCACGGGGGACTCGTCGGATCGCGTGCCGATCTCGGCGAGCAGCAGCTCGGCTCCCCGACGGCCCGACTCGAAGAGCTGCTGGCGGACCGTGGTGAGCCCGACGTAGTCGGCCGCCTCGATGTCGTCATAGCCGATGACGGACAGGTCGTCGGGAACGCCGAGGCCGAGGTCGCGGGCAGCCGCGATCACGCCCATTGCCTGCGTGTCGCTCGCCGCGAAGATCGCGCTCGGACGGGGGTTCGAGGTAAGCATCCGGCGCGTCAGGTCGCGCGCCTCGTAGCGGCCGTGCGCGCCGTGTCCGATCCACGGAGTCGGGATTTCAACGCCGGCGGCTGCCAGCTCCCGCGTCAGCCCGTTCTGGCGGTCCAGGCTCGACGTGAACCCGAACGGGTCCTCCAGTGCATCGCCGATGAATGCAATCGACCGATGCCCGAGGTCGAGCAGGTGACGGGCGGCCAATGCCCCGCCGGCCACGTCGTCGCCGATGACCCGCGGCATGGCCGCGACCGAATCCGTGTGGACGTCGATGAAAACGACGGGTACCCGGGCTCGGGCGAGGCCGGGGACCGCTTCGGCCGGGGGCGGCAACGACATGACCAGGAGCCCGTCCGTCCGCTGCGAATCGGCGAG
>DASTYU010000103.1:0-13000 GCA_035764655.1 Candidatus Limnocylindrales bacterium
TGACCGGCGACGACTTCAACGAGCAGATCGGTTCGGCAACGGCCATCCTCAACTCGATCCTCGTCGGCATCGCGCTGATCAGCCTCGCCGTGGGCGGACTGTCGGTGATCAACACCATGGCGATGTCCATCGCCGAGCGAACGCGAGAGATCGGCATCAAGCGGGCCATCGGCGGCAGTCGGGTCCGCATCGTCCGCGAATTGGTGACCGAAGCGGCGCTGATCGGCTTCCTCGGGGGCGCCATCGGGCTGGGCCTCGGCGCCCTCGTCGTGCAGTTTGCCAACGAGGCGGGGCGATCGTCCGGGACGGTCCTCTTCGAGTTGACGCTCGGGACCGCGGGGACTGCCCTCCTGTTCTCGACAATTCTCGGAGCAGTCGCCGGCTTCTTCCCGGCCCTGCACGCCGCGCGGCTCGACCCGGTCGCGGCGCTGCGCTACGAATGACGGGAGAGCGAGAGATGGCACTCCTCGAAGGACGCAACCTGCACAAGACCTACAACCGCGGCAAGCGCAACCATGTCGATGCGCTGCGCGGCGTGGACATCGTGATCGAGCGCGCCGAGATGGTGGCGATCATGGGCCCCTCGGGGTCGGGCAAGAGCACGCTCATGCACATCCTCGGGCTGCTCCACGCCCCGGATCGCGACGACGCGTCGCAGGCCGAGCTGTACCTCGACGGCAAGGACGTCGTCGACATCGGCGACGGGGAGCGAACGCGCATCCGAGCACGGGAGATGGGCTTCGTCTTCCAGGAATTCAACCTCGTGCCGACCCTCACCGCCCTCGAGAACGTGATGCTCGCCTGCTCCTACGCCGGTGTTCGCGGTGGAGCGGCGAAGGAGGCCGCCCTCGCTGCGCTGGAGCGCGTCGATCTCGCCGATCGCGCCGACCACCGCCCCTCGGAGCTGTCCGGCGGCGAGCAGCAGCGGGTCGCGATCGCCCGAGCCATCGTGAACCGGCCGCGCCTGGTGCTCGCCGATGAGCCGACCGGCAACCTGGACTCGGAGCGCGCGCAGGAGGTCCTTGCCATCCTCCGCCGCTCGAACCACGAGCACGGCACGACGATCGTGCTCGTGACCCATGACGCCGAAGTGGGCGCAGCGTGTGACCGGATCGTCCGCGTGCGAGACGGAACGATCCGCTCGAGCGAGCTGGTGAATCGCCTGGAGTCGCTGCCCGTTGCAGCAACGACCGGCAACCGTCCCGAACTGCAGCCGGTCGGATAGCCGTTTGCAAGTGCGCGGGGGCCATCCTCTCGGCCACGGGAGGATGGCGATGCCCAGCGCAACGGGAACGTTCGAGATCACCGGGATGCACGAGGACCCATGGGGTCGCAACGGCGACCAACCGCGGCTGACACGCGCGGGCGGAACGCAGCGGTTCAGCGGCGACATCCGGGGCGAGGGCGTCGTCGAGTGGCTGGCCTGCTACATCGGCAAGCAGGCCCGGCTGGTCGGCCTCCAGCGCATCGCCGGAACGGTCGGTGAACGGGACGGGGCCTTCGTGATCGAGGCAACATCCGACCATGACGGGAAGCAGTCGTCCGGAACCTGGCGGATCCTCGAGGGCACCGGCTCCGGCGAGCTCGCCGGCATCACGGGCAGCGGCAGCTTCGAGGCCAGCGGTGGCAAATCCGTCAAATACCGGCTCGACTACGAGCTCGGCTGAGCGGGCGGGCCCGGTCCGCCGCTTCCCGATCCGGATCGGCCGTCGCTCGCGACCGTTGCTCCTGCTGTTCGGCGTCCGCGGCGAGAACGCGTTCGTGGATCTCGGGCGCGACGTCGACGTGCGCTTCGGGTTCTTCCGCCTGACCACCCCGCTCACCAACGTTAGCGCATGGCGGATCGAGGGACCCTGGGCGTGGATCACGGCGATCGGCGTGCGAAACGGGATCCGCCACGGAGACATTTCCTTCGACGGAACGCACACGGGCGGCGTTCGTCTGGACCTGCGGGAGCCGATCCGCTTTGGCCCATTGCGCCGCGACGCGATCTACGTCTCCGTCGACGACCTCGAGGGGTTCGCCGCGGCGCTTGCCGCAGCAGGGATTGCGGGAACGGACGCGAGGACCGGTCCCACACACTGACCTCAGGAACGGGCGCGCTCCAGCGTGGCCGTCACGAGCTGCTGGGCCTCCTCGATCAGCTGGACCAGGTGGTCCTCGCCGCGGAAGCTCTCCGCGTAGACCTTGTAGACATCCTCCGTGCCCGACGGGCGCGCGGCGAACCAGCCCACCTCGGTTGCCACCTTGAGCCCGCCGATCGGCGCCCCATTGCCCGGGGCTGCCGTCAGGATCGCCGTGATCGGATCACCGGCGAGGGTTCGCGCCGTGACCGCGTCCGGTGCGAGCCCGGCCAGCACGGCTTTCTCGGCCGGGGTAGCGCGCGCGTCGATCCGGCGGTAGGCCGGTGCGCCGAAGCGGGAGGTGAGCTCGGCGTACGCCTGCCCCGGATCGCGACCCGTGCGGGCGGTCAGTTCGGCTGCCAGGAGGCAGGCGATGATTCCGTCCTTGTCGGTCGTCCAGACGGTACCGTCGCGGCGCAGGAACGATGCCCCGGCACTCTCCTCGCCGCCGAAGCCGACGGAGCCATCGACCAGCCCGGGCACGAACCACTTGAACCCGACCGGGACCTCGAGCAGCCGCCGTCCCAGGTCCGCTGTCACCCGGTCGATCATCGCGCTCGACACGAGCGTCTTGCCGACGGCCACCTCGGGACCCCACGCCCTCGCCCCGCCGAACAGGTAGCCGACAGCGACCGACAGGACATGGTTCGGGTTCAGCAGGCCGTCGCGAGGCGTGACGATCCCGTGCCGGTCGGCATCCGCGTCGTTGCCGAACGCCACGTCGAAGCGGTCGCGCAGTTCGACCAGGCGCGCCATGGCGTGCGGCGACGACGGGTCCATCCGGATGCGGCCGTCCCAGTCGACGGTCATGAACCCGAACTGCGGATCGACCACGTCGTTGGTCACGCTCAGATCGAGACCGTATCCGTCGGCAATGGCCGGCCAGTAGTCTACGGAGGCGCCGCCCAGCGGATCGACACCGATGCGCAGACCCGACGCACGGATCGCGTCCATGTCGAGTACCGCTCCGAGATCGCCGACGTAGCGCTCCACGAAGTCGTAGCGGCCGGCCGCAGCGAGCGCCCGTTCGAACGGCACGCGCGCGATGGCGTCGGTCCCCGCTTCGAGCAGCCGGTTCGCCTCGTCCTGGATCCAGCCCGTGACATCGGTGTCGGCGGGACCGCCGTTGGGCGGGTTGTACTTGAACCCGCCGTCCTCGGGCGGATTGTGCGAGGGCGTGACGACGATGCCGTCGGCCACGCCGTCCTGTCGCCCGCGATTGTGGGTGAGGATCGCGTGGGACAGGGCCGGGGTAGGAGCAGGCCGGTCAGCGGCGTCGACGAGCACATCGACGCCCGCGGCGACGAGTACTTCGAGCGCGGTCCGGGTGGCCGGCTCCGACAACGCGTGGGTGTCGCGGGCAAGGAACAGCGGGCCGTTGATCCCCTGCGCCTGCCGGTAGCGAACGACCGCGGCACTTGCCGCAAGGATGTGGGCCTCGTTGAACGACGTGCGGAACGACGAACCGCGGTGACCCGAGGTCCCGAAGGCGATCCGCTGCGCAGGAATCGACGGGTCAGGGAGATCGTCGTAATAGGCGTCGAGCAGCTTCGCCACATCGACCAGCGTGGCGGGGTCGGCGGGCTGCCCGGCACGGACGTCGACGGTCATGGGGTGAGTGTGCCAGAGGCATCCGAGCGGAGCACCGGGGTCAGCCGGCCTGGACGCCCCCGAAGCGACGGATGATCTCGCGCAGCTGCGGGTCCCGCCAGCTGTGCGGCGGCAAGGTCATCTGAGCGTGATCGCCGACGCGGCGAACCTCGATCTCGCCCCAGGTCTGGGCGGTGTACAGCCGCTTGAGCTCCGCCGCGGCACCATAGGCGCTCGAGGCGGTGGTGAACACGATGATGACCATATGCGCCAGATGTCCCTTTGCGTGACCAGAACGTGACGGATCGGGTGTGTCAGGAACCCTGACGGTGGGCTGCCTCCGGGTACACCGCCCGGACAACAGTGCAGCGCCCGGGCCGGAAGGCCACGGGCGCTGCGGGCTTCGCCGCGGGCTCAGACTGCCCCGCGACCGCTTCGGTTCCTCGTGAGGAGGTTGTAGCCGAAGACCACGATGATCGCCCCGATCGTGGCGACGATGATCGTCGTGATGTTGATCCCGGTGATGTAATCCCCGCCGGTCAGTGCTCCGGCGATGAACCCTCCGACCACCGCGCCGACGATCCCGAGCAGGATCCGGCCGATGATCCCGAGGCCCTCGTCACCGGTCACGAAGAACCCGGCGAGGATCCCCGCGATCGCGCCAACGACGAGCCAGGAAATGATTCCCATGGTGCTCCCTTCTTGTCCGGCAGCTGGTATCCGGCAGCTGGGCGACTGCCGTCACCTCGTTCGGTTGCCCGTGCCCCTGAGAACTCTGCGGCACCGCCCGTTGCGAGCCCGCCACAGTCGCAGATTCGGAGATTGCGTGCGGCTCGCGAACGGGCCGGCTGCTGCGTGGAACAGCGCGTCATGCGATGCACGCGTAATGCTTCTGCAAGGTGCGCTCGCGCCCGTGCGCAGGGCCCGCAACCGACGCGTCGCGATGCTGGGGCGTGCCTGTGACTCTCGGGCGGCAGCCGCGTGCCACCGAGTGGAGGATGCATGTTGGTCATGCCGCAACGGTCATCGCGAAACACCGCCAGTCAGCTCCTCCCCGAACTTCAGCCCGGGGAGGATGTCTGGGCGATGCTTGCCCTCCCCTCGCTCACGCTGCTGGCCACGGACCGGCGGCTGCTGACGAGGGCCGGCGACCGCGTCGAGATGTGGGACTACGACGACATCACCCAGGTCGGTCCGGCCGGCGTCGAGGGCGACGTGGTGATCTCGTTCCACGACGGGCATCGCCCACTGGTCGTCCACGCCAAGGGCGACGACTCCGCGATGCAGGCACTGACCGTCCTTGGGCTGCTCGTGGCCCAGTCACGCCGCATGCAGCGCATGGAGGGCGCGCCTCCCCGCTGACAGCGCGGACCGGATCGTGGCCGCCGCGGACCTACACTCGCGGCATGGACGAACCGGACGACCCCGGCGACGTGCGCCCGGCAACGCCTGCCGAACGCGCGAATGTCGAGCTGATGCACGGCGCCAACCGCGCCGCCTGGGACGAGGCGGCGGAACGCTACGAGCGCTGGCTGCCCGAGGCGATCGAGCTCATCCGGTCAGGGGGCAGCAACCTGTTTCCGGTGGAACGCAGACTGATCGGCGATCTCCACGGCCGGTGCCGGCGCGCCATCCACCTGCAGTGCGCCGGCGGGCGCGACACGCTGTCGCTGTGGAACCAGGGCGCGCAGGAGGTCGTCGGGCTCGATTTCAGCCCGCGCATGCTGGAGCTTGCCGCGCGGCTGTCCGCGGCGGTCGGCGCACCGGCACGCTGGATCCTCGCCGACGTCGTCGAGGCGCCGGCCGAGCTCGACGGCACGGCCGACCTCGTCTACACCGGCCGCGGAGCCCTGATCTGGCTGCATGACCTTGATGCGTGGGCGGACGTCATCGCCCGCCTCCTCGCTCCCGATGGACGCTTCGTGCTGTTCGAAGGCCACCCGGTCGAGTGGCTCTTCGACGCGGACGCGGACGGCCACTGGGTGGCGACCGGCTACGACTACTTCGGCGGACCCGAAGCGTCGCGGGGCTGGGAGCCCGGTTACATCGACCGCCTGTCAATCCCCGATGCGGAGCAGAGCTGGAAGTTCGCCAGGGCGTGGACGGTTGGCGAGGTGGTCACGGCCATCGTGCGGGCCGGGCTGCGGCTGGAACAGCTCGCGGAGCACCCGGTGGACTGGTGGGCAGGCCATGGCGACGTGCGGCCCGAGGAGCGCGGGCGGATCCCCCTGTCGTTCTCGATCGTGGCGCGGCGGGCCGACTGACCGGCCCCGGCCGTCAGCGTTCCGGGCGATCCCCCCCCGCGACCCACGCGCGCTCGAGCGCGACGTGGACGACCGTCGGACGCTCCGCGACCAGCGCCTGGCGGAGCGCCGGCTCGAGCTCGTCGTCGCGCTCGACCGTGACGCCGCGTGCCCCGCAGGCGCGGGCGATCGCGGCGAAGTCCACCGGGCCAAGCTCCGTTGCGACGCCCTGGCCGGTGCCCCGGCGCTCCTGCCACATGCGGATCGTCCCGTAGCGCTGGTTGTCGAACACGACCACGATCACCCGGGCCCGCTCCCGAACGGCGGTCTCCAGCTCGGCCATGGTCATGGCAAGGCCGCCATCGCCGACGAGTGCCACGGCCGGCCGATCGCGGTGGACGAGGGCTGCGGCGATGGCTGCGGGCAGGCCGTAGCCCATGGCCCCCGACGTCGGACCGAGGAAGGTGCCGGGCTTGCGGAACCGGAACCCGCGGTTGAGCCAGCCGGCGAAGTTGCCGGCGTCGCTGGTGACGATGGCGTCATCGGGCAGGACACGGC
This sequence comes from Candidatus Limnocylindrales bacterium, assembly GCA_035764655.1. Taxonomy (GTDB): domain Bacteria; phylum Chloroflexota; class Limnocylindria; order Limnocylindrales; family CSP1-4; genus DASTYU01. The sequence continues at coordinate 6,515 of DASTYU010000103.1, forward strand.
GGACCGTGGTGATCGCGCGGCCGGGGTGGACGCCCGGTCCGTCCCATGCGCCGTCGTCGACGACCGTGGCGGCCTCCCAGGCCGCCCGGTCCGCTTCGTTGCGGGCACGCCGTGCATCCACGGACGCCGCGTCGAGGACCGCGTGATTGAGCAGACGGTCGATCGACGCGCGCAGGAACGCACGCGCGTCGCTGGCAATGGCAAGCTCCGGCTCCGGAAGGCCCACCTGGTGTTCCGGGGCCGCATCGACATGCATCCAGCGGGTGCCTGGCGCAGGGATGCGGTAGCCGAAGGTGGTCGTCTCCGAGAGGCGCGAGCCGAGGACGAGAAGCGCATCCGCGGCCTCGATCCGCTGACGCACCACGTCGGGCGATCCAAGGCCTGCCATGCCGAGATAGAGCGGGTTCTCGTTCGAGATCACGTCCCCGCGCCGCCACGTCGCGATGACAGGGACGCGGAGCAGCTCGGCAAAGCGGGTCAGGTCGGTCGAGGTTCGCGCGCGCAGGACGCCGGCGCCGGCCAGGATGAGCGGTCGTTCGGCATCGGCCAGGAGATGCAGGACGGCGCGGATCTCGTCGTCCGAGGGACGCGCGACCGGGGTGCGCGTCAGCTCCGGCTGGGTCTCGCCGGGCACGATCTCGTCGAGCAGGTCCTCGGGCAGCGACAGGAGCACCGGACCGGGCCGGCCGCCGAGGGCCTGTCGCACGGCCTCGGGGAGGGCGCTGACCAGGTCATCCACCGAGTGCGGCTCAGCCGCCCACTTCGCCAGCCGCCCGAACGATTCGATCTGGTCGACCTCCTGGAACGCCTCGCGCCCGCGGAGCTCACGGTCGACCTGGCCGACGATCGCGAAGAGCGGCGTGGAGTCCTGCCTGGCCGTGTGGATGCCGATCGCCAGGTTCGCCGCGCCCACGGCACGGGTGCCGAGGCATGCCGCGGGCCTGCCGGTGAGCTGGCCGTATGCCTCGGCCATGAACGCGGCAGCGCCCTCGTGGCGGGTGGAGATCACGCGGATCCCGACGTCGCCCAGCGCGTCAAGGACCCCGAGGAAGCTCTCGCCGGGGACCGTGAACGCATAGCGCACGCCTGCCGAGCGCAGGGCGTCGGCAACCATGCGGCCGGCGGTGCGCGGACCCGGTGGCGCTTCCACCGGTGGCGCCGGTTCGGCGTCCTCGTCGGGCCCGGCGTCCTCGTCGGACCTGGCGTCCACGTCGGGCCCGCCGTCCTCGTCGGACCTGGCGCCCGCGTCGGCTTCCGGTGTGGCGATCAATGCGTCGGGGGCTTCGATGTCGGCCGTCGCGGACGGCTCGGCGATGGCTTCGGGCTCCGGCGACGCGGGCTCGGGGTCGGCGACCTCGAGCGGGGCGGCCGGCTGCTGCGGTTCGGTCACGACACGCTCCTGGGATGCGGGCTACATGGCCGCCGGTGCGACGACGGCGGACAGGACGAGGCCGAAGATGACGAGGATCGCGACCACGATCATCACGATGCGAGCGAACCGTGCACCCGGCATCATCGGTTGGTCCTCAGCGGTAGTTCTGGAACTGGAGGGGAACCGGCTCGTCGAGCTCGCGCAGGCGGGCGATCACCTTCTGGAGGTCGTCCTTGCTCTTGCCCGACACGCGGATCGCGTCGCCCTGGATCTGCGACTTGACCTTGGGGAACTCGTCGCGGATCAGCTTCGTGAGGCGCCGTGCCACCTCGTCGGGCAGGCCGCGGCGCAGGCCGATTTCCTGGCGAACCTTGGTGCCGCCCGCCGGCTCGACTTTGCCCCACTCGAAGATCTTGAGCGAGAGGTTGCGCCGGATCGCCTTGCTCTCGATCAGGTCGCGCACCGCGGCCGCCCGGTGCTCATCGTCGGTCACCAGGGTGACCTCGGACTTGGCCTGGGTCAGGTCCACGGTGACACCCTTGAAGTCGTAACGCTGCTGGACCTCGCGACGCACCTGGTCCAGCGCGTTCCGGAGCTCCTGCTCGTCGAAGTCGCTGACGACGTCGAACGAACTCTCGCCTGCCATCGATCCTCCTCCTGCGGCACGCCAGTATGCCCGGATCATGCCGGAGGGCGCGCCGCGAGGTCCTCCAGGAGCAGCTCGCCGATCCGGTAGCTGCGACCGCCGCCCATCACCAGCACGACGTCCCCGGGGCGGACCTCGCCGGCGAGCCAGGCGGCCGTGGCCTCGACCGAACCCGGCGCGGCGGAGGTGATGTCGGGTCGCCGGGCCGCCACGGCGTCCGCCAGTCCCGCCGCCGTGGCGACGGTGGTGTCGGGGTCGCGACCCGCCCAGATGTCGGCCACGGCCACGGCATCCGCCGTTGCGAGCACGGCCGCGAAGTCGTCGAGCATGGCGGCGGTCCGGTGGTATGTCAGCGGTTCGTAGACGGCCCACAGGCGGCGGTCCGGCTCCCGCTGGCGCAGCGCCGCGATCGTCTCCCGGATGGCGGTCGGGTGGTGGCCGTAGTCGTCGTACACCGCGACGCCGCCTGCTTCGCCCTTGTGCTCCAGGCGGCGACCGACGCCCTGGAAGCTCGCCACGCCCCCGAGCGCTGAATCCGCGGACACGTCCAGCACTCGGGCCGCGCCGAGCACGCCCAGCGCGTTGGCCACGTTGTGCCGGCCCGCCGTTGCGAGCTGGATCGTGCGCGGTTCGCCAAGCAACGTGCGGCTGTACAGCTCCACCGACGTTCCGGTCGTGTCCGCGGCCGCGATCCGGCCGAGCAGGACCGGTACAGGCTCCGCGCCGCGGGATACGGACGCGAACTCGTCGGCGAGTCCGCGGGCAAAGCCGTCAAGGCGCTGCATCGGCGCGTCGACGACGGCGGTGAGCACCAGCCTGCCCGGCCAGTCCGCACGGAGCTGCCTGCACAACGCGGCGACGTTCGGATCGGCGACGTTGGCAACGAGCGTGGCCGGCGATCCGCCGGCGGCCGCCCGCGCCGCAGCCGTCGCCCTGATCCACCTCTCGAACGCATCGCTCACGGCGGCAGTGTCGGCGAACACGTCGGGGTGGTCCCATTCCACCGACGTCAGGACGGTGACCGCGGGAGTGTACGGGTCGAAGTTGCCGGCATACTCGTCGGCCTCCACGACGAACGGCCCGCTGCCCCAGCGTGCCGTGGCCGGGAGGCCGCCCGTCACCGCGGCAGGCAGGAGCGCACCGACGAACGCCGCCGGATCGGCCCCGGCGGCAACGAGCGCATGGACAAGCCAACCAGCCGTGGTGCTCTTGCCATGCGTGCCGGCCACCGCGACCAGCGTCCGGCCGGTGGCGGCGTCGGCCACGACCTGCTGCCATGGCTCCAGCGGGATGCCGGCGGCCCGCGCCGCGGCCAGCTCAGGGTGATCAGGATCGATCGCGGTGAGGGCCTTGGTCACCGCGAGACGATGCGGCGCGGACGGCCCCGCGACGTGGGCGGCATCGTGCGCCCATGCAAGCGGGATATCGACCGCCTCGAGGGCAGGCGTGTATTGCGACGGCCCACCGGGATCGCAGCCGCTCGGATTACCCCCCGCGTGCCAGGCAAGGAGCGCCGCGGCGCTGGCCCCGGCCCCTGCCGCACCCACGATGTGGATCCGCTCGCCGGGTGCGATCGGCCGGGCGGCCCGTGCGGCGGCGAGCCCCGCTCCGAGTGTCGTCGCGTCGCGGGTCACTCCGCTGGCCCGAGCCGCTCGAGCAGGAGCTCCAGCGCCGCGATCGCGCTGTCCCGCTTGTTCGAGCTGCGATCCCCGGTCCACAGGTGACGACGGACATCGACGCCATCGTCATCGGCCACGCCCAGATAGGTCAGGCCGACCGGCTTCTCGGCGCTGCCGCCGGCCGGTCCGGCGATCCCGGTGATCGCCACGGCCACGCTGGCAGCCAGTCGCGAACGAGCCCCTTCGGCCATCGCCCGGGCGACCTGCGCCGAGACCGCGCCGTGCGCATCGAGCAGCTGCTGGGGAACGCCCAGCTGGTCACGCTTGACGTCGTCGGCGTAGGTCACGAACCCGCCCCGGAAGCAGGCGCTCGATCCAGGGATCTCGGTGATCGCGTGGGCGACCAGACCGCCGGTACACGATTCGGCGGTGGCGACGGTCAGGTTCCGGTCGAGACAGGTGCGGTACAGGCGCTCGGCCAGGGCGACGAGGCGGTCGTCATCCACCTAGCGCCGGTTCGTCTTGACCGGGTCCTTGGACTGTTCGAACAGCCAGGTTTCCGGGATGCCCGACTTGCCGAGCGCCCCGAGCTTGGTCCCGTTGAGGGTGAACAGCGTGACGCCCGAGGAACCGGTTCGCACCTCGATCGACTTCTTGCCGTTGAACGTGAGCGTCTTGCCGTTGTTGTAGACGGTCCCGGCGGATCCCACCTTCTTGTCGACCTTGCCGTCCACCCAGACCTTGACCCAGGCCCGGCCACCCTTGATCCGCACGACGAGGTTCACGCCCTTGTAGGCGACGGTCACGCTCCGCGTCAGCGAGGTGGTCTTGCCTTCGTCGTTCGAGGCGGTGACCGTGAGCTGCCAGGTCCCCGTGGTCAGCTCGTACGGCGCGCTGAACGTGCCATCGTCCTCGACGGTGACCCGCACCTGGGGCGGCGTCGGGGCGTTCTTGGGCGCGGTGCCACCCTTGGCCGGACCGGTGTACGTGGCGTGGACGAGGACCTCCTTGGCGTTCGTCGTCGTTCCTTGCACCGGGATCGCGCCGTTCTCGAACGTCGCGCCGTCCGACGGCTGGTCGACGCTCAGCGTGGGCGTCTCGATCTCGCGGAAGGGCACGGTGATGAAGATCCGCTTCGTGTCGTCGGAGGTCTTCTGCGTGGTGGGATCGCGGGCACTGATATCGAACTGGTTGCGGCCGCGGCGCAGGTCGATGTCGGCCGTCCAGCCGCCGTTGGTGTCAGCGCTGACGAGCATGGGCTGATCCCAGCTCGGCGACACGATCGAGACGGTCGCGCCCGGGATCGAGGTGCCGCGCAGCACGAACGACGTCGCGCTCTCGTCGACGTCGGTCACGGCGGTGCGCGGGTTCGTGACGGCGATCGTCGGTGGCTCCACGTAGCGCTGGATCTGGGCCACGAGATACGCCCCGAAGGCGACCACGGCCACGGTCATGATCGCGGCGACGACGATCGCCGGGGAGAAGGTCAGGCCCTTGCGCGGCGCGGTGATCGGCCGCGGGACGACAATGACGGGCGCGGTCTCCTTGATGTCGCCCCGTTCGCGGCGCCACTGGAGCAGGACGTCATCGGGGTCGAGGCCGAGGTAGAGGGCGTAGTTGCGCAGGAAGCCCTTGGTGTAGACGGCCCCGGGGAGCTCCTTGTAGTCGCCGCGCTCGAGGGCCGCCAGGTAGCGCGCCCGGATCTTGGTGTCGCGCTCCGCGCGGTACAGGTCGACGCCCTTGCGCTCGCGCGCAGCCAGCAGGCGCTCGGGCAGGTTCGGGCCGTAGTCGGGCGTGGAGCCGCGCGCCGACTCGCCGCGGTCGATGCCAACCGCACGCTTTGCCTGGTCTCGCGTGGTCATTCGTCTTCCCCGTCGAGGTCGTCCCCCGCTCCGGCTGGTGGCGGTCCATCTCTCCGGAGCACGGCCCGAGCGTTCGACCCGTCGAAGGCGCCGATATACCCCCGCGCTTCGAGCTGATCGATCATTCGAGCAGCGCGAGCATAGCCCACCTTCAGCCGTCGCTGTAGCAGCGAAGCGGATGCCCGATCGTACTCCCGGATCACCTCGATGGCGTCGGGCAGCAACCGGTCGGCTTCCGCGTCGTCGGCATCGCCCGCCCGACCGGTCCCCTCGTCCCCGGTTTCGATGATCGCCAGGTCGTAATGCGGGTCGTCGATCTGGTCCTTCCAGTGCTGGACGACCTTGCCGATCTCGTGATCGGACACGAACACACCCTGCATCCGGATCGGGCGCGGCAGGTCGGACGGCTGGTAGAGCATGTCGCCGCGGCCGATCAGGTCCTCGGCGCCGGGCGCGTCCAGGATCGTGCGCGAGTCGATCTGCGACGCCATGGCGAACGCGATCCGGCTCGGGAAGTTCGCCTTGATCAGTCCCGTGACCACGTTCACGGACGGACGCTGCGTCGCGAGCACCATGTGGATCCCGACCGCGCGCGCCTTCTGGGCGAGGCGCACGATCGGGTCCTCGACGTTCTTGCCCTCGCGCATCATCAGGTCCGCCAGCTCGTCGATCACGATGACGATGTACGGCATGCGGTCGGCCGGGTCGACGCGCGTCTCGTTGAACGCGCGGATGTTGCGGGCAGTCGCGCCCGCCAGGCGGCGGTAGCGACCCTCCATCTCGTTGACCGCCCAGTTCAGCGCGGCCTTGGCCTTCTCGGGCTCGGTGATGACCGGCACGAGCAGGTGGGGCAGGCCGTTGTAGGCAGCCAGCTCGACGCGCTTGAGGTCCATGAGGATGAGGCGGACCTCGTTCGGCGTCGCCTCGCACAGCAGGCTGGTGATGAGCGCGTTGACCATCACGCTCTTGCCCGAGCCCGTGGCACCC
>DASTYU010000104.1:0-11587 GCA_035764655.1 Candidatus Limnocylindrales bacterium
ACGCCTGGGCCTGCTGGCCGTGCGCGGCCTGCTCCGAGACGAATTCGGTCCAGCCCGTCCAGGTCTGGAGCCCCCAGCTGAAGAGGAACAGCACGGCGAGCGTGATGCTCAGTCCGTAGTCCCGCCATACGCGCTTCACGAGGCGACGCTACGCGCCATGGGATCGGATCGACGTAGCAGCGACGCCGTCGCGCGCACCGAACGTCTCGCAGGGATTCATCGCCGATCTTGCCGTCCGTTGCAGGACGCGATACAAGGTGGAGCGAAACCATGCGCCTGGAAACGCTCCGTCGGATTCCCTGGCCGCTGCGACCGATCGCCTGGCGGATGCTCGAGCGTCGCGCACACCCGGACGCCGAGCGGGTCGACGGCTCGTTTCCATCCGCTCCGCTCGAGTGCCCCATTCGGCCGGTCACGCGATCCGAGTTCGAGGAGCTCGCGAGCCGCGATCCGTACTACCGCGGCCGAACCCGCTACTTCGGCACCGCCGCTGCGGTCGCGGGTGACCTGATCGTGCGCCTCCAGCTCGGCAGCGCCCTGGAGCTGGGTCCGAACGTCCGACCGCTGATCGTTGGCGCGGACGTCATGGACCGAATCCCGCGGCCCGAGGTCCGCAGCACGGGTCGCTTCGTGCTCCACGATGCAACCGTTGTCCCATGGCCCATTGCCAACAGGACCTACGACCTGTTTGTCGCGCTGCAGGTATTCGAGCACCTCGGCTCGGCCCAGCCCGCCGCCTTTGCGGAGGTTCGCCGGATCGCACGCAACGCGATCATTTCGCTGCCGATCGACTGGCAGATGGACGATCCGCGCAATCCGCATCACGGGATCAGCCACGACACCGTGCTGTCGTGGTTTGCGCCGATCGCGCCGACGCGCGTCATCGTCGGCAACCCGGGCTACCGGCAGCGACTGATCTACACGTTCGAGAACCTCGACTAGGCGGCTCTCAGGAACTTCTCATCTTCGTCCGGGAGGATCGCGGCACTTCCGCATCTCTCTCCCGAGCCCACGGGTCCATGAGGTCGTTCCGTGACCGAACCGATTCGTGAGCTCCGTCCCGAGCCGTCCACCGATGCCCGCACGACCAGCGAGGCCGTCCTCTACGAGATCCGGCGCGTCATCGTCGGGCAGGACGCCATGCTGGAGCGCGTGCTCGTCGCCTTGCTGGCGGGTGGCCATCTCCTCCTCGAGGGCGTCCCCGGGCTGGCCAAGACGCTGACCATCAAGACGCTGGCGGACGTGCTGCACGCGTCGTTCAAGCGCATCCAGTTCACCCCGGACCTCGTTCCTGCCGACCTGGTGGGAACGCGCATCTACCGACCGGACCGTGGCTCGTTCGACACCGAGCTGGGTCCGGTGTTCTGCAACTTCCTCCTCGCCGACGAGATCAATCGCGCGCCGGCCAAGGTGCAGTCCGCGCTGCTCGAGGTCATGCAGGAGCGCCAGGTGACGATCGGCCCGGAGAGCTTCGATGTGCCGAAGCCGTTCCTCGTCATGGCGACGCAGAACCCAATCGAGTCCGAGGGCACGTACCCGCTGCCGGAGGCGCAGGTCGACCGGTTCATGATGAAGGTCGTCGTCGGCTATCCGACCCGCGAGGAGGAGGCCGTCGTCGTCGAGCGTTCGCTGCGTCCGCAGCCGGAGGTCCTGCCGATCCTCACCGCCGAGGGGCTGGCCGAGCTGCAGACCCTCACCCGCGACGTGTACGTCGACCGGACGACGGTCGACTACGCGGTGGCCCTGACTGCCGCGACGCGCGACCCGGCCGCCGTCGGCCACGCGCAGATCGCGCCCTACATCTCGTACGGGGCCAGCCCGCGCGGTTCGATCAATCTGATCCACGCCGCCCGCGCCCTGGCCGTCATCCGCGGCCGGCGCTACGTCCTGCCGAGCGACGTGACCGAGCTCGCCCCGGACGTGCTTCGCCACCGGATCGTGCCGAGTTTCACGGCCCTCGCCGAGCAGGTTTCGGCCGACATGATCCTCGGGCGGCTGATCGCCGCCGTCCCCGTCCCGCACATGGCCGGCGTCGAGGTGCCTGCGTGACTGTGTTGGCACCCGCCCGCTCGAAGGCACGACCCGGGCCGGGCCCCACGCCCGAGGTGCTGATCCGGGCGCTCGACCTGAGCGTCGGGCGCCGGATCCGCGGCCTCGTCCCCGGGGAGTACCGGGCCGCCGATCTCGGCGGTGGCCTCGAGCTGGCACAGGTCCGCCCATACGAACCGGGCGACGACGTCCGCCGCATGGACTGGAACGTCACCGCGCGAACGACGATCCCGCACGTCCGCGTCCACGTGCCGGAGCGCGCCCTCACGACGTGGCTCGTGCTCGATGCCTCGGCGTCGATGACGTTCGGGACCGCCGATCGGCGCAAGGCCGACGTCGCCGAGGGTGTCGCGATCGCGGTTGGCCACCTGGCCACGCAGCGCGGCAACCGGCTCGGCTTCGTCACGTTCGGCGGCCCGGCGGATCGACGTCTGCCACCCGCCGCCGGCCGGCGTGGGCTGCTCGCCGCCCTGGTCGCGGCCCGTGCCGCCGACGTCGACGCGCCCGTTGCCGCCGCGCACGGCGCCTCCATGCCTGCTGATGCGCTGGCGTTCGTCAACGGCGTCGCACCGCGCGGCGGGCTCGTGGTCCTGGTTTCGGACCTGCGCGGTCCACGTGATTGGCAGGGCCCGCTCGCCGCGGCTGCCCAGCAGCACCACGTGCTCGTCGTGGAGATCCGCGACCCGCGCGAGGACGTCCTGCCCGACGTCGGCGACCTCACCCTCGTGGATGGCGAAACCGGCCGCGAGGTCCGCGTCGATACGTCGTCGCGCGCCCTGCGCGAGCGGTTCGCGGCTGCCGCGGCCGACGAACGCGCATCCCTCGAGACCGCCCTCCGACGCCTGGGCGTCGGGCACGTCGTCCTGTCCACAAACGGCAACTGGCTGCTTGCCCTCGCGGCCCGCCTCCGAATCCTCGGGAGAGCCGCATGAGTTTCGCATCGCCCGAGCTGTTACTTGGGCTGCTCCTCGTGCCGATCGCTCTGATCGGCTACCTGTTCGTCCAGCGGCGTCGTTCGCGCTACGCCGTGCGGTTCACCAACGTGGACCTGCTGTCAAATCTCGTGCCGCGCTCGCCCGGCTGGCGGCGCCACCTCCCGCCGGTGCTCTACCTGGCCGCCATCTCCGCCCTCGCGATCGGCCTCGCCCGTCCGTCGATGGTGCTGGCCGTCCCGCGCGAGGAAGCCACGATCATGCTCACGATGGACGTGTCGCGGTCCATGCGCGCCACCGACGTCGATCCAAACCGGCTCACCGCCGCCCAGCAGGCCGCGACCGACTTCGTCGACCGGCTGCCCGAGCAGTTCCGCATTGGCCTGGTCGCCTTCTCGACCGAGGCGCGCCTCGTCGTCGAACCGACCACCGATCGCGCCGAGATCCGCGAGGCCCTCGCCGCGCTGCGGGCCGACGGCGGCACGGCCATGGGCGACGCGATCGACCTGGCGCTCGACGCGTCGGGCGCGGTCCCCGAGGCCACGCCAACGCCGGATTCGCCGGCCTCTCCCGAGCCGTCCGCCACGCCCGAAGCGTCCGCCGCGCCCGATCCCTCGGCTTCACCCGAAGCCGACGCCATCCCGGTCGTTGCGGAGGTCGTCCTGTCGGACGGCGCCAATTCCACGGGCGCCCTCGAGCCGATCGAGGCCGCCCAGCGCGCCGCCGACCTCGGCGTTCCGATCTACACGATCGCCCTCGGCACGAACGAAGGCACCGTGGACGTCCCGAATCCGCTCGGGATGCTCGAATCGATGCCGGTTCCACCGGACCCCGAGACGCTGGCGACGATCGCCGAGATGACCGGCGGACGCTTCTTCGAGGCGCCGACCGCCGAGGAGCTCGCCGCGATCTACGAGAGCCTGGGTTCGAAGGTTGGATACGTCCAGGAGGAGCAGGAGGTCACCCAGCTGTTCGCCGCGGCGGGCCTGCTGTTCGTGCTCGTCGGCGGCGCGCTGGCCGCCCACTGGTTCAACCGGTTCCCGTAGGTTCCGGCGGCACAGGTGGCAGGCCGAACTCGGGGAACAGCCGCGCGTCGAAGGTGGTGATCTCGGCGACGAGACCGCCCTCAACCCGCATGACGTCGAGCTTGAAGGGGCGGAACTCCGTCTCGTCCCACGGACGAAGGTAGCTCGCGAGCGCGGGCATGCGGTTCGCGCGTGCCTCGACGAGCCGCCACTCCCCGGGGTCGCGCAGCCCCGGACCGAGACCGGGCACGAACGACGCCTTGTCGCTGAACCAGAACGGCAGCGGCGGCATCGCGACGCGCACGTCGTCGCGCAGCATCGCCGCCATGGCGTCGACGTCGGCCGCCTCGTGCGCCCGGATGGAGCGCTCCAGGAGCGAGCGCTCTTCCGGCGTGACGTCGGGCGGCGGGGCGGAAACCCGGCCATGGGGTCGGTTCGACGCCATCGTGGCGCGTGCCCGCTGGAGCGCGCTGTTGACGGCCGCCACCGACATGTCGAGGAGCTCCGCGGTCTCCTTCGCCGACCACTCGACGACGTCGCGCAAGATCAGCACCGCCCGCTGACGCGGCGGCAGCAGCTGGATGGCCGCGAGGAATGCCAGCTCGATCGTTTCGCGCTGCACCGCGACCGCGTCGGGCTCGTCCTCGGGTGGCGCGATCTCGTCCAGCAACCGGTCCGGGTAGGGCTGCAGCCATGGCACCTCGCCCAGCGAGTCGAGCGAGCGCGATTTCGGCCGGCGGTTGTTCCGGCGGATGAGGTCGAGGCAGACGTTCGTCGCGATCCGGTACAGCCAGGCCCGGTACGCCGCCGAACCGTCGAACGACTCGCGGCCACGCCATGCGCGCAGGAACGTCTCCTGCACGGCGTCCTCGGCCTCCTCGAACGACCCGAGCATCCGGTACGCGTGCACGTGCAGCTCGCGGCGGTGCGGCTCCGTCGAGGCGGCGAACGTCGCGTCGTCGAGGATCGTGGTCATGGGAGCGCGACCGTAGCACCGGCCGGCGATCGAAGAGCGGTCATGAACCGTCCAACGTTGCCCGACGGCGGAACTCATCGAAGGCAGAAATACCGAGTCCTCCCGATGTGGGGCTCCGGTATTTAGCCCCACGCTCTGGACGCATGACGATGGTCGAGACGGACGGCGTGGGTATGCTCGGGCTCATGGCGACCCGCGTCAGCAGCCCGGTCGTCGTCGGCCGCGACGCGGAGATCCAGTCGATCGAGGCAGCCCTCGATCGCGCCGCTGCCGGCGAGACCGTGCACCTGCTCGTCGCCGGCGAGGCAGGCGTCGGCAAGACCCGGTTGACCAGCGAGGCTGCGCGTCTCGCCGGTGACCGGGGTTTTCGCGTGCTGCGCGGCGACTGCAGCAACGTCGGCGGATCGAGCCTGCCGTACGGGCCGTTCGTCGAGGCGCTGCGCCACCTCGCGTCCGAGCTCGGGCCGGCCGGCATCGCCGAGATCGCCGGACCTGCGGCCGACGATCTCGCCCGCCTCGTCCCGGCGTTCGGGTCCGTCGAACCCGCTTCGGCGCCCACGGAATGGGTCCAGGCACGCCTGTTCGATGGGTTGTTCGGACTGCTCGGCCGGCTTGGCGAGCGATCGCCGGTGCTGCTGATCGTCGAGGACCTGCACTGGGCCGACACGGCCACGCGCCAGGCGATCGCCTACATCGTCCGCTCGCTGCGCGGCGTTCCGTTCGTGTTCATCGGCACGTTCCGCAGCGACGAGCTGCACCGCCGGCACGCGCTGCTTCCGTGGCTTGCCGAGCTGGACCGCGGCGGGCGCGTGGAGCGCATCGATGTCGCCCGCCTTGATCGCGCCCAGGTCGGCGCGCTGCTCATGGCGATCCTTGGTGCGCCACCCGAGGCGCGGCTCGTGGACGAGGTCTTCCGGCGTTCCGACGGCAACCCGTTCTTCGCCGAGGAGCTCCTTGCGGCCAGCCAGCAGGGAACGGCGAACCCGCGCCTGCCGCCCACGCTCCGTGAAATCCTCCTGGCTCATATCGCCGGGGTTCCGGAGCCCGCAGCCGCGGTCCTCCGGGTCGCCGCGGTGGCGGGACGGCGGGTCGAGCACGACCTGCTGGCCGTGGTGGCGGACCTTTCCGAGGACCAACTGCTCGAAGGGCTTCGGGCCGCCGTCGCCGGCCATCTGCTGGTCGTCGAGACGGGCGACGGCGCCGACCGCTATGCCTTTCGCCACGCGCTGGTGCAGGAGGCCGTGTACGACGAACTCCTGCCCGGCGAGCGACGGACGCTCCATCGGGCCTTTGCCGAGGCGCTCGATGCGCGGACGGCGTCGGGCGGTGCGGCCGAAGCCGGCCGCTGGGCCGAGCTCGCGCATCATTGGGCGGCAGCCCGCGAGGACGATCGGGCGTTCGACGCCGCGGTCCGTGCCGCCAACGCCGCGATGGAGTCGTACGCCTTCGGCGCCGCGCTGGTCGAGTACGAGCGCGCGCTCGAGCTCTGGGACGACGTCGACGCGCCTGCCGCCGTCACCGGTGTCGACCGGATCGAGCTGTACCGCAAGGCTGGCCTGGCCGCCTACCTGATGGCGGATTACCGGAGGGCCGCCGCGCACCGGCGCGAGGCGTCGCGGCTGGCCGATCCCGCGGTCGACCCGCTTCGCGCCGGCATCCTGCGCGAGGAGCTCGGTCGCGGCCTGTGGGTGCTCGGCGACGGCAGCGGAGCGCTGGCTGCCTACCGCGAGGCGGTGGCGATCACGCCGGCCGACCAGCCGACCGCCGAACGAGCGCGCGCGCTGTCCGGCCTCGGCCAGATCCTCATGCTGCTCGACCGCTACGAGGAGTCACGGGCGCTGTGCCAGGAAGCGATCGCCATCGCCCGCCAGGTCAACGCCCGCGCCCAGGAAGGCCACGCGCTCAACAGCTACGGCCGCGACCTGACGATGCAGGGCATCGCCGACGATGGCATCGCCGCCATCCGGGAGGCGCTCGACATCGCGCGCGAGACGCACGTCTCGGACGACGTCGGCCGGGCATACGTGAACCTGGTCGAGTCGTACTTCGACTGCGGGATCACCGCGGAGTCCATCGAGGTCGCGACGAGTGGCATCCGCGAGTGCGACGAGCTGGGTATCGGGAGCTCCTACGGGCACTACATCCGGCTGAACGGCGCCACCTGCGCGTACGTGCTCGGACGCTGGGACCTTGCCCGCACGTGGGCCGAGGAGGCCCTCGCGCGGATGCCCACGGGATGGGGCGCGGAGCTGTACCGCTCAGCCAATATCCTCCAGCTGTACGTCGGCGAAGGCAGCTTCGAGGCTGCCGACCCGTGGCTGGAGCGGGCGTTCGAGCTGATGGATCCCATGTCCGGCGCGCAGTTCATCGGGCCGATCCACGCCGCGGCAGCCGAACGGGACCTGTGGCGGCGACGACCGCTGGAGGCCCTGCAGGCGGCCGAACGGGCCCTGGCCTGGATGGCCGATACAGAGGACGCGATCCAGTCGATGCGGCTGTGCCGCGTCGCGGCGTGGGCGGCGGCCGACCTGGCCGATGCCGCGCGGGCCACGCGCGACCGGGCCACGATCGAGGATGCCCGGGCCAGCCTTGGACGAGTCGCAGATCGCCTCGCGGAGTTCGAGCCGCGTTTCGCGGGCACGGGGACCGCCGATGAGCTCGCCGCGCACCGGATGACCGTGGAAGCCGAGGCGTCGCGGGTCGACGGCCGGCCGGAGCCGGCCGCATGGCGGGCCGTGGCCGATGCATGGGCTGCGTTCGATCGGCCGTACTTCGCGGCCTACGCGCGCTGGCGCGAGGCCGAGGCCGCGCTCACGGCCGGCGATCGCGCGACCGCCACGATGGCCCTGCGTGCCGCGGATCTCGGCGCCGCGGTGCTCGGCGCCAGGCCGCTCCATGAGGCGCTCGACGCGCTTGCACGCCGGGCGCGGATCGCCCTCGTGGCACCCTCCGAAGAGCCCGCGGCGGAGCGGGCTGCCGCGGACGATCCGTTCGGACTGACCGCGCGCGAGCGCGAGGTGCTGGCCCTCGTGGCCGACGGCCGCACCAACCGCCAGATCGCCGAGCGCCTGTTCATCAGCGAGAGCACGGCCGGTGTCCACGTGTCGAACATCCTGGGCAAGCTCGGGGTGGCGGGCCGCGGTGAGGCGGCGGCGATCGCGTTCCGCCTCGGACTCGTTGCCGACGCCGTCGAGGCGGGAGTGACGACGGCCTAACCGGCGGGCCCCGCTCCTGCGTCGTCGCCGGACGCCGAGGGTGCCGGCTCGGGCGCGTCGGAGGGATCCCAGCGCCGCGTCCCGATCGACGCATCTCCGAGCGCCACGGCGAGACGCCGGCGGAGCTCGCTGGCGACCTTCATCCGCGCCTCGGGTGGAACCCGGCGCTGGACCTTGAGCGTGGCGCCGTCGGCGGAAAGCGCCGTGACGGCCGTCTCGACCGGGGCTTCGTACAGGACGCCCGCCCATTCCGGGTCCCGCTCGAGGTCCGCGGCCACCTGGTTGGCGATCGCGATCGCCCGGTCGAGCTCCGTGGGATGCAGGATCTGGACCTCGGCACTGGCGACCGCGTACACCCGCGTGAGGTTCGACGACAGCCGGATCAGCCCGTTCGAGATCGAATGGACCGTCCCGCTCGCATCGCGCAGGACCGTGCGCCGGAGCCCGATCTCCTCGACCGTCCCCTCCACGGCTCCGAGCGGCCCCTTCACGGCGATCCAGTCGCCCTTGTAGTACTGGCCTTCCACGAGGATGAGGATGCCCATCAGGTAGTCGAGGACGATGTCCTGGCCGGCGAGGGTGAGGGCAGCGGCGAGCAACCCGAGGCCCGCGAGCAGCCCCCACAGGTCGAACGCCGTCAGGACCAGTGCTCCGAGCGCGAGCAGGAAAGCCGCCCGGACGAGCTTGGCGAGCAGGTCCTCGAGCGTCGCGGCCCGCTTGGCGACCTCCTCCGCGGACGCCGACCCCGCCGGCAGCGTCGACTGCTGGGCACGCAGCACGCCCATCACGAGGCGATGGATCGCCGGCTGCGCGAGCCGGAACAGGACGAACAGGATGATCGCGCCGATGACCAGGCCAGGACCGTGCTCGGTGAGCCACGTCGTGACGGTGGTCGTGTCCACGGTCGCATCATCGCACGCGGGGTTTGGGTGGACGCTACCCTACGTCCGGGCGTTTGTCCGCTGCGAGGGAGGGTGTCGCGTGTCACTCGAAGGAATCATCGTCGGAATCGTCGCGATCGTAATCGGCCTGGCTTGGGCGTTCTACGGGTTCAAGGCGTTCGTGATCCTGCTGCCGATCTGGGCATTCCTCGTCGGCTTCGCCGCCGGCGCCAGCTGGATCGCAACGCTCTTCGGCGAAGGCTTCTTCGCCACCGTCACCTCATGGGTCGGCGGCCTGGTGATCGGGGTCGTGCTCGCCCTCCTCAGTTACTTCTGGTACTACGCGGCCGTCGTGATCGTCGGTGGCGCGCTCGGGTACACGCTGGGGGCTGGCATCCTCGCCTCGATCGGGTTCGGGGACTTTATCGCGTTCGCCGGCGGCCTGGTCGTTGCGGCGATCGTCGCCGTCATCACGATCGTGCTCGCGGTGCCCGCCTGGCTCATCGTCGTCCTGTCGGCGATCGGAGGAGCCGTCGCAGCGGTGAACGGCGTCTTGATTCTGCTCGGCCGGATCAAGCTCGAGGACATCAGCTCAGGGCTTGGCGAAGGCCTGCTCAAGGACCCGCTCATCGCCGTGGTCGGCGTGATCGTCATTGCAGCCGCCGGGATCTGGTACCAGATGCGCGATCTGACGGATACCGCGGCATCGATCCGGCGCGACGGCTACCGAATCTGACCCACAGCTGAGTCTGCGTCGCCGCATGGACCGGATGACGTGGCTCGGCCACTCCACCGTCTTCCTGGAGGCGGGCGGTCAGCAGATCCTGACCGACCCGGTGCTGCGCACGTGGCTTGGCCCCGTGCGTCGCCGGCGCCCGCCTCCGGACGTCGACCTCGCCGCGGTGGATGCAATCCTCATCTCGCATCTGCACCACGATCACCTTGACCGGCCGTCGCTGCGGCTGCTCCCGCGCTCGGCGATGCTCGTCATCCCGAAGGGGGCGGGCCGGGTGGTGCGTAACGAGGGGTTTGCGCGGGTGATCGAGGTGGATGCCGGTGACTCGCTCGACGTCAACGGCGTCGAGATCCAGGCGGTGCATGCCCTGCATGCCGGCCGGCGTCAGCCGTTCGGGCCGACGGCTGTCGCACTCGGCTTCCTGGTCCGCGCCGAGACGACGGTCTACTTCGCCGGCGACACGGACCTGTTCCCGGAGATGCTCTACATCGCGCCAGGCATGGACCTCGCGATCCTCCCGGTATGGGGTTGGGGGCCGACGCTCCGTGGCGGCCACATGGACCCGTTGCGTGCCGCGGCCGCGCTGAAGCTGCTCGCGCCGCGGCGAGCCGTCGCGGTCCACTGGGGCACGCTCTGGCCCGTGGGGCTGGACAACTTCCGGCGCCACCGCTTCGAGGAGCCAGCGCGAGACTTTGCCGCCGAGGCCGGCCGGATCGCGCCCGAGGTCGAGGTCATTCCGCTCGACCCGGGCGAATCACTGGACATTCCCGCGTCGCCGGCCGGCGAGCGCTGATGCACGCCAGCCCGGCCGGTCAGCTCAGGCGGGAACTTGCGCCGACGCCGCGTCTCCGTGCGCCGATCGCGACATCCAGCCGATCATGATCCAGGCGACCCCCGCGATGATCAGCTGGAGTCCGACGAAGAACCCGATCGCGATGCCGGTCACCGGGATCCCCGACCACAGCCACGCGCCCAGGATGATCATCAGGATCCCGAACACGATCGTCAGGACCTTGTTCTCCGTCTCCGGGACGAGCGCGCTGAAGATGCGCAGCACGCCGTCGACCATCAGGAACAGGGCCACCGCGATGGTCAGCGCGACCGTGCCGCGCAGCGGGTCCGCGATCAGGTTGAACCCGATGATGATGTACAGCACGCCGAGCACGGCCATGAGCAATTTGCGGCCTGTCGAGCCCTCCGACGCCCAGGTGCCCACGATCTGCATCGCGCCGCCGAAGAGCAGGGCGATGCCGACGACGATCGTGGTGACGAGCGTCGCGTCGACGACGTTCCACAGCGCGATCAGTCCGACCACGACGAGCAGCACCCCGATCCCGACGAGCCACTTCCAGCGCCCGCGCAGGGCTTCGTCCGACGGGGCGGCAATGAACGACATGACTCCACCTCAGTGCGGGGCCGCGCCTTCCGGTTGGACCGCCGGCGTCGCGACCGCCGACCTCATTTTGCGCACTCCCGCAATGGCCAGGAGCCGGAACGACCCGTCAGCCGGAGCGCAGTCTCCAGCCGACCCATGCGCAGCCGGCCGCGGCGATCGCCAGCCAGGCCGCCAATAGGCCACCGAGCAGGACGGACAGCGCGACCCACGTGCCGATCTGGCCGATGCGCTCGCTCTCGGCCACGCGTTCCGCGTAGTCGCTGAGCTGCGTCTCCATCAGCGCGACGCGCTCCGCCAGCGTGCCCATGTCATTCGAGTTCGTCGTCAGCGCGTCCGCGATCCCGGTCGCGTCCTCGCTGAAAACCCGAACGCGGTCG
>DASTYU010000105.1:0-20161 GCA_035764655.1 Candidatus Limnocylindrales bacterium
GCTCGCCAGAGCGAGCAGTGCTGCGATCCGTTCTCCCGACCGCTCGCCACACGAGCAGTTGAGTGGCGGATAAGGGCCCTGCGCCACGCTGGTGCAATGCCGGTCCACGAAGGTCATGAGCTGCGCGGCCGACGGCAGGCCCGCCGCGTCGCGCGCGAGTTCGGCCAGGAGCTGCTTGCCGCGAGGAAGCAGTCCGGCATCAGCCAGGCGACGGCCGCACGTGCCGCCGGCATGTCCCGGGCACAGTTCGGCCGGATCGAGCGAGCGGAAATTCGCGGCCTGAGGTTCGACCAGGCGTCGCGAGCGGCAGCAGCTGCGGGTCTCCGGCTCGTCGTCAAGACATACCCGGAGGGTGATCCAGCCAGGGATGCGGCGCATCTCGCCCTCGCGGAGCGGTTCCGGCGCCGCCTTCCGCGGGACGCGACGTGGCGAACCGAGGTTCCGATCCCGATCCCGGGTGACCAGCGCGCCTGGGATGGCGTTGCGACAGTCAACCGCAGGCGAGGGGGCTGCGAGCTGGAGACGCGGCTTCACGATCTCCAGGCGCAGCAGCGACGTCTCACCTTGAAGGAGCGCGACGGCGATGTCGACATCCTGCTGCTCGTGGTTGCGGACACGTCGGCAAACCGGACCTTCCTCGACCAGCATCGCGAGCAGTTGCGGGCGCTTCTGCCGCTCGACAGTCGCCAGGTGTTCGAGGCCTTCAGGCGCGGAGAGCTGCCCGACAGGAGCGGGATCGTCATCGTCTGAGCGAACCGGATACGCTCAGGGCATGCAGGAGCGGTACGACGCCGCCACGGCGCTGATCGTGGTGGACCTCCAGAACGACTTTGCGGATCCGGCCGGCGGCCTCGCGGTGGCCGGTGGCACGACCATCATTCCCAGGATCAACGCGGAGATCGAGGCAGCCCGGGCCGCGGGCGCGACCGTCGTCTACACGCAGGACTGGCACCCCGAGTCGACGCCGCACTTCCAGAAGGATGGCGGCATCTGGCCGGTCCACTGCGTCGCCGGGACATGGGGCGCCGAGCTGCACCCCGACCTTGTCGTCGACGGGCCGGTCGTGCGCAAGGGGGCCAACGGCGAGGACGGCTATTCGGGCTTCACGATGCGCGACCCGCAGACCGGCGAGACGAAGCCGACCGAGCTCGAAGGGCTGCTTCGGGAGCGCGAGATCAGCAGCGTCTTCGTGTGCGGACTGGCCACCGACTACTGCGTCAATGCCACGGCCATCGACGCGACCCGGCTCGGCTTCGAAACCCGCGTCCTGGCGCACCTGTGCATGCCGGTCAACCTGCGCGCCGGCGACGGCCAGCGGGCAATCGAACAGATGCAGGACGCCGGCGTCGAAGTCGTCGGGCCGACCACCTGACGGGCGTGCAGCTGCACCTGGTCGACGCGACCTACGAGCTGTTCCGGGCCCACTACGCTCCCCGGCCGCCCGTGCTCGGCCGGGACGGCGTCGTGCTGAGCGGCGTGTCGGGCCTGGTCGAGCAGCTCCTGTTCCTCCTCCGGGAGGAGAACGCCACGCACGTCGGGTGCGCAACCGACCGGGTGATCGAGAGCTTTCGCAACGACCTCTTTCCGGGCTACAAGTCGTCGGCCGGCATGCCCGCCGATCTGCTCGACCAGTTCCCGATCGCCGAAGCGGCGGTCGAAGCGCTCGGGATCGTGCTGTGGCCGATGGTCGAATTCGAGGCGGACGACGCCATTGCCGCCGCGGCCGTCCGGTTCGAGGACGACGATCGGGTCGACAAGATCGTCATCTGCACGCCGGACAAGGACATGGCCCAGCTCGTCCGCGACGAGCGGGTCGTGCTGTGGGATCGCCGCCGCGGGATCGTGTACGACGACGAGGGCGTGCAGGCCAAGTGGGGCGTGGGGCCGGCATCGATCCCGGACTGGCTCGCGCTGGTCGGCGACAGTTCCGACGGCTATCCCGGGCTCCCCGGCTGGGGCGCAAAATCAGCCGCCGCGGTGCTGCGGCGGTACGGGCACCTCGAGATGATCCCGCGCCGTGGCAGCGAGTGGGACGTGCCGAGTCTCCGGGGAGCAGTGGTGCTCGCGGCCACCCTCACCGAACAGTGGGACGCGGCACAGCTGTACCGATCGCTAGCGTTACTGCGAACCGTCGACGATGGCGTCGACATCCCGCAGCGCGAGCCCGACGAGCTGCGCTGGAACGGCGCCCCGAAGGATCGCTGGCAGGCGTTCTGTGACGAGTGGGAGCTACCCCGCCTCCGGGACCGCCCACACCGCTGGCTCGACTAGCGCAAGCGGACCAGCAGTTAGCGGACCAGCTCGAGCAGCGTCCCGTGGTGGGCCGGCGGGGCCGCGATGAGGCCGATCGAGCGGGTCCCGCGCGCGATGTCGAACCACGGGCCGCCGTCCATGGCGGTCACGACTGCCCCGCCCCGTTCGGCGATCAGCCCGGCTGCGGCGATGTCCCAGTTCGACAGGCCGCCCTGCTGGACGAAGGCATCGAAGCGCGACGCGCCGACGTACGCGATCGCCAGCGCCGCAGAACCCATCGTGCGCCCGACGCGGATCTGCTTGCGCGTCTGCTTCATGCGTGTCGCGAGCCGCCGGCCACCGAGCGCGAGGTGGACGACGTAGTCGGTCAGCTTGTCCTTCTCGGAGGCCGCGATCACGCGGCCCTCAAGGGTGGCCGGACCGCCGGCCGTGGCCGCGAAGGTCTCGTGCCGCGACGGATCGTGGATGACGCCCACCGCCGGCAGCCCGTCCATGGCCAGCCC
Organism: Candidatus Limnocylindrales bacterium; assembly: GCA_035764655.1. Classification (GTDB taxonomy): domain Bacteria; phylum Chloroflexota; class Limnocylindria; order Limnocylindrales; family CSP1-4; genus DASTYU01. The sequence continues at coordinate 2,757 of DASTYU010000105.1, forward strand.
GATCGACACGCAGAAGTACGGGATGCCGTTGGCGTAGTTGATCGTGCCGTCGAGCGGGTCGACGACCCAGACCCGGCCCTGGCCGGACGTCGGCGAGGCACCGGCGACCGCCACATGCTCACCACTCTCCTCGGCGAGGATCGCGTCCCCGGGGAAGCGCGACCGGATCGCCTCGATGATCAGCTCCTCCGACAGGTGGTCCACCTCGGTGACCACGTCGCGGGCGCTCTTGTAGTCGACCCGTTCCACCCGCTCGTAGCGATCCATCAGCAGCTCGCCGGCCCGGATCGAGAGCGCCACGGCGAAACCGAGCTCATCGGCGAAGGCGGACACGTCGGGAGCCACGACCCGGACCGCGCTCACGGGGCGAAGCACTCCACGGCGAGCGGCAGCGGCTCCGGACCGAACTCGCTCACCTCGCGCGTGAACGAACGCGTTTCACCCGGCTCGATCCGCGGGCTCTGGACCAGCGCGGCCCCCCCACCGCCCCGCGGTGACGCGTCGGTGATGCGGCACGTCGTCTGGCCCGCCGAGGACCCGGCGTTCGTCACATCGATCGTGACGCTGAGTCCCGGCCCCGACGGCATTACCTCCCGGACCGCGGACTCGAATGGCCCGATCCCGCTCACGGCGAACCGGCCGACGATCGCAAGGGCGACGATGGCGAGCACCACGCCGACGAGCGCGATGCCGTGCACCTGCGAAGCGGACGCGTCGCGCAGGCCGAGCGGGTTGCACTCCTCGCACAGGCCACGCTCGATGGCGGTCGGTTTGCCGCATCGGACGCACGGATGCGTCGGAGCAGACGGTGCCGCGGCGGCGGCGATGGGCGCAGGTTCGGACGTCATCGAGCCGGATTCTTTCACGAACCGGCCAAGGAGGCCGCTACCAGCGTCCGACGGCCTCGACGAGGGCGTCCACGTCCGACGTCGACCGGGCCAGCACGATGGCGCCGTCGGCACCCGTCGCCGCCCAGCGCTCCCACTCCCCGCGCGGGTCGCGGCACCACGGGCTCTCGGCAATATCGGCGTCTCCCAGCCAGTCGCCCTGAAAGCCGACGATCACCTGCTGGTCCTCGCGCCGCCGGCCCGCCGCTTCGAGCGCCTCGAGGTAGATCGGCAGGTTCTGTTCGAAGTTGTCGTCGAACGTGTTCCAGCCGTCGCCGATCCTGGCCGCCAGCCGGGCACCGGCCGGCGTCTCGCCGCCGATGATGATCGGCGGCGGCGGGTCCGGGACCGGGAAGGCGTGGGCGTCCTCGAGCGGGTAGAACGGCGACTCGCGCGTCACGGGCCCGCCGGTCCACAGCGCCCGGATGGTCGCGATCGCCTCCTCCAGGTGGTGGACGCGCTCGGGCGGTTCAGGGAACGGGATTCCGTACGCGTCGTGCTCACGCTTCGCGCCACCGATGCCGATGCCGAGGATGAGCCGGCCGCCACTGGCGATCTGGAGGGTCCCGGCCATCCGGGCGAGCACCGCGGGGTGGCGGTTCATCACGTTGGCCACGAATGGCCCGACCGTCACGCGGCTGGTCTGCGCGGCCGCCATCGACAGCGCCGTCCAGCACTCGACGACCGGCACGGTTCGATCCCCTTGCCCGATGAAGTGGTCCCATGCCCAGACGCCCTGGTAGCCGGCGGCGTCGAGCCGCCTCGCACTCTCGAGCCACCAGGTCGGCTCCGCGCGGATCGTCCGGATGGTGACCCCGATGGGCAGTCGGTCGGCCACGGGTGACTCAGAGACCCGTCTCGAAGAGCCGGATGTCCTCGGCCGACGCCGCGTGGCCGTCACCCCGCGTGTGCTCCAGGGCAGCCAGCGACCCGAGCGCGTCGAGGTCCTCGGGGAACCGCCCGATCATGTCGAGCACGACCTGCTGGATCCGCTCCGCGTTCTGCGCGAAGACCTCGAGCACCGAACGCGCATCCACGGCCTCGGTGCCCTCGATGACGCCCGCGTCGTAATCGGTGATGAGCGCGATGTTGACGACCGCCATCCCCAGCTCGCGGCACAGGTATGCCTCCGGGTACTGGGTCATCGAGATGACCTCCCAGCCGGCGTCGCTGAACCACTTCGATTCGGCCTTCGTCGAGAAGCGCGGGCCGTTGATGATCACGATCGTGCCGCGTTCGTGGACGTCGATGCCGTGCTCGCGGCAGACCTCGAGCGCGATCCGGCGCAGCTCCGGGTCGTAGATGTCGGCCGACGAGATGTGGGTCACCACGGGCCCGTCGTAGAACGTATCGGCGCGGCCGCGGGTTCGGTCCACGAACTGGTCGCACAAGACGAAATCGCCGGGCTTGACGTGTGGCTGGAGCGAACCCGCGGCGCACGGCGAGATGACCGCCTTGACGCCGAGCGAACGCATCGCCCAGACATTCGCCCGGTAGTTGATCTTGTGCGGCGGGATCGTGTGGCGCCGGCCGTGGCGCGGCAGGAACGCCACGCGACGTCCGGCCACCGTCGCGAGGAAGAACGAATCGGACGGCGGCCCGTACGGGGTGTCGATCTTGATCTCACGCACGTCATCGAGCAGCGAATAGAACCCAGAACCGCCGAAGACGCCGATCTCCGCCTTGTCCGTCACGCCTGCCTCCAACTTGGTCGCCCGATCGATGGCGATTATGGCCGCACGGTCGGCTACGATGCGCCAATGGTGGATTCGGACCCGAACCAGACCTTCGAGAACCGGCCGCAGCCGCGCGACCCCGATCCCGGACGGCTGGCCACGATCATCTTCGGCGCGATCGTGATCGCGATCGGTGCCTGGTTCTTTGCCGACCGGACGCTCGGGATCGACCTGCCCGACTTCGACTGGGGCTCGTTGTGGCCGTTGATCCTGATCGGCCTTGGGGTGTGGATCCTGGTCGGAGCAGGACGGCGCAACCGGGCCTGACCGCCCGCTCGCGTACCATCGCGGGCATGAATGCCGCAGGTTCCCCAACCATTGCCCTGGCCCCGCGCATCCGCGAGTTCATCGCTGCGCCCCACTACGCATCGCTGGCGACGACCGAGCCGGACGGCTCGCCCCGCCAGGCGGTCATCTGGTACCTCCTCGACGGCGACGAGCTGGTCGTGAACAGCCGCGTCGGCCGGCGCTGGCCCACCAACCTGCTGCGCGACGGGCGGGTATACGTGGCCGTGTTCGACGAAACGGACCCGATGCACTGGGTTGGCCTGCTCGGCACCGCCGAACCGATGCGCGACCAGCCACGGGCGCAAGCCGACATTGCCGCGATGGCCCGTCGGTACGAGGACGCGGCGACGGCCGCTGAGAGCATCCGCGCGTTCGAGCAGCAGGAGCGGATCAGCTTCCGGATCCGGGTCCGCGCGGTTCACGATCACCTGGACTGACGTGCCACGCGTCGTCGAGCTCGCCGGTGGCGTCGGCGGAGCCAAGCTGGCCGACGGGTTGCAGGCCGTCGTCGGCCGGGATCTGACGGTCATCGTGAACACCGGCGACGACCTCGAACGGCACGGTCTGGCGATCTGGCCCGATCACGACACCGTCGCCTACACGCTGGCCGGCCTCGACGACGAGGAACGCGGCTGGGGACTGGCCGGCGAGTCGTGGACCGTGATCGACACGCTCGCGGGACGCGGTGAGGACGCCTGGTTCCGCTTGGGCGACCGCGATATCGCGACGCACCTCGTTCGGACCGAACGGCTGCGCCGGGGCGAGCGACCAACCGAGGTCGCGCAGGCGCTGCGCGCCTCGCTCGGCGTCGCGGCAACGGTCTTGCCGATGACCGACGATGAGGTGCGGACCGAGGTGCGCACGCCCGATGGCTGGCTCGAGTTCCAGGAGTACTTCGTTCACCGCGGCCAGCAGCCGGAGGTGCTCGAGGTCCGGTTCCGCGGCATCGACGCCGCCTGCATCACGCCCGAAGCCAGGGCGGCCATCGAGGCGGCCGACGTGATCGTCATCGCTCCGTCGAACCCGATCGTGTCGACGGGGCCGATCCTGGCACTCCCCGGTGTGCGCGAAGCGCTCGGCGGGGCGACCCTCCGCCGAACCCCGATCGTCGCCGTGAGCGGCATCGTCGGCGGACGAGCGCTCCGTGGGCCGGCGGACCGGATGCTCGCGACGCTCGGCCACGAGCCGACCGCACTCGGCGTGGCCCGCATCTACCAGGGCGTGGCCGACCGATTCGTGCTCGATCGCCTGGACGAGGCTCTCGTGTCGGAGGTCGAGGCGCTCGGCATGCGGACCCTCGCGACGGACACGATCATGACCGATGACGCGGCGCGCGCCCGGCTTGCCGCCGAGGTCCTGGCCTTCGCGGTGGCGGCATGACCGAGCGGATCGTGGCGGTCGTCCCGGTCGGCGAGCTGGAGCGCGCCAAGTCCCGGCTCGGCGAGGTCCTCGACGCCGAGGAGCGGCGCGACCTGGTGATCGCCCTGCTCCAACGGACGCTCGCCGCAACGCGGGACACGACACGGATCGCCGAAACGCTGGTCGTCACGCCCGACGACGAGGTGGCCTCGATCGCCCGGGCCGCCGGTGCGCGGGTCATCCGCCAGTCCGACCGCGGTCTCAACCATGGCCTCGACGAAGCGCGCCGGGCCGCCCTCGACGACGGTGCGACGGCCTTGCTCATCCTCCCCGCTGACCTGCCGGGAGCTTCGCCGGCAGCGATCGACGCGGTTCTTACCGCGCTCGACGATGAACGATCTCCACTCGTGGCGATCGTCCCCGACCGCCACGGTCGCGGCACCAACACGCTCCTCCTCGCCCCGCCCGACGCGATCAACTTCGCGTTCGGTGGCGACAGCCGCGTCGCGCATCGCCACGCCGCCGAGGCTGCGTCGACCCGCATCGTCGAGCTCGACGGTCCACTGTCGCTGGACGTCGACACGCCCGACGACCTCCTGCTCGTCCAGACCGGGCAGCTACAGGTGCCCGGTGCCGGATAGCGCGGGCACCCTCGAGGTCATCGCCCTCGACGGGATCCCAGAGATCGAACCGGGCGACGACCTGGCCAGCAAGATCGGCGACGCGCTCGAACGGCGGGCAGACCTCTTCCCGCTGCGCGATGGCGACGTCCTGGTCGTCACCCAGAAGGTCGTCTCCAAGGCCGAAGGGGCGGTCGTCGACCTGACGACGGTGGAGCCCCGTCCGGAAGCCGTCGCGTTCGCGGAGCGGTTCGGACGCGACCCGCGCCAGGTCGAAGTGGTGCTGCGCGAGGCGCGTCGCATCGTCCGCATGGATCGCGGGGTCCTGATCACCGAGACCCGGCACGGGTTCGTGTGCGCCAACGGCGGCGTCGATGCGTCGAACGTCGGCCCCGGCTCCGGTTCGGTGGTGACGCTCCTGCCCGATGACCCGGACGCCTCGGCCGCACGGATCCGCGCCGCGATCCGCGAGCGCTTCGGAACCGATGTCCCGATCGTCGTATCCGACTCCTTCGGTCGCCCGTGGCGCTGGGGGATCGTCGACGTCGCGCTGGGCGTTTCGGGCCTGCACCCGCTCGACGACCTGCGCGGCAGCCGTGATCACGACGGTCGCGTGATGCAATCGACGGTCCGGGCCGTCGCCGACGAGCTCGCCTCGGCGGCCGAGCTGGCGCTCGGCAAGACGGCCGGACGGCCGGTTGCCGTCGTCCGGGGAGCCGCCTTCGTCCGTGGCGAGGGATCCATCCGCGAACTGCTCATGCCCGCGGAGAACGACCTCTTCCGCTGAGCCGCGGACCGGGTAGCATCGCGGCCGTGAAACTCGGCCTCCAAATTCCGTCGTTCACGTGGCCGGGCGGGCCCGAGGCCATCCCCGGACATCTCGGGCGTATCGTCCGCACGGCCGACGACGTCGGCTTCGACTCCATCTGGGTCATGGACCACCTGATCCAGATCCGCGGCGTGGGCAAGCCCACCGAGCCGATGCTCGAGGGCTGGACGACCCTCGGCTGGATCGCGGCGAACACGCGTCGCGCCCGGCTCGGCCTGCTCGTGGGAGCGGTGCCGTACCGCCAGCCGGCCGTCTGGATCAAGGCGGCGACGGCACTCGACGTCCTGTCCGGAGGAAGGGCGTGGTTCGGGATCGGCGCGGCCTGGAACCAGGAGGAGGCCGAGAGCCTGGGGATCCCGTTCCCGCCGCTCGCCGAGCGGTTCGAGCTCCTCGAGGAAACGCTGCAGATCGCGCACGCGATGTGGGACGGCGAGCGCGGCAGCGAGGGCCGGTTCGAGGGGCGGCACGTGCGCGCGACGCGGCTGCTGAACTCCCCACAGTCGCTGTCGCGGCCACGCGTCCCGATCATGGTCGGCGGTGGCGGCGAACGACGGACGCTCCGGCTGGTCGCACGCTACGCGGACGCGGCCAATGTCTTCGGGGCGCCCGAGGCGATCGCCCGCAAGTACCGCATCCTCGAGGAGCACTGCGCGGCGGTCGGTCGCGATTTCGACGAGATCGAGCGTACGACGCTCCAGTCGGTGGCGATCAGCCCCGATGGTGGCCACGGAACGGAGACGGCGGCACAGGTCGTGAACCACTTCGGCGAACTCGGCGACGCGGGCGCGCAGCACATCATCTTCAGCGTTCGTTCGGTCCACGATCCGTCGATCCTCGAGCTGGTCGGGCGGGACCTCATCCCCCAGCTCCGTCATCTGTGATACCCCAGGGGAGTATCGATCAGTGCTACGATGAATCGGAATGACTGACGAACAGCAGCGCGACGAGCCCGCCGTGAACGGGCAGACCCCCAAGGGCGACGACCCCTTCAGCGGGATCGAGTTCGATTGGGGTGGCGGGGAGCCCGGGACGTCGCCATTCGCGGCGCCCGTCGGCGTCGCCGCTGCGCCCGTCCCCGCCCCCGGCGGCCCCGGCGACACCGGCCCCGACGAAGGACGCACCGAGTCGCACGTGATCATCGTCGGCTCCGGTCCGGCCGGGCTGACCGCCGCCATCTACGCGGCTCGCGCGAACCTCGAGCCGATCGTGCTTGCCGGCTCGGCGCCGGGTGGCCAGCTCATGCTCACGAGCGACGTCGAGAACTACCCGGGTTTCCCGGACGGGATCCAGGGCCCGGAGCTCATGAACAAGATGCGCGACCAGGCGATCCGCTTCGGCGCGCGGATGATCGACGTCGACATCGACAAGGTGGACCTCGGCCGGCGACCCTTCCGGCTGTGGGCCCGCGGGACGGAATACACGGCCCAATCCGTCATCGTCGCGACGGGTGCGTCCGCGCTCTGGCTCGGACTCGATTCGGAGACCCGTCTACGTGGGCGTGGCGTATCCGCGTGCGCGACGTGCGACGGCTTCTTCTTCCGCGATCGCGAGATCGCCGTCGTCGGCGGTGGGGACACGGCCTTCGAGGAAGCCACCTACCTCACGCGCTTCGCCTCCAAGGTCCACCTGTTCCACCGACGCGACGGCTTCAAGGCCTCGAAGATCATGATCGACCGGGCCCGCGAGAACCCCAAGATCGAGATCCATACGAACGTCGCGGTCGACGAGGTCCTCGGGGACGCAAGGGTCGAGGGTGTCCGGCTGCGCGACACCGCCAGCGGCGCGATGCAGGAGATGCCCCTCGAGGGCTTGTTCATCGCCATCGGGTACCGCCCCAACACGGCGGCATTCGTCGACTGGCTCGAGGTCGATGCGGGCGGCTACCTGGTGGTGCGCGACGAGACGAACTCGAAAATCGAGGGCGTGTTCATCGCCGGCGATGTGCACGACCACCGCTATCGGCAGGCCGTGACCGCGGCCGCCGACGGCTGCAAGGCCGCCATCGACGCCGAGCGCTGGCTCGAATCGCAGGGCATCGCAGAGGCCACCACCTCGACTGCCTGGTGACCGCCTCGAAACGACGCCGCTACGACCTCGTCCGGCGGCTGGGCATCGAACCGACGATCGCCGCGCGGCTCAAGGCCACGCTCGGGGCCGCCGTGGATGCGGCCGCGGCACGTTCCCCGGGCGACGTGACCGTGCTCGACGCCGGCTGTGGCCGGACGTCGCCACTGATCCGGTTCCGCGACCGCATCGACCGATTCGTCGGCGTGGACATCCACGCGCCCGAGACGCCACTGCCCTACCTCGACGAGTTCGCGACGGTGGACCTCTGCGCGGACGGCGCCTCCTTCCAGGAGGACTCGTTCGAGGTCGTGCTGTCGAACTTCACGATCGAGCACTTCGCCGACCCGCCGACGGCGCTGGCAAACCTCTATCGCTGGCTCCGGCCGGGCGGGACCCTCGTGATCACCACCGTGAACCGACGGCACCCGTTCGTGAACGCGTACCTGTCCGTCCCCGACGGCGCGCGTCATCGGATCCAGCCGCTGGTCAAGGCCACTGCCGCCGACGCCCATCCACTGGTCGGGGTCTGCAACGATCCCGAGACGGTGACCGCGGCCCTGTCGGGGGCCGGGTTCGAGCAGGTCGAGCTCGAGACGATCGGCAACCTGGCGCGTGCCTGGGGCCGGCGCTTGCCGACGTTCGCGGTCGGGCTGGCCGGCGACCTCATCGCCCAGGGCAGCCCGAGCCGGCGCTCGACGATCCTCGCCTCGGCCGTGAAGCCGGCGGGTGGGTCGCCGGCGGGTGGGTCGCCGGCGGGCGTCTCGGGACCTTGAGAAGCGCCTCCACGCGCGCGCCGGAACTCACCCCCTCCCGCGATGCAACTTCCCGGCATCATTGATGACGGGAGACGAGGGAGGCGTGCATCACCACCAGCCGCCTGGCGGTCGTTGTGACGCTGGATCCCACGCATCGCCAAGCGCGCCGACCAACGCTGCGAAACGCCACCAGCGCAGGTTGGCGAGCTTTCCGTTCTCGAGCCTCGAGATGACCGACTGGTCGAGCCCGCATAGCTTCGCAAGGTGGCGCTGGGTCAGCCCCGCGCGCCAGCGTGCCCGCCGAACCGACTCGCCGATTGCCATCATGCCGTTAGTCGATTCAGATGGCAGACCGTCCATCGACCCGCGTTCGAATTTCGGGTACGCCCTGGGCGTGTACATGATCCCAGTGGTACACGGCCGCCCTTCGCGCTCACTCAACGGCCACTGCACTCGCGATTGCCGCCCTCACCGCACCCGCCCGACGATGCCGGGAAGTCGCATCAGATATGCCGGGAAGTTGCATCTCCGGCGAGGGTGGCTTTCCGGAGAGCCATGGCGCGAGCGACGAACCGGTGAACCTCCCCGCCTCGCCGCGGAAGCGGCCCCGCCCATCCCGTGCTAGCGTCGGACTGATGGAGCACAGGACCTGATGGCATTCCCGAGAGGCCGCACGCGTGCGGCGACAGGGGGTGCGGCCGGCGGTGGCGGCCGGGGCATGGGTGGTGGCCGTGGCGGACCGTTCGGCCACGCGGTGCCCGAGTTCGAACCCGTGCCCAAGGAGCGCCGCGGCAAGACGCTTCGCCAGATCGTCGCGTTCTTCCAGCCCTACGGCCCGCAGGTCCTCGTCGTCCTGGTCGCGATCCTGCTGACGAGCTTCATCGGGCTCATCAACCCGATCCTCCTCAAGCTCCTCATCGACATCGCGATCCCCCAGCAGGACTGGTTCCTGCTCAACGTGTTTGTCGGCCTGATGATCGTGTTGCCGATCATCTCGGGGCTCATCGGCGTTGGGCAGAGCTACCTCAACAACCTCATCGGGCAGTCGGTGATGCAGGACCTGCGCAACGCGCTGTACGTGCACCTGCAGCGGATGCCCCTGCGCTTCTTCACCGAGACGCGCACGGGCGAGATCCAGAGCCGTCTCGCGAACGACGTCGGGGGCGTGCAGGCCGTCGTCACCGACACGGCCAGCTCGGTCACCAGCAACGTCGCGATCGTGGTCAGCACCGTCATCGCGATGTTCATCATCGACTGGCGGCTGACGGTCCTGTCCCTCGGGCTCACCCCGTTCTTCATGTACCTCACGTACCGCGTGGGCAAGGTTCGCCGCGAGGTCAGCACCGAGACCCAGAAGGCGCTTGCGGAAATGACTGCGGCGACCGAGGAGACCCTCAGCGTGTCCGGCATGCTGCTGACGAAGACGTTCGGTCAGCAGGAGACGGCCGTCGGGAAGTTCCGCGAGCTCAACAAGACGCTCGCCGGCCTGCAGGTCCGCCAGGCGATGGTCGGCCGTTGGTTCTTCATGGTCATCGGGACGATCTTCTCGATCACGCCGGCCTTCGTGTACTGGCTGGCCGGCTATCTCACCATCCAGGGCGACCCAGGCGCCCCGACCATCGGCGACATCGTCGCGTTCACCACGCTCCAGAGCCGGCTGTTCTTCCCGCTCGGCCAGCTCCTCGGGGTGCAGGTCGAGATCCAGGGCGCGCTGGCCCTCTTCGACCGGATCTTCGAGTACCTCGAGATGGACCCCGAGATCGTGGATGCGCCCGATGCCGTCGCACTCGAGCACGACACGGTACGCGGCTCCGTCCGGATGCGCGATGTGTCATTCCGCTATCCGTCGGCTCCGGTGCCGGCGTCGCGGGCGCTCAACGCGGTCGCCGGCGCGGACGAGGCCAGCCCGGCGGACATCGCGGAGGTCGACCCGCTGGCGGCGGTCGAAGCCGTGGAATCGGGCGCGATCGGTGGGTTCGACGGCCGCACACCGCCTCCACTCGAACTGGTCCAGCCCTTCGCGCTGGAGGACATCGAGTTCGAGGCGAAACCCGGTGAGCTCGTGGCGCTCGTTGGCCCGTCCGGGTCGGGCAAGACGACGACCACGTACCTGATCCCGCGGCTGTACGACGTCGACTCGGGATCGGTCGAGATCGACGGCATCGACGTCCGCAAGATCACGCTCGCGTCTTTGGGCAGCGTGATCGGCGTCGTGACCCAGGAAACGTACCTCTTCCACGCCTCGATCCGCGACAACCTGCGCTACGCGAAGCCCGATGCCACGGACGAGGAGCTCGAGGTCGCCACCCGGGCGGCCGCGATCCACGAGCGCATCGTGGAACTGCCGGAGGGCTACGACACGCTCGTCGGTGAGCGCGGCTACAAGCTGTCCGGCGGCGAGAAGCAGCGCATCGCCATCGCCCGCGTCCTGCTCAAGGACCCGCGCATCCTGATCCTCGACGAGGCGACGTCCGCACTCGACACGGTCTCCGAGCGGCTCATCCAGGCCGCGCTCGAACGGCTCATGGAGGGTCGCACCACGATCGCCATCGCCCACCGCCTGTCGACGATCCTGCGAGCCGACCGGATCCTCGTGTACGACCGAGGGCGGATCGTCGAGCAGGGCACGCACGCCGAGCTGCTGCGGCGCGCCGGGCTGTACGCGCGGCTCTACCGCGAGCAGTTCCTGTCGGAACAGGCGCCGGTCGCCAGCGAGGCGGGGGTCTGAGCGTGCCGATCAAGACGACCCAGCTGACGTTCACCAGCGGACTGCACTTCGAGGCCGAGACCGGGAGCGGGCGGCAGTTCGCCTACGACGACGAGCCGACAAGCGGGCTCGGGCCGCTCGAGACCGTGCTCAGTTCGCTGGCCGCCTGCTCGGCGATGGACGTCATCTCGATCGCGCTCAAGAAGCGCCAGGGCGTCGACCGCTACGTGGTCCACGCGCGGGCCGAACAGCGCGACGAGTACCCCATGATCTTCACGCGCATCGATCTCACGCACGAGGTGGCCGGAACGGTCGTGGACACGGACGCGATCAAGCGCTGTGTCGAGCTATCCGCGACGAAGTACTGCCCGGTCAGCGCGATGCTGGCGTCGGGCGCGACCGAGATCCATCACGCCTACCGGATCATCCGCCCCGGTCAGCCGGTCGACGAGGGTCTCGTGCTGGTTACCGGTCCGTACCGCCCGGCCGACCCGATCGAACCGTAGGCAGGGGCCTTCAGCGCGCTGAGAACGAGCCCCCGAACGCCCCGTCGGCCTTCGTTCCGCGGCCGCGCGTCCAGAACGACGTCGCCACCGAGGGCAGCCACCAGCGGAGGAAGTACAGCCGGCAGCCGAGGCAGTAGCCCGTCACGGCCAGCAACGTCTGCAACGCGGCCACGGCCAGCGCGAATGCCCATCCGAGGGTCGTCCAGCCGACGATGAAGGCGAGCAGGGAGGCCGTCAGCGCGATGCTGCCCAGCGTCTGCGCGAAGCGCGGTGGGTATTCGTGCTCCGGTTCGGCCCTGCCGAGCTTGAGGACGGGCAGGAGCCGCTTCCAGACGATCCCGTAGATCGAGAAGCGCATCCCGAACGCCGCGCTCACGCCGAGCGACAGGAGCACCACCGGCACGATCCAACGGGCGTCCGCGAGGAACGCGGCGACCAGCAGGACGGCCGAGATCCCGGCTCCGAATCGCATTCCGCGGGGGTCGATCCGTCCGGCGGGCGGCAACGAGGTTTCGGCTCCGGCCGGGATGGCGTTCGGCATCGTGATCTCCTGGAGCGGCGGGCTGGGGTTGGCCGCTGGGACGCGAGGAAGTCGGTGGAGACTACCACAATGTCTAGTCGTCTACTAGGGAATGGTCGAAGCACCGCGGCAACGCGTATGCTGGGCCGCCCTCGCGCCGTTCGGCGTGCAGTGTCTTGCATGAGTATGCATCGCCGTGTATAGTCATACGAACCATGTCGGCGGTCCATCCGATCCATCGAGTCTCGAGCCTGCCCCCGGTGAGGGGCCACGCACGCCCGTGAGCGTGGGCCTCGAGGCACCCGCCGGGGTCGCGACGGACCGCCCGACTGGCCACTCCCGCTCCGCCCGCGGTGTTCGCTCCGACGGCGGCCCGCGCCGGATCCGCGTCGCGATCGTCGGTGCGACCGGCTACGTCGGCGCCGAACTGATCCGCATCCTGGCCCGCCATCCCAACGTCGAGCTGGTCGGCCTGCAGGCACGCGATCGCGCCAACGAGCCGATCGAGGACACCCACCGCCACCTGCTGGGAACCGGCCTGACCGTGGACTCGGCACTGCCCGAGGCCGATGCCGTGTTCCTCGCCCTCCCGCACGGCACGGCGGCGATGCGGGTACCCGACATTGCGCGCGACGGCACTGCGGTGATCGACCTCGGGCCCGACTTCCGCTTGCGCGACCCGGCCGACTACCCGCGCTGGTACGGCTTCGAGCATCCGCATCCGGAGCTGGCCACCGAGGCCACCTACGGCCTGCCCGAGTTGCACCGCGCCGAACTGGAGGCGCTGCTCGATGCGCCGCTCGCCATCGTCGGGGCGCCGGGGTGCTACCCGACGGCCACGCTGCTCGCCCTCGCGCCGCTCGCCCGTGCCGGGCTGATCGGCGACCTCGTCGTCGACGCCAAGAGCGGCGTGTCCGGCGCCGGCCGCGAGGCCAAGCTGGAGATGATGTTCGGCGAGGTCAACGAGAGCGTGAAGGCGTACGGGGTCGGCGGCCACCGCCACGTCGCCGAGATCGAACAGGAGCTCGCGGCGCTCGGCGGCGACGTCGCGGCCAACCCGGGCGCCGTCGGCGTCGACTTCCTGCCCCATCTCATCCCGATGACGCGGGGCATCCTGTCGGCCTGCCACGTCCGGCCGACCCGGCCGGTGACCCAGGCCGAGCTGGACACGCTCTACGCGGCGGCCTACTCGGGCGAGCCGTTCGTGCGCGTCGTCGCGACTCCGCCGACCACGAAGCACGTCACCGGTTCGAACGAGGCCCGGGTCCACGTTGACGTCGACGAGCGGACCGGTCGCATCCTCGCGATCGGGGTGATCGACAACCTCGTGAAGGGCGCCGCCGGCCAGGGCGTCCAGGCGTTCAACATCGTGCACGGCCTGCCCGAGACGGCCGGACTCGAGCAGCTGCCGCTGTCGCCGTAACTCTGCACCGACGATGGCCACCATTCCTGCGTTTCGCCCAATCCCGGCGCTGCCGACGAGCCTCCCAATCGTCGAGCGGCGGGCCGCCCTGCCCGCGGGCTTTGCCGCGGGTGGGGCGGCCATCGGGATCAAGGCGTCCGGCCGCCCCGACCTGGTGCTGATCCGGACGACGAACGGGCCCGCGGCCGTCGCGGCGGTGTACACGCCGAACGCGTTCGCGGCGGCGCCCGTGAAGCAGTCGCAGGCCAACCTCGCGGCCACATCCGGCGATCCAGGCGGCCGACACGGCTGGGCGAAGGTCGTGATCTCGACGAGCGGCTCCGCGAACGCTGCGACCGGGGCGGCCGGCGACGCCGACCAGGCCGAGATCGGAAGAATCGTCGCCGGGGCCACGGGCGTCGAGTTCGACCAAGTGCTCCATCTCTCGACGGGCGTCATCGGCACGCGGTTGCCGCTGGACCGCGTGGCGGCCGGCGTCGAGGCGAACGTTCCGCTGTTGACGACCTCCGATGACGGCCTCGCGGCTGCAGCCGAGGCCCTGCGAACGACCGATTCGGTCACCAAGATGGCCACCACCAGCGTGGGGCTGCCGGCTGCCGACGGTGGTTCGGTCCGGGTGACCGTCTCGGGGATTGCCAAGGGCGTCGGGATGATCCATCCGCGCATGGCGACGATGCTCGCCGTCGTCCTCACCGACGCCGCCGTCGAGCCCGCGGTCCTGGCCGGGTTGCTCGGTCCGGCCGCGGCGCGAACCTGGAACCAGCTGTCGGTCGACGGCGACACGAGCACCAATGACACGGTGTTCATCCTTGCGTCGGGCGCCGCGGGCAATCCAGCCGTCGAAGCCGGTTCGGAGGCCGCAGGAGTGCTGGGCGCCGCGATCGAGGCGGTCGCCCGGGACCTCGCCCGTCAGCAGGCCGCCGATGGCGAAGGCGCGGCCACGCTGATCACCTGCCAGGTGTCGGGTGCCCGTGACGACGCGGAGGCGCGAGCGGTCGCGCGGGCGGTCGTGTCGTCGAGCCTTTTCAAGGCGGCGGTCCACGGTCGCGATCCGAACTGGGGGCGGATCGCGGGGGCGGCCGGGAACGCTGTCCTCGCCGACGCCGCGGTGCTGGAGGCCGGTGGCCTCCCCGCGGCGGAGGCGACGGCCCGTGGCCGCTCCCCGGTCGCGCTCGATCCCGACCGCCTGCGGATCGCGATCGCCGGCCATCTCGTGTTCGACGGCACGGCGGACGGTCCTGTCCCCTTTGATCGGGCGGCGGCCCGGGCCGAGATGGACGCCCCGGAACTGCTGGTCCGCCTCGACCTCGGGCTGGGCGACGGCACGGGCGAGGCGTTCGGCTGCGACCTCACCGAGGAGTACGTCCGCGAGAACTCGGAGTACACGACGTGAGCGAGATCCTCGTCGTGAAACTTGGTGGAACAACCATCACGGATCAGCAGCAGGTGCTCGAGGAAGTGGCCGCGATCGCGCGGCAGCGTCCCGTGGTGCTGGTGCACGGCGGTGGCCGCCGCATCACCGAGTGGCTGGAACGGCTCGGCGTGCCGTCGCACTTCGAGGGCGGGCTGCGCGTCACCGACCCAGCCGCGCTCGAGGTGGCCGCGGCGGTTCTCCGGGGAGTGGTCAACAGCGAGCTCGTTGCCGGCCTGCGCTCGCTCGGCGTCGACGCGGTGGGGCTGTCCGGTGTGGACGGCGGGCTCCTCGTCGCCGAACGGATCCCCCACCTCGGCCTCGTCGCGCGGGTCGTCGGCCTGCGCCGCGACCTGCTCGACGCGATCCTCGTCGGCGGCCAGGTCCCGGTCGTCGCCCCCCTCGCCCGCGACGAGGAGGGCATCGTGTGCAACGTCAACGCCGACGATGCCGCGGCGGGCATCGCCGCCGGCCTCGGGGCCCGCCAGCTTGTCCTGATGACCGACGTCGACGGGGTGCGCGACGCCGAGGGCCGCCGGCTCGACACGCTCACCGTGGGCGAAGCCGAAGCGCTCATCGACAGCGGCGTGATCAACGGCGGCATGGTCCCGAAGATCCGCGCCGCTCTGGCCGCGGTGACATGGGATGGCTCGGAGGCCATCATCGCCGACTCCGCCGCCGATCGTGCCCTCGAACGCTCGCTCGGCGAGCCCACCTTCGGGACCCGGATCACGGCGTCACGTCCCACCAACGTGGGTGCCGCATGAACATCGGGCCCGAGGCCAAGCGCCTCCGTCAACGGGCGATCCGCCAGCTGGTGGCGAGCCGCCCCGTCACCAGCCAGCGCGACCTCGTGGACGCGCTGGCGGCGCAAGGTTTCGATGTCACCCAGGCGACCGTCTCACGGGACATCGCCGAGCTTGGCCTGTACAAGGCGCCGCGCGCCGGCATCCACGTCTACGTCGCCCCCGATGACGCCCCGCCGGTCGCACCACCCGCCCGCGACGATCGACTGCGCCGGATCCTGGAGGACGTGCCGATCACCGTCGGACGGAGCGGGCTCATCCTCGTCCTGACCGGTACGCCGGGCACGGCCAGCGTGGTCGCCCAGGCCATCGACGAATCGACCCTCCACGAACAGGAGGGCACGCTCGCGGGCGACAATACGTTGCTCGTCCTGTTCGCCGACGAGGAACGCCTCGAGCGCTGGCTCGAGCGCTTCCGTGCTGTGCAGGGCCTGCCCAGCCCGACGACCGAACCGCTCGCCCCCGCCGTTCCCGGAGGAACCCGCTGATGAAGAAGGTCGTGCTCGCCTATTCGGGCGGTCTCGACACGTCCGTCGCCGTCGCCTGGCTCAAGGAGCAGTTCGGCCTCGAGGTCGTCACGCTCACCGTCGACCTGGGCGGGGGCTCGCTCCGCCAGGGCGTCGAGGAGCGGGCGATGTCCGCCGGGGCGAGCCGCGCCTACGTGGTGGATGCGCGCGAGCGCTTCGTGACCGACTTCGTGTGGCCGCACCTCCAGGCGAACGCCTTGTACCAGGGCGTCTACCCGCTTGCCACCGCGCTGGCCCGGCCGCTGATCGCCCAGCTGCTCGTTGAGGTCGCCGCCAAGGAGGGCGCCGATGCCGTGGCTCACGGCTGCACCGGCAAGGGCAACGACCAGGTCCGCTTCGACGTGGCGACGCATGCGCTCAACCCGGGGCTCGAGGTCGTCGCCCCGATGCGCGTCGGGATGGGCCTGACGCGCGACCAGGAGATCGACTACGCGGCCGAGCGCGGGATCGAGATCCCGATCACGAAGGAGTCGCCCTATTCGATCGACGTGAACCTGTGGGGCCGCTCGTGCGAGACGGGCGTCCTCGAGGACCCGTGGGTCACGCCACCGGCCGACGCCTACGAGTGGACCGTCGCCCCGTCCGACGCGCCCGAGCCGGTGGAGCTCACGATCGACTTCGAAGGCGGCGTCCCGGTCGCCATCGACGGCGAGCGGCTGTCGCCCGTCGCGCTCGTCGAGAAGCTGCACGAGATCGGCGGCGCGCATGGGGTCGGACGGATCGACCACGTCGAGGACCGCCTCGTCGGCATCAAAAGCCGCGAGATCTACGAGACGCCCGCCGCCACGATCCTCCACGAGGCGCACCGCGCGCTCGAAGGGCTGACGCTCACCCGCGACACGCTCCGCTTCAATCGGCTCGTGGCGGACGAGCTGGCGCGGCTGATCTACGACGGGCTGTGGTTCAGCGCCCTGTCGCGCGACCTGCGCGGCTACGTGGCGTCGTCGCAGCGCGTGGTGTCGGG
>DASTYU010000106.1:0-12147 GCA_035764655.1 Candidatus Limnocylindrales bacterium
GGGGCAGGGCCTCGGTGAGCCTCGGCCGCGTCGTCCCGGGTGCCGAACCGCTGTTCCCGATTCGCTTGCTCGCTCTCGACATCGACGGGACGCTGGTCGGTGACGACCTCGCAATCGGTCCGCGGACCAGGGCGGCGGTCGGCGCGGCGGTGGCGCGTGGCGTGGCGGTTTCCCTCGTCACCGGCCGGATGGTGTCCAGCGCGGTGCGCTTCGCGCGCGAGCTGCAGCTGACCGCGCCGATCGTGGGCTACCAGGGCGGGCTGATCCGGGAGATGCCGCCGGCTGGCTCCGGGCGCGTCGGCCGGCTGCTGGTGCACACGCCGCTGGCCGCTGCAACCGCCCGTGACGTCCTGCTGTGGGCGCGCGCGCAGGGGCTCGACCCGCACGTCAATCACCTGGAGCGGTTCATCCTGCGCGCCGACGACCCGCGCGCAGACGACTATTCGGCGTTCATGGGCGCCCGAGCCGAGCTCGTTCCGGACATCGTCGAGGCCACCACGCACCCGGTGACCAAGATCCTTGCCGTCGGCGAGCCGCCGCGGCCCCAGGAGCTCGCCGAGGCGGCTGCCGCCCGCTATGCCGGCCGAGCGGACGTCACGATCAGCCACCCGCGCTTCCTCGAGTTCGTGGCGCCGGGCGTGTCGAAGGGCCGCGCGATCCGCTATCTGTCGCGCCGGCTCGGCGTTCCGCTCGGGGCGACGATGGCGATCGGCGATCAGTGGAACGACCTCGAGATGCTCTCGGAGGTCGGTCACGGGGCGGCCATGCCGACGGCGCCCCTCGCCGTGCGTTCGGTGGCACGCTATGTCGCTCCGCCGGTGGGGGAGGAGGGCGCCGCCGCCATGATCGAGGCCCTCGTCCTGGCGGACCCCGCGGTCGCCCGGCGCACATCCGAGCGGCTGGCCGACGAAGCGCACCGGGCCCTGGAGCCGTCGGACGAGGAGGATGTGCACGACCGCCGCGAGGCGGCCGCCGCTGAGGCCCGCGGATGAGCCGTTCGCGGATCGTCGCGGACGACGCGGCCGGACGCGATGCGGCGATCGAGGTGCTCCGGGCAGGCGGCCTCGTCGCACTGCCGACCGACACGGTCTATGGCATCGCGGTCCGCCTCGACCTCCCTGGTGGCATCGCCCGCTTGTTCGCCGCCAAACGTCGCCCGCCGGACAAGGCGGTCATGCTGCTGCTCGCGGACGTCCACCAGGCCGCGGAGATTGGCCGCATGACGCCGGCCGCCGCGGCACTCGGTGAGGCCTGCTGGCCCGGCGGGCTCACGGTTGTCATCCCCCAGCGTGACGACGTTGCCCTTCCGCCCGAGCTGACCGGCGGCGCGCCGACGATCGGTCTGCGCGTCCCGGACCACGCAGCCCCGCGGGCGCTCGCCGCGGGCGTCGGACCGCTGCCGACCACCTCCGCCAATGTCTCCGGTGTCCCGGAGGCCCGCACCGCCGCCGCGATCCTCGAGCAGCTCGGCGACGCGGTCGATCTCGTGCTCGACGGCGGCGAGGCGCACGGCGGCCCTGCGTCCACGGTCGTGGATTGCACCACGGAGCCGGCCCGCATCCTGCGGGCCGGCGCGATTGCTCCGGCGCGCATCGCGGCCGTCCTCTCCGCGGCCGGGATCGCGCACGTCGTCACCCGATGAGCCGGACCGCGCCGCCCGGATCGGGTGAGCGTGGGAAGATAGTCGCGAGGCGGCAGAACCCCAAGGCGAGCGAGCAGTCGAGGTGACGATGAGCATCCCGGGAGTGTCCACGCCGGGCATGGCAACCCTGGCCCAGGCGGATCCGGACCTCTGGGACGCGATGGTCGCCGAGCGTGACCGGCAGCGCGACAACATCGAGTTGATCGCCAGCGAGAACTACGTTTCCGCGGCCGTGCTCGAGGCGCAGGGCAGCTGGCTCACCAACAAGTACGCCGAGGGCCTGCCGGGCAAGCGCTATTACGGCGGCTGCGAATTCGTCGACATCGTCGAAACGCTGGCCCAGACCCGCGCGCTCGCGCTGTTCCCCGGGGCGGAGCACGTCAACGTGCAGCCGCACTCGGGTGCGCAGGCGAACATGGCGGCCTATTTCAGCGTCCTCCAGCCAGGCGACCGCATCCTCGGGATGCGCCTCGATCAGGGCGGCCACCTCACGCACGGGATGAAGCTCAACTTCAGCGGCCGGCTGTACGAGGTCCACGCCTACGGCGTCCGGCAGGACACCGAGCGCATCGACATGGACGAGCTCGCACGAGTCGCCCGCGACGTGCGCCCGAAGCTGATCGTGGCCGGCGCGTCAGCCTACCCGCGGATCATCGACTTCGAGCGGTTCGCCGAGATCGCCCACGATGTCGGCGCGCTGCTGTTCGTCGACATGGCCCATATCGCGGGCCTGGTCGCGGCCGACCTGCACCCCAGCCCGTTCCCGCACGCGGACCTCGTCACGACGACGACGCACAAGACCCTGCGCGGCCCACGCGGAGGTCTCGCCTTCAGCCGTCGCGAGCTGCCCGACACGATTGACGCCTCCCAGTTCCCGGCCGTGAAGGGCTCGCTGGCCGCCGCGCTCGACAAGACGGTCTTCCCGGGCGTCCAGGGCGGGCCGCTGATGCACGTGATCGCCGGCAAGGCCGTCGCCCTCAAGCTCGCCGCCGAGCCGGAGTTCCGCGAGGACCAGCGGCGCACCATCGAGAACGCCAAGGTGCTCGCCGAGGGCCTCGCTTCGGGCGGCTGCCGGATCGTGTCGGGCGGCACGGACAACCACCTGGTGCTCGTCGACGTCTCGGCGCTCGGCGTGACCGGCGTGGAGGCCGAGGAGCTGCTCGACAAGATCGGGATCACCGTGAACAAGAACCAGATCCCGTTCGATCCCCTGCCGGCCAACACCTCGTCGGGCATCCGCGTCGGGACGCCGGCGACGACATCGCGCGGCTTCGGCACCGACGAGATGCGCAGGATCGCGCGGATCATGGTCGACGCGATCCGCGATCGCGACGAGCCGGCCGCCCAGGCCCGCCTGGCAGGTGAGGTGCGCGAGATCGTGGACCGGTTCCCGGTACCGGGGCTGCCCGCGGCGTGACCGTCCGTTCCGGCAGCCTGCGCGACCGGCCGAGATGACCTTCATCAGCGACACGGGGAGCGCACTCCCCTGGATGATCGCGGTCTTCGTGGCGGCGGCACTGCTGTCGCTTGCGCTCACCCCGGTCGTGCGTCGGCTGGTGACTCGACACGGGCTGATCGACCGGCCCGAGGCGCGGCGCGTGAACAC
Organism: Candidatus Limnocylindrales bacterium; assembly: GCA_035764655.1. GTDB lineage: Bacteria > Chloroflexota > Limnocylindria > Limnocylindrales > CSP1-4 > DASTYU01. Next base: position 3,249 of record DASTYU010000106.1, read on the forward strand.
CGTGCCGATCCCGCGCGCCGGTGGCCTCGCCGTCGCGGCCGCATTCCTGCTGGTGGCGGCGATCTTCGTGGTCGTGAACGAGCAGGTGCGCATGGTCCGCATCCCGTTCCTGCTGACGGACGGCGAGCTGGCGGCGCTGCTGCTGGGCGGCGCCGGAGCCGCCGCGCTGGGCGCGCTCGACGACTACTTCGACCTGCGGGCGCGCTGGCAGCTGTTGATGCAGCTGGGCCTGGCCGCGTTCGCGGTCGTGCTCGGGATCGGGATCGAGGTCATCAACAACCCCCTGGGCCCGGGCGTGATCCGCTTCGAAGGGCTGGTCGCCGCCGGCTTCACGATCTTCTGGATCGTCGGGATGATGAACAGCATCAACTGGATCGACGGGCTCGACGGCCTGTCATCGGGGATCGCCCTGATCGCGGCCGTCACGCTGGCCCTGATCAGCCTGACGACGCAGGTCGCGCAGCCCCTGATCGCCATCCTGTGTTTCGCGCTCGCCGGGGCGCTGCTCGGCTTTCTTCGCTGGAACTTCTACCCGGCGGTCATCTTCGCGGGCACGAGCGGCGTCCAGTTCATCGGCTATTCGATCGCCGTCCTGTCGATCCTCGGCTCGGCCAAGGTGGCGGTCGCGCTGCTCGTGCTGGGCGTTCCGATCATCGACACGTTCTGGATCATCGTGCGGCGCGTCGCCCAGCGCCGATCCCCGTTCAGCCCCGACCGCTCGCATATCCACCACCGGATGCTCGACCTGGGCCTGTCGCATCGCCAGACCGTGCTGCTGATCTACGGGATCTGCATCGCGCTGGGACTGCTCGCGCTGCTGCTGTCGGGGATCAATCAGCTGTACGCGTTCCTCGGAGTGTTCATCCTGTTCGGCCTGATCCTGTTCCTGCCGACGCGCGGTTCGTTCGGCACCCCGGACGAACTGGAGGCCGATGCGTACCGGAACGGTGACGCCGCGGGGTAGGCCTGCGCACTCGCAACTTGGCTTGTATTCCGACCGGGACTGGTATGAACGCCGGCGCACGATCCACTACGGTGGCCAGGGCTCGGCCGGTGCGTGGACGTTCGGCGGCGACGCGCGTGGAGTGCGGGATTCACTCGGATGACGTGCGTTGCATTCCCGGTGGGACTGCAAGCGAACGGAGTGGGTGCTGAGCGCCTGACGCGCCGCGATCATTCCGAACGGGCTCGGACAAACGACACCGATGCTAGATTCCCCGCGGACCCCCGCCAAACCGCAACGAGGCACGTGCGAGGCATGCCCAGGTGAGTCCCGAGCTCGCGACCGCGCTGGTCGCGTTCGCCCTGATCGTGGCGCTGGCCGTCGTGATCCGCCATCTGCGCGACCGAGCCGAGCTGCGGCGTCGTCGTTCGGAGTGGACGGGCTGGATCGATCCGACCGCCGCTGCCGCAGGAGCTGAGCTGGTCGAGCCGGCGCCCGACGGCCACCGCGCCGCGTCGGCTCCCACGCGGATCGTCGTTGCCGGCGCGCATCCGGCTGCCCAGCATGCGCCGCCGCCGGTCTTCGACGAGGAACCGCCACGCATCCAGCTGATCCGCGACGCTTCGGCCGTCGGGATCGCAATCATCGTTGTGCTGCTGCTTGGCCCGATGATCTTCTCGAGCCGCACCGGTGGCGTGCTCGGCGAGACCTTCGCCCCCGATGACGCGGCTGCGGTGTCGGAGGATCCCGACCTGACACCGAATGCCGAGGCACCGCCCGGCAGTGAGCCGCGCGACGGGGAGGCGATCCCGAGCCTGGAGGTCCCGGCGGCGTCGCCGACGCCAGCCGATCCCGCGGTTCCGATCACCCCTGGCCCGCGACCGACACCGAACCCCGGGGGGAACGCGGACCCGACGCCAACGCCGCGTCCGGCCGCAAGTCCCACGCCAAAGCCGACTCCCAAACCGACCCCCAAGCCGACGCCGAAGCCGACACCTACGCCGCCACCCGAGCCCACGCCAACGCCCAGCCCGCCGGATCCGACACCTACACCACCGCCGGAGCCCACGCCGACGCCCAGCCCGCCGGATCCGACGCCATCGGACTCGCCCACGCCCTGACCCAAGGACTTCCTGCGCATTCACTGTGCGAATGCGTCACAAGTGGTGGCGGCCTCGGACTGCGGATTCCCTTCCAGCCATTCAGGATGCGAATGGCCGCAATGCGGTAAGCCCTGATCGACCCTCTTCAGGGGCCTTGGACCTGTTTCGCATTCGCTCCATGAATGCCCGAGAGGGGACCGGACGGAGCCGACCGCCTTCCGAACCCGCCCTGAGCGGCCGTCAGGCAGGAACTGTTTCGGTCCTCCAGTAGGCGGCTTCGGATCCGCCCGCCGCCTGCACGAAGGTCAGCATCAGCGATGCAGCATCGAAGTCGCTGAGGCCCTGTTCGACGGCAAGGGTCCGCCACGTGGAGAAGGCGACCGCGAGGCCGGCCGCCGCTCGGACGACTGGCGCCGAGGATTCGCCCTCGGTCCAGCCCTGTACCAGGACGTCCGCCATCGCGGCAATCGCGTCCCGGTACGGCGTCAGGACGTCGGCCAAGGTGGCGTTCGCCGGCATCTCGTCATCTGCACGCGCCAGCAGCCCCTGGTTGCGCCGGTAGTACGGGTAGAGCTCGGCCAGGGCAACGCGCAGACGCATCTCAGGATCAGCGATCCGCGCCCAGTCGCGGGGATCGGGGGGCGGATTGGCGCCCAGGTACGTCCCGGTACACGCGAGCAGCAGGCTCCGCTCGTCCGGGAAGTGCCGGTACACGGTCAAGCGGCTCACACCCGCCCGTTCGGCGATCGCGGTGATCGTTGCCGCCGCACCACCAACCTCTTCGTGAAGGGCGATCGCAGCGGCCTCAATCCGCTTCCGGGTCGCCTGCTGGCTCTCCGCGCGCTTGTTCAGTCTGTACGTCCGAGGCATTCACGGATGTTACAGCATGTCTCGCGAATTGACATGTGTCCATGTCGAGATGCGACGCTCGACGACCGTCATGTAGGCATGCTGTGGGTCAGTGTCCCAGCCTAATCGAGTTTACGTCGTGTTTCACGAAATAGTGACACCGACGCTACGGCTCACAGGGAAAGGACACGACCCGCAATGGCTCGGACCATCCAATGGCGATCGAAGGGCTTGGCCACGATCGTAACGGCCACCCTTCTCATCGGACTATCGGTCGTCCCGGCACGTGCTGCCAACCCGACGATTGCCACCAACTCCACCATCGACGCCCCGGACGCAGACCCGGGCGACGGCACGTGCGAGACGGCCGCCGGCAACGGCGTCTGCACGCTGCGCGCGGCTGTCATGGAGGCCAACGCCTTCCCGGGCGCTGACACGATCATCCTCGGCAACACCGACTACGTCCTGTCGATTCCGCCCGGCAACGAGCCGGATGCCGCCTCGGGCGATCTCAACGTCTCCGGCGATCTGACCATCGCGGGAACCGGCGTGCCCGGGACCACGATCAAGGCCACGGCCACGAACTGGCATGACGCCCACAACCGGATCTTTACGGGCGGCAGCGGCCCGCTCAGCTTCACCGTGAAAGACGTGCTGCTGACCAACGGCCACGAGGGCTTCGGCGGCGCGATGCTGTTCAACCCGGGCCAGACGCTCGTCCTCGACGGCGTGCATTTCTCCGAGAACGCAGCGGACGGCCTGAGCAGTGGCAGCGGCGGGGCGATCTACACGTTCGGGGCGAGCATCACGATCATCGACTCGAGCTTCACCGACAACCTTGCAGGCGTCGGAGGCGGCGCCGCGATCGCCACGTCCGGTGACCTCGTGATCACCGGCAGCGAGTTCAAGGGCAACGTCTCACTTGCGCGGGCGGGTGCAATTCTCGCCGTGGGCAACTCCACCTCGTCGATCTCGCGGACCGAGATCTCGTTCAACGACGCGGTCAAGGGTGGCGGAGCGATCGAGGTGGGTGACGCGTCGGTCCAGGACTCCGTGGACCTGACGGTCACCAACAGCACCATCTCGAACAACACGGGCTCGGCGGCCATCTACAACTACGGCGGCAACGCGAACCAGATCACCCTCGAGAACGTGACCGTAAGCGCCACGACCGGGTTCAGCCTGGGAGGTCGTGGGATCTCCATGCGCAATACGATCCTCGACCACGGGACCGACCAGAACTGCGACCCCTGGCCGGTGTCTTCACTTGGTCACAACGTCGTCGACGATGCCAGCTGTCAGCTCGCGGCCGGCGACCTGCAGGTTGATCCGAAGCTCGGGGGACTTGCCAGCAACGGCGGCCCGAATCAGACCCACGAGCTCCTCTCCGGCAGCCCCGCGGTGGACGCCGGCGCCGGATGCCCGGCCACGGACCAGCGCGGGGTCGCGCGGCCGATCGACGGCAACCAGGACGGCCAGCCGGTGTGCGATGTCGGTGCCTTTGAGGCGGCCGAGGGGACGAGCCTGCCGCCGGCTCCGACGCCGACCCCGACGCCGACGCCAACGCCCAGCCCGACGCCGACGCCCAGCCCGACGCCGACGCCCAGCCCGACGCCGACGCCCAGCCCGACGCCGATGCCCAGCCCGACGCCGACGCCCAGCCCGACGCCGGCACCGAGCCCGACGCCGACGCCGGACCCGACGCCCGAGCCCACGCCGGACCCGACGCCGGAGGCCACGCCGGACCCGACTCCCGATCCAACACCCGACCCGACGCCCGAGCCCACGCCGGACCCGACGCCCGAGCCCACGCCGGACCCAACGCCTGAGGCCACGCCGGACCCGACTCCCGATCCAACACCCGACCCGACGCCGGAGGCCACGCCCGAGTCCACGCCCGAGCCGACGCCCGAGGCCACGCCGGACCCGACTCCGGACCCGACTCCTGACCCGACACCCAAGCCAACGCCCAAGCCAACGCCCAAGCCGACGCCCAAGCCGACGCCCAAGCCGACGCCACCGAGCGATGACCCGCCGAGCGACACCACCGGCGACCCCGGTGGGAACGGCTGGCCCGAGCTCCCGGAAACGAGCACGGCACCGCCGGCGCAGCGATCAGAGGGGCCTGGGTCATGGGTGGTCCTTCTCACGATCGCGACGGCCGGCGGGACCGCCATCGCGCTCGATCGAAGGCGCAGGTCCATGGTCCATCGGTAGCTCGATCACGATCAGCGACGGGGCCGCCCTGTACGTGCGCGCCCGTGGAACGCCCGGCGCTCCAATCTGACGACCTTCGCCAGTTGGAACGTCGGGTGTTCCATCAATCCGCCGCCCGGCTGATAGTTGGCTGCGAAGCCCCTGACTTCCTGCGCATTCACTGTGCGAATGCGTCACAGGTGGTGGCGGCCTCGGACCACGGATTCCCTTCCAGCCATTCGTGACGCGAATGACCGCAAATGCGGCAAGCACTGATCGACCCTCTTCAGGGGCGCCGCACCTGTTTCGCATTCGCCCCATGAATGCCCGAGAGGAGCCGACCCGACGCAGCCGACCGTTGAACGCCCCCTGAACAGGACCGCCTCGTGGCGGTCGCCAAGGTCCGCTGGTATACTCTCGCGGCCTTGACAGGTTGGACATGATCGAGCCCGGTCGGGCCGGGGCCTATCTCGCCCTCTTCTCGGAGATTGGCTTCCTTCTTCTGGCAACGACCCTGATCGGCGTGCTCGCCGGGTACTGGGTCGACCAGCAGATCGGAACGCTGCCGATCTTCGTCCTGCTCGGCCTCGCTGCCGGGATGGGGGCCGGGGCGCTCGGGGTCGCCCGGCTCATCAGTCGCTTCCTGGCGAGCTTCGACGACTGACCGCGTCCCTGGAGGAGGGGACGAAGCCGGGCGCGGCCCGCCGCATCAGATGGAGCACCGTTGGCAGACCGAACCGACGCGGGACGCCCTGCCGGGCCGGATCGCAAGACCGACGCAGAACGCCGCATGGAGGAGGCCCTCGGGCCGGACCTCGCGGCGGATGCCGTCGCGGGCGCCGGTGCCGTTGCGACCACCAACATCATTCGCGGCCTGGTCCTCGCCAGCCTGGCGGCGATCGTGTTGCTCGTCGTCGCGTTCATCCTGGTCCCGCCACTCGGGGTCAACGAGCACAACCAGACCGATCCGAACAGCGACTTCAACTATCCGAACGACGCCATCCGCGCGAACTTCGAGCTTCCGGCGCCGCACATCGTGTGGCCGCCGGGCGCCCACCTGCCGGAGGGCATCGTCGTGTTCGACGTGACCATCTCGTCGAGCCTGTTCACCGGCTGGATCGTCATGGCCGTGATCCTCGTCGCGGCGTTCCTGATGTCGCGGGCGATCCGGATGGTGCCCAGCCGACCGCAGAACGCGCTCGAATACGTCTACGAGGGCCTGGCCAACTTCGCCACCTCGCTCGGCGGGCCGAAGGCGCGCCGCTACGTGCCGATCTTCGTGGCGTTCTTCCTGTTCATCCTGCTCAGCAACTGGAGCGGCTTGCTGCCGTTCGTCGGGCGCACCCAGCAGCTCCGCGCGCCCACCAGCGACGTGAACGTCACGATCGGGCTTGCGCTGGTCGCGTTCGCCCTGTTCCACATCGAGGGCGTGCGCGCCCTCGGCTTCCGCGGCTATTTCGGAAAGTTCTTCAACTTCAGCGGGTTCAAGGAGGGCCCGGCCGCAGGGATCATCGCCCTGTTCGTCGGCGTCCTCGAGTTCCTGCTCGAGTTCGTCAAGCCCGTCACGCTCTCGATGCGACTCTTCGGCAACATCTACGCCGGCGAGATCGCGCTGGGCGTCATCTCGGCGCTGACCTTCGTGGTCATCCCGGTCGCGATGCTCAGCCTCGAGTTCCTGCTCAACTTCATGCAGGCGCTGATCTTCAGCGTCCTGACCCTCATGTTCACGCTCATCGCGATCGAGGGCCACCACGAGGAGGAGCACGCCGGCGCCCACGAGGGCGTTGCCGAGCACCTCCCGGAGGGCAACATCGCACCCAAGGCAGCCGGCGCCTGACGCGCCGCATCAAGCACGGCCCAGACACCCGGCGCTGCCGGGCAAGCAGGAGGAACACACGCACATGGAGACCCTCGGAGCCGGCCTCGCGGCGCTCGGCGTCATCGGCCCCGGCATCGGCATCGGCATCCTGACCGGCATGTCGACGAACGCGATCGGCCGCAATCCCGACGCCGCGGCGCAGATCCGCGCGACGTTCATCATCGGGGCCGCGTTCGCGGAAGGCCTCGGCGTCCTCGCGGTCGTCGTGGGCATCCTCGCGATCTTCCTCGGCGGCGGGGCCTAGGCCGCGTAGCCGGGTCCGGTCATGGACTTCATCGCAACGCTCACGGTCAGCGCGCGCGAGACGATCATGCTCGCCACGGAGGCCGGCGAGGCGGCAGCGGAACCTGGGTTCCAGATCAACCTGTTCTGGGTGATCGTCCAGGCCCTGTCGTTCCTGCTGTTCCTCGCGATCCTCTACCTCGTCGCGTTCCGCCGCATCGGCGGCGTCCTCGAGAGTCGCCGCTCGGCGATCGAGCAGGGCCTGCAGGACGCCGAGCAGGCACGCCGCGATCGTGAGAACGCGGAGGCCGAGCGGGTCGCCACGCTCAACGAGGCCCGCCGCGAGGCCAACGATATCCTCACACGCGCCCAGAAGGTGGCCGAGGAGACCCGCGCCGCGGACATCGCCGCCACGCGTGAGGAGCTCGAACGGCTCCGCGTGAACGCCGCGGCCGAGATCGAGGCCGAGAAGCAGCGCGCCATGGGCGAGCTGCGGGCCGAGGTCGCCGACCTGGCCATCTCGGCGGCGAGCAAGGTCGTGGGCGAATCATTGAATGACCAGCGTCAGCGCCGGCTCGTGGAGGAGTTCCTCACCGAGGCAACGCCGGCCGCCGAGGGGAAGAAGCGCTGATGCCGACGCGCCGGGACACCGCCGCGCGACGCTACGCCGAGGCGGCCTTCGAGGTCGCCCAGCGTGACGACTCGATCGGCGCATGGCGGCGCGAGCTGCAGATGGCCGCCGCAGTCGTTGCCGACGAACGCGTCGCCCGTCAGCTCGCGAACCCGGCGGTCCCACTCGAGCGGCGGAAGGCGCTGGTCGAGAAGGCACTCGGCAAGGCGGTCAGCCGCCCGGTGCTCAACCTCATCCTGCTCCAGCTGCGCCGCGGCAGAATCGAACAGCTGCCCCAAGTGGCCGCCGAGTTCCGCCGCCTCGACAATGCCCGCCAGGGCATCACCGAAGCCACCGCCACCGCCGCAGCCGAGCTCACGCCGGCCGAGATGGAGGCCATCACCCGGCGTCTCGAACAACTGACCGGTGGTCGCGTCGAGCTCGATGTCCAGGTCGATCCCAGCCTGCTGGGCGGCCTGATCGTGCGCGTCGGCGACCGGCTCATCGACGGGAGCGTCCGCGGCCGCCTCGAGCGGCTTCGGAACCGGCTCGTCGCCGGCACGCTCTAGGAGAACCGCAGCATGGCCATTCGATCCGACGAGATCACCAGCATCATCAAGTCCGCCATCGACCAGTTCGATTCGGCGGCCGAGACCCGGAGTGTGGGCACCGTTGTCGAAGTCGGCGACGGCATCGCCCAGATCTACGGCCTGTCCGGCGCCCTCGCCTCGGAGATGCTGGAGTTTCCCGGCGGCGAGATGGGCATGGCCCTGAACCTCGAGGAAGAGACGGTCGGTGCCGTCGTGCTCGGTGACGCCTCGGCGATCAAGGAAGGCGACACGGTCAAGACGACCGGTCGTGTGGTCGAGGTGCCGGTCGGCCAGGCGCTCCTCGGTCGGGTGGTGGACCCGCTTGGCCGTCCGCTCGACGACAAGGGCCCGATCGACACCAAGACGACCCGCCCGGTCGAGCGCATTGCGCCAGGTGTCATCGTCCGCCAGTCGGTCGACACGCCGGTCCAGACCGGCATCAAGGCGATCGACGCGCTGATCCCGATCGGGCGCGGCCAGCGCGAGCTGATCATCGGCGACCGGCAA
>DASTYU010000107.1:0-7992 GCA_035764655.1 Candidatus Limnocylindrales bacterium
TCGCATGACGCAGATACGGCCTCTCGATCGCGCGCTTCCCGTCCTGGACGTCGTCATCCCGACGGCCGAGTCCGCAGCGCCGCGAGCGCCGCTGAGCCCGAACGACGAGCGGTTGGCCGAATACCGCCCCGACGTTCGCGCGCTGCCCGCGTTCCACATGTGGACGCTCGGCTGCCAGATGAACCGCAGCGATTCGGAGGAGATGGCGGGCCGGCTGCTGGCCGCGGGCTGTGCCGAAGCGCCTTCGATGGAAGCGGCCGACCTGATCGTGATCAATACCTGCGCGATCCGCGAGGGCGCCGAGCAGAAGGTCATCGGGCGGCAGGGGCAGCTCGCCCGGCTCAAGGCATCGAACGCGGGGTTGCGCGTCGTGCTCACCGGATGCTCGGTGCGCGAGCCCGATCGCGCCGGACTGCGCCGACGCTACCCGGCCGTGGACCTGTTCCTGCGACCCGACGAGGAGCCGGAGCTGATCGACCGGCTCGGGCTGGCCTCGGCGCAGGCGCCGATCGGAGCGGTGGGCGCGACGACGGTCGTTGGTCGGGCGGTGGTCGGCGTCGCGGACCACCTCGCCGCGACACGGGCACGGGCCGTGTCGGACGGGACGGTGGCGCGTGGCTCGGCGATCAGCGCCTGGCTGCCGATCATCTACGGCTGCGACAAAACCTGCACCTACTGCATCGTGCCGTTCAGCCGCGGTCCGGAGCGCAGCCGCCCGTTCGACGAGATCCTCGACGAAGCCCGCTCGCTGGCGGCCGCCGGCTACCGCGAGGTCACGCTGCTCGGCCAGAACGTCAACAGCTACGGCCACGACCTGGAGCCCGAAGGGCGCTTCGCCCACGTCGACGCTGATCGCTGGGCGGGGCGGAAGCTGGATCTCCACGGCCGCCCGGACCTCGCCGAGCTGATCCGCACGATCGACGGGCTGCGCAGCGCCGACGGCCGCGCCGCGATTCCGCGGTTGCGCTTCGTGACGTCGCACCCGTGGGACCTGTCGGATCGGTTGGTCTCGGCGCTGGCCGACTGCCGCTCGGTGTGCGAGCACCTGCACCTCCCGGTCCAGTCCGGCGACGACGGGGTGCTGCGGCGGATGGGCCGCCAGTACACGGTCGAGCACTACCTCGAGCGGCTGGCCGCGATCCGCGCGGCCGTCCCCGGGATCTCCATCTCGACCGACGTGATCGTCGGGTTCTGCGGGGAGACCCGCGCGCAGTTCGACTCGACGCTGCGGCTGCTCGAGACCGTGCGCTACGACCAGGTCTTCGCCGCGGCGTACTCGCCACGGCCGGGCACGCCCGCCACGAAACTCGCCGATGACGTCTCGCCCGATGAGAAGCGGGCGCGGCTCAACGAGCTGCTGGCCCTCCAGGAGGGGATCGGGCTCGAGCGCAACCGGGCGTGGGTGGGGCGCGACGTCGAGGTGCTGGTGGATACGGTGGTCCCGCCGCGTAGCCACGACCACGAGGACGGCACGGCTCCAGGGCAAGGCGACAGCCTGTCGGGACGTACCCGCGGCAACAAGCTGGTTCATCTGCGCGGTGGCTCCGAGTTGCTCGGGACGTTCGTGAACGTCCACGTCGATCACGCCGGTCCCTACGCGCTCCGAGGCAGCGCCACCGCATCGTGACGGCAGCGCCGCCGCTCATCGTCATCTGTGGGGCGACCGCGACCGGCAAGACCGGGCTCGCGATCCGGCTCGCCGAGTGGCTGGTGGAGCAGGGGAGGCCCGCGGAGATCATCTCGGCGGACTCGCGCCAGGTCTTCCGCGGCCTCGACATCGGCACGGCCAAGGTCAGCGCGGCCGAGCAGGCCCGCGTGCGACACCACGGGATCGATCTCGTTGAACCGGACCAGCCCTTCTCGGTCGCGGATTTCACGCGCCATGCCCGCGAGGTCCTCGTCCGGCTGGGCGAACGAGATGGCGTCGCCATCCTCGCCGGCGGCACCGGTCTGTACCTGCGCGCGGTGGCGCGCGGCCTCGATGCCGACGCGCTGCCCAGCGATCCCGACGTGCGGGCGCGGCTCGAGCGCCAGCTCGAAGCCGAAGGCCTCGAAGCGCTGGCCGACCGGCTTCGCGTGCTCGCGCCGAGCCAGGCGGCACGGATAGACCTGCGCAACCCGCGCCGCGTCGTCCGCGCCCTCGAGGTCGCCGAGTTGCGTGGCGATGCCGGCCCGCCGGCTCCGCTGGGCTACGACGGGCCCTCGACGTGGATCGGGCTCACGGTGGAGCCGTTGACGCACCGGCGGTGGATCGAGGGTCGGGCGCGCGCCCAGTTCGATGCCGGCCTGATGGAGGAGGCGGGCGCGCTCCGGGAGAGGTTCGATCCGGCCTTGCCGGCGTTCTCGGCGATCGGCTACCGAGAAGCGTGGGCGGTGCTGGACGGCGAGCTCACCCGGGACGCGGCGATCGAGCTCGACGCCCGTCGCAACGTCGCCTTCGCAAAGCGTCAACGCACCTGGTTCCGCTCGGAACCGGGCATCCACTGGATGGATGCGGCGAACGACCCATTCCCGAACGCGCAGGCGGCCATCCGCGACGTCGCCGGCCCCGCTCAGGCCTAGCGGATCATCGCGACCGGCTTCGACTCCGACAGCGGCACCGGGCTGTCGACCGGAACCATCAGCTTCAGCCGCGGCCCGATGGTCAACGGGCTGACGCGGCACATCTCGGCGGCGGGGCTCTTCGGGTCGACGACGCTGGCGACGTGCGTTGCGAGGCCGTGCCATTCGTGGCGAATGTGCTCCCACAGGCCGCGTCCGGCCTTCGCCTGGCCCGGGGCGTGCCACGCGAGCATGACCTCGGTGGTGCGGATCACGCCGTCGCGCGGTACGAGCGGAAGCACCTTCGAGAGGATCGCCAGTGGGGTCGGCAGCCGATCGATCCGGTCGACCAACAGCTCGAATCGCTGCACGACGAGGACTCCGGCGAGGATCGACCCTCCGGGCGACACCGCGACGCGGTACTGACGTACGCGACCGCCCGGGTCGACCGGCTCGAGCCAGCGCCGCAACAGGTCTTCGGTGAGCCGCGGGTACAGGTTGGTGTCGGCGTGAAAGGCGTTCGACCCGGCCACGACCTCCTCGATGTCCCCGCCGGCGACCTCGCGTACGCGGACGTCACCGAGGCCTGGGGGACTGCGTCGCATCGGCCCGATCACGATCCGCAGCGGCCCCATGATCTGACGTGCCCACGTTCGCGCGGTCGCGAGCGACGCGGCGTTCGTGCCCTCCACCCCGGCCATCAGGACCCCCGGACCGCCGAACCGCCGGCGCGCCTCGGCGATCCGCCACGCCGCGAGCTGCCGGCCGAGGCCCTGGCGGCGGACGTCGTGGCGCACCTTGAGGTTCTCGAGCTGGGCGCGCGGGTAGAGCCTGCCCTCGACCTGCACCTCGTCGAGGAACGCGGTCGCCATCCCGACGAGGCCCTGGTAGCCGGGCGCCGTGGCGACCACGCCGATCACCTCGGGATGCTGGACCAGCAGCGACGCGTACACGTCGTGGAGGTATCGGGTGGTCATCGCCATCGCGGTTGTCGCGGCTTCGGCGGCAAGCAGCGCCCCGATTTCCGGCCCGTCGCCGGGTTCGAACGGTCGAAGGGTGAACTCCACGGACGGATTCTGCGAGTCGTGTCCAGAGCCGACTGCAGAGGCGGGTCAGGCGCGGCGCAGCGCCAGGAGCAGCGTCAGCGCCGCGAGCGCAACGACGCCGGCGAGGCCCGCAACGATCAGGACTTCGGTGCCGGGCCCGGTGCCTTCGGTCGCCGGAGCAGCATCCGTTGGATCGGCGTCGACCGTGATCGGGATCAGCGACGCGCCGAACACGTCGCCGGGCGCACCCGCGCGATCCTCGGCGACCTGGAGGAGATAGTCTTTCGCCTCGGGTAGCGTCAGCTCCGCCTCGTATCGAAGAAGCCGGTTGCCTGCCGTCGCGACGACCTGGTCGATGACGTCGGCGCGCGGCTCGCGAACCTGCAGGAACAGCTGGTCGGGCGTGGCGAACGACGAGCCGCTCCAGCCCACGTTCGGCTGGAGCAGGATCGAGACATCGGTGGCCTCGCCGGCGATCGGTGGGTCACCGACGACGATCTCGGCCTGCGCGATCGAGGGGAGGGGAGCGGCGGGAGGTGGACCCACGCCGGCCACCGGGTAGACCGTTTCCTCCCTTCGGCAACTGGTTTCGTCGCAGGCCGTCCCACCGAAGCCGATCTGGATCTCGCCCATGCCTCCCGGTGGCACCGGTAGCGATCCGCCGTAGTGGCCGTTCCAGTCCTCGACCAGGGTGACCATCGACGGTTCGGCGTCGCCCGAGGCCGGGTTCAGCCGCACGAACGGCGGGTTGCCCGAGACGAGCGCCTGCTCGTCGACGTCCCATACCATCACCCCGATCGGGATTTCGATGCCGACCGCGACGTCGTCCGGAAGCGGGCGATCGAGCCACAACTCGATGCGCCATTCCGCGTCGGCTGCCCGCACTGGCGCGACGGCGACCGCGAGCACGCCGACGACGGCCAGGAGCGCCCTCGAGGCAGGACGAATTCCTCCTGTCACGTTCTCCCTACACCGTTGACGGCGCCACCGTTCCGCCCGGGGTATCCTCGCCGCCGGATGACGAACATGATCGAACTGACGCCACCCGTCGAGAAGGCCTTCCTGGTGGCGGTCGACACAGGGGACGACGTCGGCTGGACCGCCCAGGACTCACTGAACGAGCTTGCCAACCTGGCGACGACGGCCGGTGCCGAGGTGGTTGGTGCCGAATGGCAGAACCGTCGCCACGTCGACCCGAACTGGTACGTGGGCAAGGGCAAGGCCGAGGAGCTGGCCGGGGCCAGGCGCGAGACCGGCTTCAGCGTGCTGGTCGCCGACGACGAGCTGTCGCCCGGCCAGCAGCGTGCGCTCGAGGAGCTGCTCAACGTCAAGGTGATCGATCGCAGCCGGCTGATCCTCGACATCTTTGCGCAGCATGCGCAGACGCACGAGGGGCGGCTGCAGGTCGAGCTCGCCCAGCTCGAGTACCAGCTTCCCCGGCTGACGCGCCTGTGGACCCACCTGTCGCGGACCGGTGGCGGGATCGGGACCCGGGGACCGGGCGAGTCGCAGCTCGAGACCGACCGGCGGATCATCCGCACGCGGATCGCCAAGATGAAGGAGCGGGTCGAGGGCGTGCGGCGCCAACGGGCGACGGCCGCTCGCGGCCGCGACCGACGGCTGATGCCGACCGTCGGCATCGTCGGCTACACGAACGCCGGCAAGTCGACGCTACTCAACGCGCTCGTGGGTTCGGAGGTCGCGCGGGCCGAGGACAAGCTGTTCGCCACGCTCGACCCGACCTCGCGCCAGGTAAAGCTGGGTGACGGCCAGACCGCGATCGTGACCGACACCGTGGGCTTCATCCACAAGCTGCCGCACCAGCTCGTCGACGCGTTCCGCGCGACGCTCGAGGAGGTCAACCGGGCCGACGTGCTGGTGGAGGTCGTCGACGCGTCCGATCCTCACCACGCGGAACACCGGGCCACGGTCCAGACCGTGCTCGACGAGCTCGGGGCGGGCGACAAGCCGCGGCTCGTGGCCTACAACAAGGCCGACCTGGTGGAGCGGGCCGCCAACGATCCCGCCGCGCCCGGCCGGTCCGTGGGCGGCGCCGTGCTGGTGTCCGGGCTGACCGGCTACGGGCTCGACGCGCTGCGGGCGGAGATCGCGGCGCTGCTGGCGTCACTGTGGGTCGACGTCGATACGTCCGTGCCATATGCCGCGGGCGAGCTGCTGGCGCGTGTCAGGGAACGGGGCACCGTGGAGCTCGACTACGGCGACCGCGATGTCCGCGTGCGCGGCCGGATCGCGCCGACGCTCGCGGGCGAGCTCGAGGCCGTGGCGGCTCGCTGGTCCGACTCGCTCAAGAACGGCTCGAACGGGTCGGGGCCGACGAACTAGGCCGGGGCCAGTGCGCCCAGAACAACAAACGGTCCGAATCGGATCGCGAGTGGCCCGGTTTGCTGTCCGTGGCGCACCCAGGATGGAGGAGGCACGACGATGAGCTGGCTCCGCGTCGCCGGCACGGGTCGATCGCCCGACGGCGCGACCGTCACCTGGTCCGTGGCCGAGGGCCGGCGCGGGCGACGCTGGCGCGAGGCAGTCGTGCGCGACGGGGCCGTCGTTCATTCGCTGCTGTTCGAGCTCGATCCCGACGGCCGATTCGCGCATCTCGAGCTCACGACGCCGGCCGGCCTGCTCACGCTCCATCCCGAGGGCGACGGGACGCTCCATGGCAATGCCGTCACCGCTGCGGGCATCACGCACGTGCGCGGCCTCCCGTGGGAGCCGGACGACGTGGTCCTGATTGATGGTTCGATCGTGTGCGCCGTTGTCGCCGTCCAGTGGCAACGCAGTCGGGGCGCCGAGGACGTTGGCCTCGTCCGCGTGGGCGTCAACCTTTCGCTCGAGCGCGAGCGGAAGAGCATCGAATTTGACGCGGTGGACGGCCGCGGGCTGCCGGTGCTCGAGGATGCGCACCAGTGGCCGCTCGAGCAGGACTGACCCGCAGGCGCCGTGCGTGATGGGTCGTCATCGGAGCGGAGGCCCGCTTGTGGACCGGCGTTGTGGATGGCCTGTGGATGAGTGCGGCCCAACCCGCAGAATTCCGCCGAAGTTCGTGGATAAGCCAGTAGCCACGGTTCCGTCCGCGCCCGTATCGTAGGTCTTGCCCGAAGGGGCCACGAACCGAAAGTGGCTCGCTGGTGTTTACATTGGCGGGACAGCTACGGATCGAGGTTCCTTCGGGCGTTTCGTTGTGCCCCCGGCGCCACCTGCACGCGGGGATGGCACGATTCCGCCGGTTGAGCGGCCACGCGGCCCAGGGCTTTTTCCGCCACGCCCCTGCCGCAACCCCGTCCCGCTGTAGCTCGGAAGGCCTGTCAGTCGGCTCCCGCCGGCTCGAGACGGTCGGTGATGTCCCGCATGTCGAACGGGCGAGCCCTCGACACCGACACGTAGGAGCGGTCCTCGAGCAGCGGCAGGTCCGCACCGAACTCGCGATTGAACAGAATGCGGAACGTGTTCACCGAGCTGAGCGTTGCCGGCAGCTCGAGGGGCGGGTCGTCGGGCACGTACCACGCGTTGAGGATGCCGTACTTGATCCGGAAGTCGGCGTCGGACGCCGTCGACCAGTCGTAGTTGTCGGGGTCCGCCGCATAGGCCACCGGGAACGGGCCCTCATCGCCCTGCAGGATGATGATCGGGCGCTGGGCTTCGGGGCGTGCCAGGAGCCGGTCGATCAGCCCGATCATTCGTTCGTGGAGGTAGCTGATCTGCCGGTTGTGGGCCGCGTTGTTGATCGGGTCACCGTCGGTGTCCTCGAACGAGCCGTCGGCGGCGAAGACGTATGGCGGATGGGGCAGCAGCACATGGCCGAACACGAACCTGCGCGCCGGATCATCGGCGAGGTTTTCGAGCAGGTGGAGCTGGGCGAGCGACGTTTCATAGATGCGTTCGTGCAGCGTGGTGCGGTGGTTCAGCCGGAGCCAACGGCGGAGCGGCGGCAGCGCCGACGCCTCGTCGAGCGTGGTGACGAAGTCCGACACCTCGTCCGAGAAGAGGTTCTGGTCGGCGATCGCGCTCGTGCGCGTGCGCCCGAACCAGGAGCCGACGTGGACGTACTCGTAGCCGTGCTCCTTGAGGTACCGCCCCGCGGCATGGTCGGTGACCCGTCGATGCACCGGGCTCATGTCGTTGGAATCGACGCCCTGCTCGACTATGAGGTCGTCGAGGTAGTCCAGGTTGAGCGTCGCGGCCAGCGACAGCATCGTCTTGAGGTAATTGGCGTGGCTGTGTTCCGCGATGACGAACCCGCGCTGGCGCAGGGCGTCGTGGAACGGACCGTCGTCCCAGCCGGTGAGCTCTTGCAGCGCCTCTCGCGAGCCATACCGATCGAAGACCAGGTACCAGATCTCGCGATCGCCGGAGATCGTGGCGTCCTGGCCGATCGACGTCGGCTGCG
>DASTYU010000108.1:0-3071 GCA_035764655.1 Candidatus Limnocylindrales bacterium
GGGCGGTGGCTGTCGACGACGATCTCGAAGGTGACGTCGTCGCTGGTGTCGTCCGGTTGCTCCCGAAGCATGTGCCCGACGTTCCAGTCGTCCACGCCGCCGTCGTCCACGGCGCGCACGGTGACCTGCGCGAGACCGACCTCACCGCTGGCGGGTGTGAACGTCAGGACCCCGTCGTCATCGATCGCCGGCGGAACGGCGAACAGGTTCGGCACACCGGTGACGTCGACATCCAGGACCTCGAAGGTCACGTTCTGATGCTGCTCGTTGGGTCCTGGATCGATGTCCGTTGCCCATTGACGGGAGTACGGACCCGAATCGGCGTCCACCTCGACCAGGAACGGACCGGGCGTGAAGCTTGGTGGGTCGTTGATCGGCGCGACCCACAGGCGGTAGGTCGCGGGATCGGACCACGCCTGGCCGTCGGTGACCCGGTAGGTGAAGAAGTCCGAAACCCATGCGCCCCCGGGCAGGTTGCCGTCGCGCGTGCTGTAGTCGTCGTCCGGCATATACGTCGCCTGGTCCCACGATCCGTCGGGCAAGCCCCACACGGTGGCCGCGCCGTGCGTCGCATCATCGACGAGCTCGGGAACGAGGATGTCGCCGTCCGGATCTATGTCGTTGGCAAGCGGCGCGCAGCTGAGCGCGATCACGACGGGCTCGGAGGGGTCCTCGGGGATGGGGTACGTGCCGCCGAACTGGTCGTTGCCGCACGCCTCCCCGGGATCGTCCACTGCAACCGGCGGCTGGTTCGGTTCCGCAGCGGTCGTCGGCGGGACCACCAGAACGCTCGCGAGCAGTACGGCGGCGATCGAGGCGGTCACGCGGCCGCGGCGCACAAGCAGCTCCTTCAAGGTTCAGTGCGAGTGGGGGCTGCTCGCTTGCCTGGCTGGTGGACTGGCCAGGAGTCTAGCCGCCGCCCATCGGCTACTGCCTATCAAGCAGCGAGGCGCTTCGTTGCGTCATCCCGCAAAGGGACTAGGTGCTCGCGGGACCCGATCGCGGGCGGCACCGACAAGAGTCTTCGGCGACCAGCGACGGGGCGAACAGGCGGTGGGCCCGATCTGCTCGACCTGTGCATCATCCTTGGCGACGATCGAGGTCACGTCGGCGCAGCTCGCGGAACAGCCGTTCGCTGGTGGCCTGTTCCATGCGCGGATCCCGGTAGCCGGGCTCGTGCCGGACCGCTTCGCCGGCTGGATTCGCGGAGAAGGCCGTTCCGCCAGCAGCCACCCGCAGACTGCTTCCAGCGAAGCGGAACAATCGCCAAAACCCGGCTGGGTTCGGCCCGTGTCTGCGAGCCGCCGAGTTTCTTGATCGGCAGAGTGCGCAGCCCGGTGGAAGAAGGGCTCGATGCGAGGCCACGCCCGGGCGACGCCATGCCGCGTGACACCTCGGCGCAGCACCCCGCCGAGCTTGGCCGGTCGCCCGAATCGGGCCTGATTGCCCGGTCGTTCCGCTTGAGTGGAAACGGTTCGCGGGTGGCCCAGAACAGGACCACGTCCGTCCGAGCCATCGGCGATCGGCCCGTGGCCGGAGCGACCGCTGTGTGGAACGCTTCGCTGCACAGCGACCGGATCGCTGGCGGATGGCTACCCCGGGTTGCGTGCATGGAGCGCACGCACACACAGCGACGGTCAGGCGCGTTCGGCGGTCAGGCCCGTTCGAGGATCCAAGTGTTCTTCTTGCCCGTGCGGATCACCCAGAAGCGGCCGTGAAGCGGATCAGGGAGCGGCGCATTCGGGTCCGTCACCCGTTCGTCGTTGATGTAGAGGCCGCCCTGCGACACCAGCCGCCGCGCCTCGCCGTTCGAGGACACCGCGCCAACGGCAATCGCCGCACCCACCGCCGTCCAGGATGGATCGACGGCCAACTGAACCGGGTCCAGCGCGGCCAGCGCCTCGGCGCTCGCCCCGACCAGACCCTGGCCGAACACCGCCGAGGTCGCCGCTTCGGCCTCCCGCAGGCCCTCCTCCCCGTGCGTCCGCGCGGTGATGTCCCGGGCCAGCGCCCGCTGCGCTTCACGCGCCTCGGGCCGCGAGATGACCGACGCGTCCAGCCGCTCGATCTCCTCGCGCGGGAACTCGGTGAACCAGCGCAGGTACGTGCCCACGTCGCGGTCGTCGGTGTTGAGCCAGTACTGGTAGAACGCGAAGGGCGACGTCCGCGAGGCATCCAGCCAGACGGACTCCCCGCCCTCGCTCTTGCCGAACTTCGCGCCCGACGGTGAGAGCAGCAGCTTGTAGGCAAGCCCGTGCGCCGGGTCGGCCGCGCCCTCCGAAACGCCACCCCGCCGCCGGATCAACTCCAGGCCGGCCGTGATGTTGCCCCACTGGTCGGCGCCGCCCATCTGGAGCTCCACGCCCATCGTCCGGTGGAGGTGCTCGAAGTCGGCGGCCTGCAGCAGCATGTAGCTGAACTCGGTGAACGACAGCCCGCGGTCCAGCCGCACCTGCACGGAATCCTTCGAAAGCATGTACGGCACCGTGAAGTGTTTGCCGACGTCGCGCAGGAAGTCGATCAGGCTCCACTCGCCGAGCCAGTCGAGGTTATTGACCATCACGGCGCCACTCTCGCCGCCGAAGTCCAGGAACCGCTCGAGCTGGCCCCGCAGCGCGGCGACATTCCCTGCCAGCGTCTCGGCGTCGAGCAGGTTCCGCTCCGACGACCGCCCCGACGGATCGCCGATCATCCCCGTCCCGCCACCGACCACGGCCACCGGCCGCCCGCCGAAGCGCTGGAGGCGCAGCAGCCCGAAGATCGGCACCAGGTGGCCGACGTGCAGGGAGTCCGCTGACGGGTCGAACCCGATGTAGCCGGCGATCAGACGACCGGTCGCGAGGCGCGCGGGCAACCCCGGCGTGGTCGCATGGAGGATGCCCCGCCATTCGAGCTCGTCGATGAGCCCGCCGAGCCCGTGCCCCGCCCCGCTCGCCACGGGGGCGGCCACCGGGGCGGCCCCGTCCGCGGCGACGGTCCTCGTCACAGGGACCCGGCCCGAGTCGTCTCGACCCAGCGGGAGGCGGCTGACCGTTGGTTCACGCCCCTATGCTATCGTGCGGCCCCAGATG
>DASTYU010000109.1:0-18766 GCA_035764655.1 Candidatus Limnocylindrales bacterium
TCTGGGCCGTGTCTCAGTCCCAGTCTGGGTGATCGTCCTCTCAGACCACCTACCGATCGTCGCCTTGGTGAGCCGTTACCCCACCAACGAGCTAATCGGACGCAGGCCCCTCCCGAAGCGCCTTGCGGCTTTACTGATGCGATTGAACGCATCACCACATGCGGTATTAGCCACCCTTTCGGGCAGTTATTCCCCACTTCGGGGCAGGTCACCCACGCGTTACTCAGCCGTCCGCCACTAACGACTCGAAGCAAGCCTCGAGTCGTCCGTTCGACTTGCATGTCTCATGCACGCCGCCAGCGTTTATCCTGAGCCAGGATCAAACTCTCCGAAAAGATGCGCAGTGTTGCCACTGCGACTTCATCCGAGGGTTTGACCACTCGCACATCCTTGCACGGATCTTCTGTCACTCTTCAGTTGTTAAGGTGCAGCGTTCCGGGCACGACGGTCCGCGGCGCAGAGCCCCAATGATCGGGGAATGCGGTCACGGTGTCAAACCGGACGACGCTGCGGACCGGGATGCCGGTCCGCGCTGGCGCCACCTTGTCGGCGGCAACGGTCGCGAATACTACTGGCCGGTTCGAAGGGCTGTCAAACGCCCGCCGCCGGCGTCCGGTGCGAGCCTCTCAGGACTCCCGGATCGAGGCTGTCCGACCTGTTGTTGACGGCCTTCACGATACCTGATCAGGGGCGCCGCTTCAATGCCAAACCGGACGAATGTTCGAATCTTAACCCCCGGTCAGAACGGGCTCGTTTCGACCAGCAGGATGAATGCGGCGCCGCTCAGCCAGGAAAGCAGTGCCAGCTCCGCCGTGGGCGCCACGCCGAGCGGCCCGACCAGCACGAGGTAGAGGAGCAGGCCGAGCAGCGCGGCAGCGCCGGCCTTCGCGAGGCGCAGCAAGATCTCGTTGACGAGGTTGCTCACCGGTCAGACCGCGCGCCGTCCCTGGAGCGCCCGGATGAGCGTCACCTCGTCCGCGTACTCGAGGTCGCCGCCAACCGGCAGGCCCCGGGCGATGCGACTGACCAGCCCGACCGTCGACTCGAGACGCTCGGCGAGGTACATGGCCGTCGCCTCTCCCTCGAGGGTCGGGTTCGTGGCCAGGATCACCTCTTCGATCGGCTCCCCTTCCCGCTTCGCCTCGTCGGCGCGCTCGAGGAGCTCACGGATCTTGAGCCGCTCGGGACCGATCCCGTCGATCGGCGAGATGGCCCCGTGCAGGACGTGGTAGAGGCCCTTGAACTCGCTCGTGCGCTCGAGGGCGAGCACGTCGAGCGGCTCCTCGACGACGCACAGCCGGCGCGCGTCCCGCGCGGGGTCGCGGCAGATCGGGCAGAGCGGCTGGTCGCTGATGTTGAAGCAGCGATCGCAGAACACGACCTGGTCGCGCACCGCGACGAGGGCTGCGGCCAGGGTGCGCGCCTCGGCGTCGGGGGCACGAAGCAGGTGGTACGTCAGGCGCTGGGCGGTCTTGGGGCCAATGCCGGGAAGCCGCGCGAAGGACTCGATCAGGCGCGCGACGGGCTCGATCAGTGGGGTGGCCACGCTCGGTTGGGCGTCCTACATGCCCGGGATGCGCAGGCCGCCGGTCACCGCGGCCATCTTCTCCTCGGCCAGCTCGCGCGAGGCGCGCAGGGCGTCGTTGACCGCGGCGACGATCAGGTCCTGCAGCATATCGACGTCCGACGGGTCGACCGCGTCGGGGTCGATGGCGATGCTGACCAACTCCTGCTTGCCGGTCACGACCGCCTTGACCACGCCACCACCGGCGGACCCGTCGACCTGGGTGGCCTCGAGCTCGGTCTGGACCCGCAGCATCTCCTGCTGCATCTGCTGGGCCATCCGCTGCAGGTTGGCCATGCCCATGGGGGATTCCTCCTCGTCGGTATGCGCTGGTGAGTCTGCCGGAAGCGTCCCGGACCCGCTACGTGATCTCGCCGACGTCGACGAGGTCGTCCGCAAAGATCCGCTTCGCCTCGGCCATCAGATAGGCGTCGCCCGCGGCGGCCGGCGACGCGAGCTCCACGTTTGCGACGACACAGCGAACGGCGACCGCCCGGCCGAGGCTCTCCCCGATCCCCTGCTCGATCACGGATTTCTTTCGCTCGGCGACGTCCTTGAGGAACGCCTGCTCCTCGGGGAAACCAAGGGTGACGACATTGCCTTCGACGGAGACCGGGCGGCAGGCCACGATCAGCGGCTTGGTCGGCGGGTGCTGGCTGACCCTCGCGACGATGGCGGGCCACGCGGCCAGGAGCGCATCGAGGGCATCGGACGGCGCCACCGGAGCCGCGGCCGCCTCGGGCGCCGCGGCCGCCTCGGGGGCCGGTTCGGGCTCGCCGGCCGCCATTGGCCTGTCCGGGACTTCCGGCGACCGCGAAGGCTCGGGTTCGGGCTCGTGCGACGGCGACGGTTCGGGCTCGATCGCCGCGACGGGATCGGGTTGAACGTCCGGCTGGGGTTCGGGTGCCGGCTCCTTCTTCGAGGCCTTCGGGGCCGGCGGAGCCGAGACGACCGGTGTCGGGCGGGCCACGGGCACCGCGGTCGTGGCCATGGGCGGAGGTGTGGCACCGCCGAACAGGGCGAGCTCCAGCTGAAGGCGGAGGCCGCCGACGCCGTTGCGGTCGGGATCGATCGCCGCCAGCCGGCGGGCGGCCCCAGTCAGCGCGCTGACCGGCCGGGCCGGGGTGACCCCGTCGCCGAGGCTCTCGAGCAGCTCCGCCCGAAGCGCATCGACGACCTGGTCGAGGAAGGCACGGCTGTCGCGGCCACGCTCCTCGAGCTGGTCGAGGATGCGCATTCCCGCCCCGACGTCGCCGCCCAGCAGTGCGTCGACGAAGCCGGCGACCGCCTCGGCGTCGGCCAGGCCGAGCAGCTCTCGGACGCGGGTCTCATCGATGGGGGCGTCACCGGCGGAGAGCAACTGGTCGAGCATCGACTCGGCGTCGCGCATGCCGCCGGCGGCAAGCCGAGCGATCAGGCGGACTGCGCCAGGATCCGCGGTGCGCCCGTCAGCCTCCAGGATCCGGCCGAGCTTGCCCTCGATCTCGGGGATCGTCAGGCGGCGGACGTCGTAGCGCTGCAGCCGCGACAGGATTGCCGGCGGGAAGCCCGATGGCTCGGTCGACGCGAACATGAACACGACGAACGGCGGCGGCTCCTCGAGCGACTTCAGGAGGGCATTCCAGGCGTCGCGCGTGATCTGGTGCGCCTCGTCGAGGATGTAGACCTTGCGCTTCAGGTCCGATGGCGGGTAATGGATCCGCTCGCGCAGGTCACGGACGGCGTCGATGCCGCGGTTCGATGCAGCGTCGATCTCCACGAGATCAAACGCGCGACCCTCGCGGATGCTGACGCACGACGGACAGGCGTCGCATGGGTCACCGTCCTGGAGGTTCGTGCAGTTGAGCGCCTTCGCGACGATCCGGGCCAGCGATGTCTTGCCGGTGCCGCGCGGGCCCACGAACAGGATCGCGTGCGCCACGCGGTCGGCGCGCACCGCATTGCGGAGCGTCTCGACGACCGCTTCCTGACCGACGATCTGGCTGAACGTCTGCGCTCGCCAGCGCCGGTAGAGGGCCTGATGGGGGACGGGTGACGTCACGACCCTCCTTCGCCGCGAGCGCATGGGTTGAGCAGTTCGCCGTGCACCCTCCGTCGATCAGGACGTCCTCGTGCCCACACGAACGGGCGGCTCGGACCAGGCCGTTCCGCGGCACCCGACGATGGTCGCTGAGTGCTGCTTCCTTCCGGACCTGACACGGTTCGCGGTTCGCCGCTGCGCGGGACCCGGTCCTCAACGTCGCACCGTTCGGCGGCGTACGAGAACGATGACCTCGGGAGGGGATTCAGCCCTGCTGGAGCGGATTGCAGGTACAGGGCACCGCTAGTTCCCCGCCTAGCACGGCCCGCCAAGGATACCGCGGACCGTGTCCGGATGGTGTCGCCGGGCAATCGCCGAAGCGCTGTGCGCTCAAGTGCACACAGACCGGGCATGCGGCCGAATATGGGTGGCTGCAGGGCCCGAAGGCCCAGGGAAGGTTCGTCCGAGCGTGGCGTCGGTCGGGATGGTCGCCCGAGTGGACGGGCGGCAGCCGTAGACAGTCGCGTTCCCGTTGGTGCGTGCACGGATCGCACCACAAGCCCGACAACGTCACCGAGCAGCCCGACTCCACGACCTTCGGTCGTGGCCGAAGAAGACCCGTGTGGGCTCCAGCTCTCGAAGGCGCTCGAGCGATCCGTCGTACGCGGCCTGGTCCGGCGCACCGCTGCGGCCCTCCAGCTCGTCCGGCGTTCCCGCCCACTCCTCGACCGTGTACACCGCCTGGCCGGCGAGCACGACGAGACCGTCGGCCGTTTCCACCGCGAGCGACTGGTGGCCGCCGGTGTGACCGGGGGTCGCGACAAGGCGGAGGCCGTCAAACGGTTCGTGATCGCCGGCGAGCTGTACGTACCGCGCATTCGGGAAGTCGATCCATTCGAGGATCGTGTGGTCGGTCGTGTGGGCCAGCTCCCACTCCGCGGCCTGGACGTAGATCGGGCGATCCGGGAATGCCGCGTTCTGCCCGGCATGGTCGGCGTGCAGATGGCAATTGGCGACGCCCGTCACGTCGTCCTGCGAGATGCCCGCTTCCTCCAGCACCTGGCCCACGCGGCGCGGCTCCGGGTGGTACGCCTCCTCGAGTTCCTTGTTGCCGAACCCGAGCCCGGTGTCGAACAGGAAGACCCCACCTCGATGCCGGATCGCGTAGCCCACGACGACGCCCCGCCGATGCTGCAACGCCGGATCCGGAAACCGAAACGTCCCCAGGTCCAGTTGGGTGATCTCCGGGAGCCTCGTCATTGGAGGGAGCGGTTGCAGATGGCCGGCGAGGGCAAGGCGGTCGCGAGTACCCGAGCGAGCGCCCTCTGGCCGGGCGTGAGCGAGGGGCGCAGCGGCCAACGCCGCCATCGTCGGTCAGGTGCAACCGCGATGTGGCGGAGAGGGCGGGATTCGAACCCGCGACGGGTTGCCCCGAACCGCATTTCCAGTGCGGCGCCATAGTCCACTAGGCGACCTCTCCCCCGACGCACAAGAACCGGCCAGGTTCGCCGGCCGGTTCGAGGTTCAGATGGGTCCTGGCGGAGAGGGTGGGATTCGAACCCACGCTGCTTTCGCAGACCGCTTTTCGAGAGCGGCACCATCAACCACTCGGACACCTCTCCGCGGGAGAGGATACCAAAGGGTCAGCGAACACCCGTCGGAGCAATCAGGCGTTCGGCCTCGTCGCGCCGGATGCCGCTCACGATCTTGATGCGTCGCGGGAGGCTCGGGTGCTGGGCGAGCTGGAGGACACTCCCGGCCGCGCCGTCGACGTGGTTCGGCATCGCGTAGACGAGGGCTTCGACGTCGCTCTCGAGCAGGGCGCCGACGCACATGGCACATGGTTCGTGGGTCGTGAAGATCGTTGCGTTGGCCAGCCGCTCCCGTCCCAGCTTGCGCGCCGCCTCGCGCAATGCGACGACCACGGCGTGGGCCGTCGGGTCGGTCGTCTCGCGCACGCGGTCGTGCGCCCGCGCCACCATCGCCTCGTCGACGACGGCCACGGCTGCCACGGGTCGCTCATTCCGCGCCAGCGCCTGCTGCGCTTCGGCGAGCGCCTCCCCCATGTACAGCTCGTAGTTCATGGCAACGATCATACAGGCCCGATTCGGGCGCTCCGTCGCGACCATCCGGCAACCGTCCTGTCACCGACACCCGCAGTAGCATTGCGAGCGCCATGACACAGCCGAAACGCATTGCCATCCTGACCGGCGGCGGCGACGTGCCCGGTCTCAACTCGGTCATCAAGAGCGTCGTCTACCGGGCGACAGAGATGGGCTCCCAGGCAATCGGCCTGCGCCGCGGGTGGGAGGGCCTCACGCACGTGCGACCGGGCGCCGACGATGACACCGACTACGTCCGCCGCCTGGACCGTTCGAACACCCGCACGATCGACCGGACCGGCGGCACCATCCTCCACACGTCGCGGACCAACCCGCGCAAGATGAGCGCACATTCATTGCCTCCGTCGATCCCACGCGACCGGTGGTCCTCGCTCGAAGTGGCCGAGGGCGTCTTCGACATCACGCCCATCGTCCTCGAGAACCTGGAGGCCCTCGGGGTCGATGTGCTCGTGACGATCGGCGGGGACGACACGCTGTCGTACTCGCAGGTGCTCACGAATGCCGGGGTTTCGCTGGTAGCGATCCCGAAGACGATGGACAACGACGTCCGGGGCACCGAGTACTGCATCGGCTTCTCCACCGCGATCACCCGGGCCAAGGAGGCGATCAACCGGCAACGCACGACGCTCGGCTCGCACGAGCGGATCGGCGTGTTCCGCATCTTCGGCCGAGACGCGGGCTTCTCCGCGCTGTACACGGCCTACGTCACGTCGGCGCGCTGCGTGATCCCGGAGATCGCGTACGACCTCGACGCGCTCGCGGACGTTCTCGCCATGGACCACGCCGACAACCCCAGCCACTACGCCTTCGTGATCACCGCGGAGGGCGCGATCTGGAAGGGGGCTGCGGTCGCGGATATCGGCGAGGCGGATGCGTTCGGCCACCGCCACAAGGCGAACGTCGGCGAAGCCCTGGCCGAGGAGTTGCGCCGCCGAACCGGGATCGAAACGCTTGCGTCGGAGCTGACCTACGACCTGCGCAGCGGCGAACCGGACTCGATCGACGCGATGGTCGCCACGACGTTCGCCAACGTCGCGATGGACCTCGTCGCGGACGGCGTCACGGGACGGATGGTCGCCATCCAGGACGGCAAGTACGCCCACACGGAGCTGCCCGACCCGGCGCTCGGGCCACGCAAGGTCGATGTTGCGACCATGTACAACGAGGCGC
Source organism: Candidatus Limnocylindrales bacterium (assembly GCA_035764655.1). Taxonomy (GTDB): domain Bacteria; phylum Chloroflexota; class Limnocylindria; order Limnocylindrales; family CSP1-4; genus DASTYU01. The sequence continues at coordinate 6,878 of DASTYU010000109.1, forward strand.
GCTTCCGGCCGCGGTACGACGGGAAGCTGGGCGACCCGATGCTGCTCGTCGGCCTGGACTGAGCCCTACCCGTCCAGCGCGGAGAGCTGACGGATCGCGCGCGCGAGCGCGGACATGTCCTCGTCTCCGTGACCCTGCGCGATCAACCCCGATTCCAGCGCAGCGGTCATCGCGGCGAGGGGCAGGCTGACGCCGAGCTGGTCGGCGAGCCCGAGGGCGATGCCGAGGTCCTTGCGATGGAGCGACAGCTTGAACCCAAGCGGGTAGTCGTTGTCGACCATGCGGCCGCTGCGGTTCGCCAGGACCCACGACTGGGCCGCGCCGTCACCGAGCGCCTCGATGACCTGGTTGACGTCGAGGCCCGCCTTGATGGCGAGGACGATGCCCTCCGCGACACCGAGGTACGCGCCGGCCAGGATCACCTGGTTCACCGCCTTGACCGCCTGGCCGGCGCCGATCGGGCCGACATGGGTGATCGTGCGACCCATCGCGGTCAGCACGGGCCGTGCGCGCTCGACGTCCCGCTCGTGCCCACCGACGAAGATCGTGAGCGTGGCGTTGCGCGCACCCTCGCTGCCGCCCGACACGGGCGCGTCGACCATCGCCAGGCCGAGCCCGTCGAGCCGTTCGGCGAACTTCCAGCTGCCCGCCGGGGCGATCGTCGAGCAGTCGATGACGAGGGTGCCTTCGGGCGCGCCGGCGGCGACCCCGTCCGGGCCGAACAGGACGGCTTCCACGTCCGGCGTATCGGAGACACAGATCACCACGATGTCGCTGGCGGCCGCGACCGCCGCCGGCGTCTCGTCGAACGCCGCGCCGAGGTCGGCGAGCTCGGGCGCACGACCCGGCGTCCGGTTCCATGCCGTCAGCGGGAAGCCGGCGCGCACGATGTTGGCGGCCATGGCCGAACCCATCGTGCCCAGACCGATGAAACCGACGCGGTCCATATCCCGGCCTCCCTCCCCCGCCCGCTCGATGCGAGATGGTAGCGGGACGCTGCCTTGCGCGCGCCATCCATTCGGCCTAGGGTCCGTGCCCATGAAGGGCGATCTCGCGGCGGCCAAGGAACATATCGAAAGCCTGCCCGAGCCGCGCCGCTCGCAGATTCAGCACCTCCACGAGCTCATCGTGGAGGCCATCCCGGACGCCGACGTCACCATGTTCGACTACAGCGGACCGCTGATCGGCTACGGGACATACGACTACACGAACAGCCGCGGTGATCGAACCGGCCGCTGGTTCTCTGTGGGCCTTGCCAACCGCAAGGGGTTCATCTCGCTGTATTCGATGGCCCAGCGCGACGGCAGCTACTACGTCGAGACCCTGAAGGAAGGCTTCGGCGGCGCAAAGACCGGCCGGAGCTGCCTCAACATCACCAAACCCGAGCTCGTGGACGACGACGCGGTGCGCAAGCTCGCCCGCGAGAGCTGGGACCAGTACCGCGGCGGGTTCACGAGGTTCGAACGCAAGAAGACGTGAGGACTACGGTCCGAGCGCGGCCTTCAGGCCCGCGGCGTCGTCGGCGGCGAGCGCAATCTGTACCTTGTCGCCGCCCATGCCGATCGGCACCGCAGCCCGCAGGTTCACGCCGGCATCGGCGAGCTTCCGGAAGAGCTCGGCACCGGTGCCGGGCCGGTTCTCGAGCTCGGTGGTCACCATCTCGAGCGGCGTCGCGGACAAGGCTGCGTCGGCGATCGCGGCTCGGAGACCCTCCTCGTCGTCGGAGCCAACCAGGACGATCCCGGTCGTCCCGTCGGCGAGTCCGTAGGCGGGGAACACGTTCACGCCGCGCGCGGCCGTGGCCTCGAGCAGGCGGGCGGCGATGCCCGGTGCGTCCTGGGTGGAGATCATGAACCCGTTCATGGCCCTGCTCCGTCGCTGGTTCCGAACACGACGAATCATCGACCTGCGGTCAACGGATGGGAAAATGGCGCGCCCGGCGAGACTCGAACTCACGACCTTTAGGTCCGCAACCTAACGCTCTATCCACTGAGCTACGGGCGCGCGCGATGCCACGGATCTGGCGGAGAGGGAGGGATTCGAACCCTCGGAGCAGGTTGCCCCACTCAACGGTTTAGCAAACCGCCGCACTAGGCCTCTATGCGACCTCTCCGTCGGTGCAGCGCGCGAAATGCTACCACGGGATGCCCGCTGAGCCGGTCGCTCAGGGACCCGGAACATGCGTGGCAGGTCTATCCGGATGAAGAACAAGCCCGTATCCGGTTTCCCCGCCCGCGGTGATCTCCCCGATGCATATCCGGACCGATAACGCCCCCTCGGAGTCCCGCTCGGGGGAGAGATGTCACCGGGTAGTCCGGTCAGGCAGATCTCGCCGGGCGCCCGCCACGTTGACACCCGCAGCGTGGCTGGGTACCGTCTCGCGCACGCGCATGAGCCACTTCTTCTTTTACCGAGGCCCGGCATGACAGCTTCCGGTCGCTAGACCGGGGCACGGGTCGTGCCGGGCAAACGGAGCAGAGGTGCAGCCTCTGCTCTTTTGTTTTGACTCAACGGCCCACGAGGAGACGGAACGGATGATCGTCGTGATGGTCGTGGGCGCCAGCGAGGCGGAGATCCTCGGCGTCAAGAGCCAGATCCTGGCCGAGGGCATGTCCCCGTACGACCATGCCGGCTCTGAGCGCGTCGTCATCGCGGTCGTCGGCGAGGTCGGGATGAAGAAGCAGGTCCTCGCCAGCCGGCTGGCGGCCCTGCCCGGGGTCGAGTCGGTTACCCCGATCAGCCGGCCGTTCAAGCTGACGTCGCGCGAGTTCCATCCCGAGGACACCATCATCCGCGTTCGCGACGCGGTGATCGGCGACGGGTCGCTGACGATGATGGCCGGACCGTGTTCGGTCGAGAGCCGCGACCAGCTGTTCGAGACGGCCGAATGCGTTGCCGCCAACGGCGCGACCGTCCTTCGTGGCGGCGCGTTCAAACCACGCACCAGCCCGTACGCCTTCCAGGGACTCGGCGTCGAAGCCCTGCGCTACCTCGCGGAAGCCGGCGAGCAGACCGGCCTGCCCGTCATCACCGAGGTGATGGAGCCGAACCAGGTCGACATCGTCGCCGAGTACGCGGACATCCTCCAGATCGGTGCCCGCAACATGCAGAACTTCTCGCTCCTGCAGGCCGTCGGTCGGGTGGCCCGGCCGGTGATGCTCAAGCGCGGCTTCATGGCGACGGTCGAAGAACTGCTCATGGCCGCCGAGTACATCGTCAGCGCCGGCAACCCCAACGTGATCCTGTGCGAGCGAGGAATCCGCACATTCGAGACGTACACACGCAACACGATGGACCTCTCCGCCGTGCCGCTGCTCCACCACCTCACGCACCTGCCGGTGATCGTGGATCCGAGCCATGCCACCGGCAAGCGTTACCTCGTGAAGCCGCTGGCCATCGGCGGGATCGCGGTTGGAGCGGATGGCGTCATGGTCGAGGTCCACCCGCACCCCGAAGAGGCGCTGTCCGATGCCGAACAGCAGCTCACCTTCGACGAGTTCGCCTCGCTCATGGAGGCGATCGTCCCGGTCCACGAGCACGTGGCGACGCTGCACCGCCAGCTGCATCCCGCCAGTGCCTCGGTCGGCATCGGCGGCGACCTCGCGAAACACTGATCCGATGCGCTCCGGCAGTGCGGCCGACGAGGCCGCCACGATCCGACCTGTCGCGCGGCTGCGGGGCGAGGTCCGCGTGCCCGGCGACAAGTCGATCAGCCATCGCGCGTTGATCCTTGCTGCCCTGGCCCCGGGCGACAGCACGATCCGCGGGGCCGGTGACGGCGCGGATGTCCGCTCGACGGCGGGCATCGTCGCGGCCCTCGGTGCAGCGGTCCAGCGGATCGGTGAGGACGGCCGTACCGTCGACTATCGGGTCGTATCCCCCGGAGCGGACGGCCTGCGCGAGCCTGACGCAACGCTCGACTGCGGGAACTCGGGAACGAGCCTTCGACTCGTCGCCGGCATGCTCGCCGGACTGCCCCTGACGGCGGTCCTGGATGGCGACAATTCGTTGCGTCGCCGACCCGTCGCTCGTATCATCGAACCGCTGCGCTCGATGGGCGCGGTGCTCCAGGCACGCGACGACGACTCCCACCCTCCACTCACCGTGGTCGGTGCTACCCCGCTCCGACCGATCGACTACCGGACTCCGGTGCCAAGCGCCCAGGTCAAGTCGGCGATCCTTCTCGCGGGGCTCCGGGCGGAGGGCCGGACGACGGTTCGCGAGGCGGTCGCGACCCGGGATCACACGGAGCGGATGCTTCGGGCCCGGGCCATTCCCGTCGAACGGGTCGACGGGCCGGACGGCGCGGTGGCCTGGACGGTCGAAGGAGGGCGGACGGTGCGCGCGATCGATGAGCGGGTTCCGGGCGACGCGTCGGCAGCCGCGTTCTGGCTCGTCGCGGGTGCGGTGCATCGCGACGCCGAGGTCACGATCCGCGCTGTCGGCGTGAATCCCACCCGACGGGCGGTGATCGACATCCTGCGCTCGATGGGCGCCGAGATCGATGAGATGCCGTCGAGCGCGAATGACGCAGGGATCGGGGAGCCCATCGCCGACTTGACCGTTCGCTCGTCCGAGCTTCGCGCCGCGAATCTGGGTCCCGCCGAGGTCGCCGCGGCCATCGACGAGATCCCGGTCCTGTGCCTCGCGGCGACGCAGGCGCGCGGGACGACCGTGATTCGTGGCGCGGGCGAGCTGCGCCACAAGGAATCCGACCGGATCGCCGGGATCGCGGCCGGCCTGGAAGCACTCGGTGCCCGGATCGACGTGGACGGTGACGACCTGCGCATCCACGGCGGCACGCCGCTGCACGGGGCGCCGACCGACAGTCACGACGACCATCGCCTGGCCATGACCTTCGCCGTCGCCGGGCTCATCGCCGACGGGGAGACCTCGGTGGGCAGGCCCGGTTCCGCCGGGATCAGTTATCCGGGGTTCTTCGGCGAACTCGAAAGGATCGGAGCATGACGAAGCGCGTCGTCCTCATCGGGCACCCGGTTGCCCATTCGCTGTCCGGGGCGATGCAGCAGGCCGCGTTCGACCAGCTCGGCATCGACGCCACGTACGAACTGTGGGACCGCCCGCCGATCGAGCTCGCCGATGCGATCGCGGAACTGCGCGGCGACGACTTCCTCGGCGCGAACGTCACGATCCCGCACAAGGAACGGGTCGTGCCGATGGTCGACCGCCTGACCGAGGAGGGCCAGGCAACCGGTGCCGTGAACACGATCACGCGCGAGGGCAAGCGGCTTGTCGGCCACAACACCGATGTCGCCGGGTTTCGCGTCGCCCTCGACAAGCTGGTCGGAAAGCAGAAGATGCCCCGCGCCGCGGTGGTGCTGGGGGCCGGTGGCGGCGCGCGCGCCGTTGTCTACGGCCTGATCACCGAGGGCTTCCAGCGCATCATCGTGTTCAACCGCCACCTCCACCGCGCGGAGGGGCTCGTCAAGCACTTCGGCCGGACGGCCGCGCACATGGAGCTGCGCGCCATGCCGTGGCACGAGTCGATCATCGAGTCCGAGCTGGCCAAGACGAAGCTGCTCGTGAACGCGACGTCGATCGGCCTGATCAGCGATGAAAGTCCGATCCCGGCCGACGTGCTCCACGCCGAGCTGCTCGTGCTCGACGTCATCTACGCGAAGACCCGGCTCCTGAAGGACGCTGTTGCGGCCGGCGCCGACACGCTGGACGGGGAGCTGATGCTGCTCCACCAGGGCGCGGCGGCGTTCACGCTGTGGACGGGGCAGCCCGCCCCGCTCGATCTGATGCAACAGAAGCTCGCCGAGGCTCGGGCCGAAGGCATCCGGTCCGCCGAAGGCGAGCCGGCCGGCCAGCCGAGCGGCGCCCTCGCCGAGTAGCACGGCGCCGGCTTCGATGTCCGCGTTCCGCTTCCTGACCGCGGGCGAATCGCACGGCCAGACGCTCGGCGTGACGGTCGAGGGCGTGCCGGCCGGCCTGCCGCTGACCGCTGACGACCTGCAGGTCGACCTCGCCCGTCGCCAGCGCGGCTACGGGCGCGGGGCACGCCAGACGATCGAGCATGATCGGGCCGACATCGTGGCGGGCGTCCGCCACGGCGTGACGCTCGGGTCTCCGATCCTGCTGCTCGTCGCGAACCGTGACTGGGAGAACTGGACGCGGGTCATGCAGGTCGAGCCGCTCGACACGGCGGCGGCCGAGGAGCTTGCGGCGTTGGCCGGAGACGGCAACAAGCGGGCGACGCCGGTGACGCGGGTGCGGCCGGGCCATGCGGACCTCGCCGGCGCCCTCAAGTACGGCTTCACCGACGTCCGCAACGTGCTCGAGCGGGCCTCGGCTCGTGAGACCGCGGCACGGGTCGCCGCGGGCGGCATCGCACGGGCGTTCCTGCGCGAGCTCGGGATCGAGGCCTGGTCCTTCACGGCGGAAGTGGGTGGCGTGGCCGTCGATCCGGCGAACACCACGCGACCGCGCGAGGAAGCCGATGCGTCACCGCTGCGCTGCCCCGATCCCGACGCCGAGGAACGGATGATCGCCCGCATCGACGAGGCGCGGTCGAACGGCGACACCATCGGTGGCGTGTTCGAGGTGGTCGTCCACGGCCTGCCGATCGGGCTGGGCAGTTACGTCCACTGGGATCGCCGCCTGGACGCTGCGCTGGCGGCCGCCGTCATGAGCATCAACATCGTCAAGGGCGTCGAGTTCGGACTGGGCTTCGAACAGACGCGACGGTTCGGTTCGGCGGTCCACGACGTCATCGAAGGGCGCGGCGAGGGTGGCCGCTGGGTGCACCGCACCAACAACGCGGGCGGGCTCACGGGCGGCGTCACCAACGGCGAGCCGTTGGTGGTCCGTGGGGCGGTGAAGCCCATCTCGACGTTGGCGCGGCCGCTGCCGTCGGCCGACCTGATCTCGGGCGAGCCCGTCGAGAAGGCCCACTACGAGCGGAGCGACATCAGCGTCGTGCCCGCGGCCGGCGTCGTCGGAGAGGCGATGGTCATGCTCACGCTGGCGGCATTCGTGCTCGAGAAGTTCGGCGGCGACACGATCGATGACGTCCGCGCCAGCGTCGCGCTCTATCGCGAGCGAATCGCACAGGTCCCCGAGGCTCCGGTCGCCGGTGCGCGCCCTCATGGCCTGGTCGGAAGCGACGAGGCGAGCTCCGGCGGGGACGACTGACGTGGACGTGGTGCTCGTCGGGCTGCCCGGCAGTGGCAAGAGCGCCATCGGGCGGCGGCTGGCCCAACGCCACCACGTGCCGTTCATCGACCTCGACGAGCGCATCGAAACCAGGGCGGGCCGGCGCATCCCGGAGATCTTCGAAGAGGAGGGCGAGGCCGCCTTCCGCGCGCATGAACGCGGCGCGATCCGTGAGCTCGGCGAGGCCGACGCGTCGGAGGCCGTTTCCCGGGTCGTTGCCACGGGCGGCGGCGCGGTGGTCGACCCGCGCAATCGCTGGGCGCTCTACCGGGGACGGATGGCGGTGTGGCTCGACGGGCGCCCCGAGGTGCTCGCCCAGCGGCTGCGTCGTTCGCCAAACGTTCGTCCGCTGATCGTCGGCCGCGACCCGGTCGCGGCGGTCCGCGATCTGGCCGCGCGCCGCGAGCAGTTCTACGCCGCGGCGGCGGTTCGCATCAACGGGGTCGGGGAGGTGCACGGCGTGCTCGGGGCGGTCGAGCAAGCCGTCGCGGAGCCCAGGACGGCTGCAACGAAGTTGCTCGACGCGAAGACGAGTCTGGGGCGGTACGTCCTCGGCGAGCACATCGCGACCGACGAGATCGCGGCCTCGCTCGCGCGGCTCGATGCGCGGCGGGCGCTGCTCGTGTCCGAGCCCGGGGCGTGGGCGGCGGCCGGCACGGCGATCGCCGACGGCCTTGCCGTCCGTGGCTTGTCGGCGGAGCGGATCCTCCTCCCCCAGGGCGAGGATGCGAAGCGACTATCCGTCATCGAGGAGGCGGCGCGTGAGCTGGCCCGCCTGCGCGTGGAACGCCGCGATCCGATCATCGCCGTCGGCGGCGGCGCACTCGGCGACGCGGCCGGATTCCTGGCGGCCACGTTCCTGCGCGGGATCCCGCTGATCCACGTGCCCACGACCCTCGTCGCGCAGATCGACTCGTCGATCGGCGGCAAGACGGGCGTGGACCTGCCCGAGGGCAAGAACCTCGTCGGCGCGTTCCATCAGCCGGAGGCGGTAATCATCGACGTCGCCTCGTTGGTAACCCTTCCCGAACGCGAGCGTCGGGCGGCCCTGGGCGAGGGGGTCAAGATGGCCGTGCTGGGCGACGAGCGGCTGTTCGCGCTGCTCGAAGCGGACGGCGACGCGATCGCCCGCGGCGACCCGGCTGGGCTCGAACGCGGAGCCGTCGCCGAATTCGTGGAGCGGGCGGGCTGGGCCAAGGTCGAGATCGTGTCCGCGGACGAACGAGAGCTTGCGGACGGCGGACGAATCCTGCTCAACCTGGGCCACTCGCTGGGGCACGCCGTCGAGGCCGCGGCCGGCTATCGCGACGTGCTCCACGGCGAGGCCGTCGCGTACGGGTTGCGCGCGGCGTGCGCGATCGGCGAGGCGCTCGGTGTGACACCGGCGGAGCGGTCGCGGCGGATCGGAAGGTTGCTGGACGGGCTGGGACTGGCGACCGAGCCGCTCCCCTACTCCCTCGACACGGTGCTCGACCACCTTCGGGCCGACAAGAAGCACGCGGCCGGGAAGCTCCGCTGGGTGCTCCCGACCGCGACGGGCGTCGAGGTCCGCGACAACGTTCCGGAGGACCTGGTCACCCGCGCGGCGGCAGGCCTCCTTGCGGCCGGCAGCCCGGCATGACCCAGGTGCTCGTGCTCGAGGGGCCGAACCTGAACCTGGTCGGCACGCGCGAGCCGGAGATCTACGGCGACGAAACACTCGAGGAGATCCACGAGCGCATCCGGGAGCGAGCGCAGGAGCTCGAGCTGGACATCGCCTTCTTCCAATCCAACCACGAGGGCGCCCTGATCGACCGACTCCACGCGCGCGATTTCGACGTCGCGATCGTGAATGCGGGCGGTCTCACGCACACGAGCGTGTCGTTGCGCGACGCGCTGCTGGCCGTCCAGCGGCCGTTCGTCGAGGTCCACCTGTCCGATCCGGCGACGCGCGAACCGTTCCGCCACGTCAACTACCTCGCCGACATCGCCCTGACCTCGATCGTCGGCAAAGGCCCCGCCGGCTACCTGCTGGCGCTCGACGCCATCGCCGAGCGGTCGGCGGCCGGGAGCCTCGGGGCGCGCCATGGCTGAGCGACCGCGCGACGAGACGCCCGAGATGCGCCGGCTGCGCAAGAAGATCGATGCGCTCGACCGGAAGATCGTCGGCCTGCTCAACGAGCGCGCCGACCTCGGTCGCGAGGTCGGGCGGGCGAAGGTCGCTGCGGGGCGACGAGCGATCACCGACCGCGAGCGCGAGCGCGAGGTGCTGCTCCGGGTGTCGATGGCCAACGCCGGCCCGCTGCCACAGGCGGACCTGCTGGCGATGTACCGACGGCTGATCGCCGCGACCAAGGCGCTCGAAGCGCAGGACCGCGGGCGGGAGGCGACCGACGAACAGTGAGGCTCATCCCGCCGCGACGCGGTTCGCACCGGCGCCGACGGGATACCTCCACCTTGGGCACGTGGCGAACGCGCTGTACGTGTGGGGATTGGCACGCGCCAGCGGGCGCCGGGTGGTGCTCCGCATCGAGGACCACGACCGGCAGCGCTCGCGCGCCGTCTTCGACGCCGCCCTCCTCGAAGACCTGGCCTGGCTCGGGTTCGCGGCTGACACCGAGCCCATCCGCCAGTCCGACGACTGGGCCCCGTATGCTGCCGCGCTCGACCGCCTGCGCGGCCTCGGGCTCGTGTACCCGTGCGACTGCACGCGTTCGACATTTGCGACGTGGGCGCGCGAGTCCGGACGGGCGTGGTCGGGCGGCGGATGCCCGGGCGGCTGCCGCGAGCGCGGGGTGGACGAAGGCCCCGGCGTCGGGACTCGCGTCGCGCTCGGCGACGGCGCGGAGGCCTGGGAGGACCAACGACTCGGCCCGCAACGCGATGTGCCCAACCGCGAGGGCGATCTCCTCGTCCGTGATCGCCATGGCAACTGGACGTACCCGTACTGCGTCGTCGTCGACGACATGCGCCACGAGATCGACCTCGTCGTCCGGGGCGAGGACCTGCTCGATGCCACGGCTCGCCAGATCCGGCTCGGCCGGCTACTGGGCCGCGAGCAGCCACCTGCCTTCTACCACCACCCGCTGCTGCGAAAGCCGAGCGGCGCCAAGCTCTCGAAGTCCGACGGCGACAGCGGCGTCCGCGACCTCCGCTCGCGTGGCCTCACCGCGGAGGACGTGCTGGGCGCGGCGGCGGCGGCCGTCGGGCTGCTCGAGGGGCCGCGGCCGCTCGCTGCGGCCGACGTGCCCGAGCTCTTCGTCTGACCGAGGGTCAGCCCGGCAGCGCCTCGAGGTCGATCGTGCGAACGCGCCGCGTTCGCCCGGCGGCGGTCCTGACGAGGACGGACGGGATGACGCCACCCGGGATCGATTCGACGACCGCTTCCTCGCCGCTGTACAGGCCGGCGCCGGCGATCCGCACGCGGCTGCCGGTCGTGAACCCGTCCTTGCCCTGTCCCGCGGACAGGTCGATTGCGGCCAGGGTCGTGCGAACCTGCTGGTCCGGCACGGCACCTGGGCCTGCTGGTCGCCGGCTCGTGCGTGCCACCGGGTACGTCGTCTTGCGCTTCCGCATCGGGACCTCATGAACGCCAGCGCCTGAACTGGGCTGGGCCGGGGAAGTGTACGCGTCCTGTCTAGCCCGAGGGCTCGCTGCGGTCTTCGATCTCCCAGGCGTGATCGAGCGCGTGCCACGCGACGCGCCGGGCGGCGTAGCGCGCTGGCCACTTCTTGCCGGCGATCGGCGAGCCGTCCGAGGGTGCGCGGATGACATCGATCATCCGCGTGCGCAGGCCGGCAACCGCTTGCGAGTCTCGGGGATCGACGTCGGTCCCCTTCAGGCCCATGACACGGGCGTACCCGCCGTCCGCGCCGACCACGTGCTCGACGATCCTGTCGCGATCGCGACCGCCGCCCCGCGGACCCTTGCGGAGGGTCGCCGGGGCACCTGCCACGACCGCGTCCAGGATCGCGTACGAAGCCGTCACGAGTGCCGCCAACCGCTCGCCATCCTTCGCGCTGGTGCGCCGCTGATCGGCGGCGAAGCGGATGTCCGGGGCGCCGAACGCGGTCGTGGCGTTGCCCTCGGCTTCCTCGACGACGTCGAACGCGACCGACTCGTCATACGGGAAATCGAGCCTCGCCTTCTTCGCCACGCTCGCGTAGCGCGGGGCAGCCGCGGCGAGCGCTTCGAGGGCCGCCTCGGGGGTCTTGCCGGCACGCGTCCAGCCCGGCCAGTCGAGCGCGGACGCGAACGCCTTCTTCGGCGTCACCTCGACGCCGACGGTCACCTTGGTCGCTGGCACGACCGGGAGGATACGTCAGGTTGGACGGCTGGTCGCCGCGCGCAGCGAGCGGACGAGGCCCGCCATCGCGTCAACGTTCCGGCCGTCCGCGCCGAGCGCGTCGACGAGCGCGGATGCGACGACCGCCCCGTCGGCGCCGGCCCGCGCAATCGCCCGAACGTGGGCCGGCCGGCTGACGCCGAAGCCGACCGCGACCGGGACCGGTGACACGGCCTTCACCTCGCGAACCAGTCTCCGAACGTGGCCGGCGAGGGCGGATCGGGCGCCGGTCACCCCGACGAGCGACACGCAATAGAGGAAACCCCCGCTCCGCGCGGCGATCTCCGCGCGGCGTTCGGGGCGTGTCGTCGGGGCAACCAGGTACACGACGGCGAGGCCGGCCTCCGCGGCCGCGGCCTCGAACGGACCGCCCTCGTCCGGCGTCA
>DASTYU010000110.1:0-7539 GCA_035764655.1 Candidatus Limnocylindrales bacterium
GCTTGGCGTACTCGAGCGGATTCCGCGGGTTGTGCTCCACCTTCCCAGTGACGCGCGGCCACCGCCACGTCGTCTCGATCTCGTTCATCAGCGTGCCGGGCGCGAACTCCAGCAATCGATCGCGCGAGCGCTGGTATTGGAGCTCCTCGTGCTCGAGACCCTTCCAGCGCTGCAGCGGGTAGTGGTGCCACGAGCGGCCGGCGAAGTCCTCGTCGAGGTGGTAGTCGCCATTGGTCAGGATGTCGAGCCCGGCCCGCTCCTGGTCGGCGATGACGGTCGCGTGGGCGTCGAGGAACTGCTCGCGGAAGCGGACATCGAGCAGCGCCGTGTCGAGCGGCCGGCCCCACAGGCCCCCGTCATACCAGCGCGGCCGCGGCCATGAGCCGGTGACGGTGGCGGGGAGCATCAGGTCCTTGGTCGCCGTGAGCATCGGGCGGAGCCTCCTGGTCGAAATCGTCTGGCAGCGCGATGTTGCCAGTCCCAAGAGGCGAGGCGCATGCTCGGCGCGTGCCGTTCTATATGGATCGCCACGAGTTCACGGGGCTGACAGCGACGGAGGCGGCGAATATGCACCTCAGGGACATGGCCCTGCAGGACCGGTTCGGCGTGCAGCTCCTGACCTATTGGTTCGATTACGACCGCCAGACGGCGTTCTGCCTCGCGGACGCTCCCAGCGCGGACGACGTGAGCGCTCTGCATGCGGCGTCCCACGGCGGGATCCCGACGCAGGTGATCGAGGTCGACGAGCGGGTCGTCGAGCGGTTCATGGGTGGCATCACCGCCCACCAGCTCGGCGAACCCTACGTGGAGACCGCGTTCCGGACGATCCTGTTCACCGATCTCGAGAGCTCCACGACCCTCACCCAGACGATGGGCGATGCGCGCGCCATGGCACTCCTGCGACGGCACGACGAGATCATTCGGGATGCCGTCCAACGGCATGGAGGCTCCGAGGTCAAGCACACCGGTGATGGGCTCATGGCCGCCTTCCCGTCCGTGTCAGGCGGAATCGACAGCGCGGTCCAGATCCAGCGCCGGTTCGCTGGTGAGGACGCGGCGGAGTTTCCGCTTCGGATCCGGATCGGGATGGCCGCCGGTGAGCCCGTGACGGAGCATCGCGACTTCTTCGGCGCGGCCGTGCAGCTCGCGGCGCGGCTCGTCGATCGCGCCGCACCAGGAACCGTCCTCGTCTCGAGCACCGTTCACGATCTCGCGCTCGGGAAGGGATTCGAGTTCCTGAAGCGAGGTCGAATACGCCCAAAGGGCTTCGCCGACTCGGTGCAGGTCTACGAGGTGGTGTGGCAGGAGGCAGCCCGCCCGGCGGCATCCTCGGAGTCCCGGTAGACGAGGGCTCGGGGTGCGGCTAGGCTCGCTCGAACCACCTGCGGAGGAGCCGACATGTTCCAGACGTCCGGGCGGCTTGCCGAGCTGCAACTGCAGCACCGCCACAACGACGGGTCGTGGAGCCCGCTCCAGCCGGCCCATCACGATCCGTCCTCGCACGATCCGGAGCGCGATTGGCTCAACGGCCAGATCTACGTCTGCACGGACTGCGGCGAGGAGGTACGCATCACGCCACGCGACAGTACGGCCGCGGACAGCGACACGACGTAAGTCGGACCTGGTTCGTCGTCAGCGCTGTGATCGCACGACGTTGTGTCACGGGTGACTCAGCCCGGGAATGAACGTCCGTGGCTCGGTGCGGATTTGGACGGAATCTGTCGATTTCGAGGCCGGGCCCTGCACGGCTGTGTCGGAATCTGAGTCAGGGGTGAGACGGGCCGGGCGACTAGCTCTCGGCGTGTTCGGCCGTCGCCGGGGCGCGGACGTCTGACGGGTCGATCGGCTTCGTGTCCGTGGCGGTCTTCTCGGCGGCGTCCGGGTGGGCCTTGACATACGCGTCGACGATCTCGCAGGCCTCCTCCTCGTCGTCGGTGATGCGGAGCAGGCCCGCGTCCTCCGGGTTGATCGCCGCCTCCTCGACGAGGGTTCCCTTGATCCAGTCCAGCAGGCCGTCCCAGTACTCCGACCCCATCAGGATCACCGGGAAGTCGCGGATCTTCTTCGTCTGGATGAGCGTGAGCGCCTCGAACAGCTCGTCGAGCGTGCCGTAACCGCCGGGGTAAATGACGAACGCGTCCGCGTACTTGACGAACATCGTCTTGCGCGCGAAGAAGTAGCGGAACTCGACGCCGAGGTCGACGTACGGGTTGAGCCCCTGCTCGTTCGGCAGCTCGATGTTGCAGCCCACCGAGAGTCCCCCGGCCTCGTGGCAGCCGCGGTTGGCCGCCTCCATGGTCCCCGGTCCGCCACCGGTGATCACCGCGTAGCCGGCCTTCGCCAGCAGCTGGCCGAGTCGGCGCGCGCTCTTGTAGTTGCGATGGTTGGGGCCGATCCGGGCAGATCCGAAGACGCTGACCGCCGGCCCGACCGACGCCAGGGCATCAAAGCCTTCGACAAACTCCGACAGGATCCGCAGGGAGCGCCACGGATCGCTGTCGAGGAACTCGGGCCGCGGCGAGCGCCTGAGGAGCGCTTCGTCCTCGGTGCGTCCGACTCGCTTGATCGCCTCGTGGCCGTGGTCGCGGCGAACGGTCAGCCTGCCCCGCCGCTTTGTGCTGCCCCGTGGCTTTGCGTCGTCCCGGTCGCTCATACGCCTAGGATGGCAGCCGGAGGGTATCGGCGATGCAACGGACGCGCTGGATCGTCATCGCGGTCCTGGTGCTTGTTGGCCTCGTGTGGATCGGACAGGGCAGCGGGCTGTTGCAGGGCTCGAGTTTCATGGTCGGCGACCCGTTCTGGGCAGTCGCCGGGGCGGCGCTCGTGGGGGCGGCGGTCGCCCTCGCGGCGTGGACGCTCAGGCGCCGCGACTGACCCAGCGCCTCCACGTCGCCTCGTCGCGACCGGCGGATACCTCGCTGTCGAAGCGGATCAGCGGCAGCCGGAGGAGGGCGGGTTCGGCCGTGATCCGCTCGAGGATCTCGGCGTCATCCATGCGCAGGTAGCCGAGGCCGGCCGCCTTGTACGCGCGGCTGTCCGGATCGAGGAGCGCATGGGCTCCCAGCCGGTCCACGAAGCGGCGCAGCTCGGCGGGCGCGAGCCGGCGCCGGCGCAGATCGACGTACGAGACCGTAATGCGGCGTTCCTTGAAGAAACGCTGCGCGGCGCGGGTCGCCTGGTCGCCGTCGAGACCGAAGACCTGCACGAACGGGGCGTTCGAAGCGTTCGCGGGCACGGTCGCAGTGTGCCGCGGAATCGGAGGCGCCGCCGCCCGCACCTGGCGGACGGCGGCGCCGAATGGACTCGACCTGTTCCGGTGCAGTCCAGCGGAACTGTCCGAGGCACACGATGCTTGCCGGCGGCTACGGGAACCATCGACGTGCGTCGGGAACGACGTCGTCATCTGTTGATAAGCGAGGCTTATCGAAACGCACGAACGTGCGAGCCAGCCGGGCCACGGTGGGATCCGGGTCGATGGGCGTGCGGGTTCGTCAGATTCCCAAAACGGACGCCTATTGCCCCAGGCTCCGCCGTCCGTCGATGCGCGGGTCCGCGCGGTACCATCCCGGAACGCAGGAGGTGCCCCTTGACCGTCTGGTTCACGGTCCAGCTCGACGACCGTCCCGGCTCGCTCGCCCAGGTCGCGACCGCCCTCGCCGAACGAGGCGTGAACATCACCGGGATCGTCGGCGTGGCCGAGGACACGGACGGAGCGCTGATGCTCACCACCTCGGACGCGGACAAGACGCGCGAGGCGTTCTCGACGCTCAGCCTGGCCTTCGAGGAGCACGACCCGGCGGCCGGCACGGACCCGAACTCGATCTCCGTCGGCGACCTGCGCCCGGGCGCGGCCGGCCGTGGCGTCCTCGGCTGAGCCGCGCGTCGAGGCCGAGCAGATGCCCCGCCGCCAGGCCGCGTCCATCGCCGCCGTCCGCATCGAGCTTGCCGACGAACCGAGCGCCATTCCCGCCGTCGCTTCGAGCGTCGCTGCTGCCGGCGGCCGGATTCGAACCCTGAGCGTCGTCCGGCGCACCGCCGGTTCGTCGCCGCGCGCCGAGATCGAGCTCGAGGTCGAGGGGCTGTCGGGCGACCAGGCGCTCGACGTCCTGCGCGGCGTCGACCCGGTGGTGGACGTCCAGCTCACCCGTGAGCTGGGAACGGTGTTCGGCAAACGGATCATCGTGGTCGGCGGCGGCGCCCAGGTCGCGCAGGTCGCCCTCGGGGCGGTGAGCGAGGCCGATCGCCATAACCTGCGCGGCGAGCGGATCTCGGTGGACACGATCGCCCTGGTCGGTGAGGCGGAGATCGCGGCCGCGGTGCGCGCCGTCGCGGACCTGCCACGCGCACGCCTGCTCGTCCTCGCCGGCTCCATCATGGGCGGGGACATCAGCGTCGCCGCCGACGAGCTCCGCGCGGTCGGCATCCCGATCATCGCGCTGAACATGGTCGGCTCGATTACGGATCACGTGGATCTCGTCGTATCCGACCCGGTCCAGGCCGGCACGATGGCCGTCATGGCCGTCGCCGAGACCGCCACCTTCGACCTCGAACGCCAGCGGGGGCGCCGATACTGATGCGGATCGCGACCTGGAATGTCAACTCGCTCAACGCACGGCTCGAGAAGGTCGAGTGGTGGCTGAAGCGGGCCAAGCCCGACGTGCTCATGCTCCAGGAGACCAAGCTCGCCGACCAGGACGCTCCGTTGCTGGCGTTCTCGATGGCCGGCTACGACTTCGTCCATCACGGGGAAGGCCGCTGGAACGGCGTCGCGGTCGCGGCCCGGCAGGGCCTCGGCATGAGCGGACCCGTGACGAACTTCGGCCTCGGTGGCGTCCGTGATTCGAGCGCCGGCTCGTCCACGGCCTACGGCGAGGACGACTTCGATCCGCTCGACGAGGCACGCATGCTCAGCGTTTCCTGCGCGGGAATCCGCTTCGTCTGCGTCTACGCCCCGAACGGGCGCGTGGTCGGCTCGCCGTTCTACGCCGGCAAGCTCCGCTGGTACGCCCGTCTGCTCCAGTGGTTGCGCGAGTCGGCCAGCCCCGACGACGACCTGGTCATCGGCGGTGACTTCAACCTGGCCCCGACCGACGCCGACGTGTGGGACCCGAAGGCCGTCCACGGCGGCACCCACGTGTCCGCCGCGGAGCGGACCGCCTTCGAGAAGCTCCTCGACTGGGGGCTCGTCGACGCCTACCGCGCGGTCCGTGACGAGCCCGGGCGCTTCACGTGGTGGGATTACCGGGCCGGCAACTTCCACAAGAACTTCGGGATGCGCATCGACCACCTCCTCGTGACACCGCGGGTCGCCGAGCGGATCGTCGCGGCGGAGATCGACCGCGAGGCGCGCAAGGGCAAGCCGATCCCGTCCGACCACGCCCCCCTGGTCCTCGACCTGGACAAGGAGGGCGAGTCCTTCGATGCCGGCTGGGAGGCGGCCGGCGAACGGATCGCCGCGCGCGGCGGCACGAAGACCACGTGACGACCACGTGAGCCCGCAACCGCCGGACTCCGACTGGATCGTCCCGCCCGCCCCGTTCTCGGGGCGGGTCAACCTGGTCGAGTACGACCCGACCTGGCCGGCGCAGTACGAGGCCGTGGCTACCCGCATCCGCGACGCGCTTGGCGACATGGCGGTCATCCTGGAGCACGCCGGTTCCACGTCGGTTCCCGGTCTCGCCGCCAAGAACCAGATCGACGTCATCCTCGGCGTTCCGGACTCGACCGACGAGGCCGCCTACGTCCCGGCCCTGGAGGCGGCGGGCTTCGAGTTCGCGATTCGCGAGCCCGAGTGGTTCGAGCACCGCCTGTTCCGCGGAACCAACCCGAAGGTCAACCTCCACGCGTACTCGGCCGACTGCGAGGAGATCGGCACGATGCTCGCGTTCCGCGACTGGATGCGAACCCACCCGGAGGACCGCGCGCTGTACGAGCGCGAGAAGCGCCGCCTTGCCGAGCACCGGTGGGAGACGATGCAGGACTACGCCGACGCCAAGACCGACGTCATCCAGGAGATCGTCGGGCGCGCGCTCGGGAACGCCGCGACGGATGTCCATGGCGCCCCGGATGAGGAGGCGCGAACGTAGGCGCAGGAGGTGCTTCGCCCATGTCCATCGCCGCGTCCTCGCGGGTGGAACGACTCGCGGCCGCCATGGCGCCGATCCAGCGCATGGTCGACTCGCCCATCTTTGCCCGCCGCGGCGCTCCGGGCGTGGCCGACTTCATGGTTGGCAACCCGCAGGAAATGCCGCTCACGGACTTCATCGATGTGCTGCGACGCAATGCCGAGCCACAGGACAAGAACTGGTTCGCCTACAAGCTGAGCGAGCCGGAGGCACGGATCCCGGTCGCCCGCTCGCTCACGAGCCTGACCGGTCTCGACTGGGACCCCGAAGACGTCTTCATGACGAACGCCGGGTTCGGTGCGCTCACGGTCACGCTGCGCGCCATCACGGAGCCGGGCGACGAGGTGATCTACCTGTCGCCGCCGTGGTTCTTCTACGAGCTTCTCATCGCTGCCGCGGACGCGATCCCCGTCCGGCTCAACCTGGCGCCACCGGTATTCGACCTGGATCCCGAAGCCATCGCGGCCGCGATCACGCCGCGCACGCGCGCGGTCATCGTCAACAGCCCGCACAACCCGTCGGGCCGTGTCTATCCGCTCGACGCGCTGAGCCGGCTCGCCACGATCCTCGGCGAGGCGTCCCGCCGCAATGGCCGCACGGTCCATCTCATCGCCGACGAGCCGTACCGCCGGATCCTGTTCGACGGCATTCGCTACCACAGCGCCGCTGAGCTCTACCCGGGCACGATCATCACGTACTCCTACGGCAAGATCCTGCTCGCACCGGGGCAACGACTCGGGTACATCGCGGTCCCACCGACCTCGCCCGAACGCCCGGCGCTCCGGCGCGCGATCGAGCTGTTCCAGTGGGCCACCGGCTATGCCTTCGCCGATGCGCTCATGCAGCACAGCACGGCCGACCTCGAGAACGTGTCGATCGATGTCCCGCGGATGCAGGCTCGGCGCGACCGGCTGGTCGGGGCGCTGCGAGCCATGGGCTACCAGACGACCAATCCCGAAGGGACCTTCTACGTCCTCGTGCGATGTCCGACCGAAGACGACCAGGCATTCGCGGACGCCCTGGCCGCTGACAATGTGCTCGTGCTCCCGGGCACGATCGTCGAGCTGCCGGGCTGGGCGCGGTTGTCGCTCACGGCCAGCGACGAGATGGTCGAACAGGCTCTGCCCGCGTTCGAGAGAGCGATGGCCGCTGCCCGCTGATCCCGCTCGTACCGCCGTTGCGGTCCATGGGACGGCGCCGTCCGCGTCGCACGACGCGCGCATAGCCTCCGCCATCAATGCGTCCTGCCGAAGCGCCACTCCCAGAGATCCGCCTCGTCGACCTCGAGAAGCGGTTCCGGGACGTCGTCGCGGTGGACCGGATCTCGCTCCGGATCGAGACCGGCGAGTTCTTCTCGCTCCTCGGTCCATCGGGCTGCGGCAAGACGACCACCTTGCGGATGATCGGCGGCTTC
>DASTYU010000111.1:0-6136 GCA_035764655.1 Candidatus Limnocylindrales bacterium
TACCGGCCGGTGCGCTGACGATGACCTACCACATGAACCGCCTGCAGGCGCTGCCCGGACCGGCGCAGTACTCGGTCTCGGTCAACCCGGACGAGCGACTGGACCCGGGGCGGGTCCTCGCGGAGCTGTCAATGCGCCACCCGCTGTACACCTTCGGCACGCTCGACGCGCAGCAGCGCATCGGCGGCCTGCAGGGTCACCGTCGGACGTTCTACGCGGGCGCGCACCTCGGCTACGGCTTCCACGAGGACGGCTGCCGCTCCGGCTACGAGGCCGCTCACCTCGTGCGCACCGCCGCACCGAGCCTCGTGTCCCGCGTGGACGACGGCGCGCCCGATCGCGAGGTCGCGGCATGAGGTCGCACCTGGTCGAGGGCAGGGTTCGGCACCGGCGTGCGCGACCATTCGTCTACGGCCTGCAGCACGACGTGGCCTACCTGGCCCTGGACCTCGACGAGCTCGACGAGGTCAGCTCGTCGTCTCGACTCCTTCGGCGCAACCGTCGAGCGCCACTCGAAGTACGCGACAGCGATCACCTGGTGCCGGCCGCGACCGACATGCGCGGCGCATTCCTCGACCATCTGCGGGCCCAGGGGGAGGACCCGACCGGCTGGCGGATCACGCTGGTCACCAACCCCAGGGTTGCGGGCTACGTCTTCAACCCGGCCTCGTTCTGGCTGTGCCGGGACGACACGGACGAGTTGCGGATGGTCGTCGTGGAGGTCCACAACACGTACGGGGAGCGCCATCTCTACACCCTTCGGCCGGCCGGGAAGCGGTCGGGGTTCCGGGCGGCGATGGACAAGGAGTTCCACGTCTCGCCGTTCCTCGAGACGCGCGGCGGGTACACCGTCCACGTCCGCGACGAGCCGAGCCGCCTGCGCATCACGATCAACCACGAGGCTGACGGTCAGCTGCTGCTCCACGCGAGCCTCGACCTGGTGCGACGCCCGTTGACGCAGCGCAACCTGCTGCGCATGCTGCTGCGCTATCCGCTGGTGACACAGAAGACGATCGTGATGATCCACTGGCACGCGCTGCGCCTGTGGCTGCGCGGCGCGGTCTTCCACCGCCATCGCGCGCAGGCGGCTCGGTGAGCGCCCCGTCGACCCTGATGGGTCGGCCTTCGGTCGAGTCGCTGCTCGAGCGCATTGCCTGGCGGATCGCGCTCCGTGCGGCATCCCGGATTGCGGTCGGGCGGCTGACCGTCGTGCTGCCCGATGGCACCCGCCGCATGTTCGGCGACACGTCCGCGGCCCCGGCGGACCGCGCCGAGATCCGGCTCCACGATCGCCAGGCGCTCGTCCGGATCCTCGTCCACGGCGAGACCGGCGGCGGCGAGGCGTACGTCGACGGCCTGTGGTCGAGCCCCGACCTCGCCGGCCTCCTGCGCCTCGCGGCGCGCAACCGCGAAGCGCTCGCGTTGTCGGCGGGCTGGTTCCGTTCCCCCGGGCAGGTGGTTCGCACGCTGGCACATCGGCTGCGTCGGAATACCCGGAGCGGCGCCCGCCGGAACATCGCGGCGCACTACGACCTGGGCAACGACTTCTACCGTCTCTGGCTCGACGAGACGATGACCTACTCGAGCGCCGTGTTCGAATCGCCCGACCAGTCGCTGGCCGACGCGCAGCGGGCGAAGTACCGGAGGATCGCCGAGGGCGCCGGGCTGCGCGCGGGCATGCATGTCCTGGAGATCGGATCGGGCTGGGGCGGGTTTGCCCTGTACGCAGCCCGCGAAATCGGCTGTCGGGTGACCACCATCACGATCTCGCGCGAGCAGTTCGAGCTGGCCAGCGCGCGCGTTCGCGAGGCCGGCCTCGGGGAGCTGATTGATGTGCGGCTGTGCGACTACCGCGACATCACCGGCCGCTACGACGCCGTCGTATCGATCGAGATGCTCGAAGCGGTCGGCGCCGAGTACTTCGGGACGTTCTTCGAGGTGTGCGACCGGGCGCTCGTGCCGGGCGGCCGGCTGAGCCTGCAGGTGATCACCTTCCCGGACGCCGCGTACGAGCGCCAGCTGCGTGGTGCCAACTGGATCCAGACCTACATCTTCCCTGGCGGCCTGTGCCCGTCGTTGGCGGTCATCGAGCGGTCCACCAGGGACACGCGCCTCCTGATGAACAGCGTCATCGACATCGCGAGCTCCTACGTGCTCACCCTTCGCGCCTGGCGGGAGCGGTTCCTCGCACGGGCCGACGCCGTGCGCACACTCGGCTTCGACGAGCGCTTCATCCGGATGTGGGAGTACTACCTCGCGCTTAGCGAAGCGGGGTTCGCCACGGGGATCAGCCAGGACCTCCAGATCGTCTTCGAGAAGTCGCGCGGGATGACGCGGGCCGGGGGGTAACGTCAACCGTCGGCGCGATGACCGACGAGCGAGCGGCGCCCGTTCCCCATGCGGCTTGGCCAGGGCGCCATCGTCCCTATTCGTGCTGCAGCCACGACGGCAATCGTCAAGTCCACGCCGCGTCCCCCTTGTGGCGCCCCGGATCGTCTCCATTCGTGCCACGGTGTCCCAGGGTCCACAAGGGCGGCCAGATCCCGGGCGCCACGGCGCTTCCGGTCGTGCAACATGCTGGTGGCACGAATGGGTGCGATTCACACGACCCCAATGCCCGCCCCAAGACCGGCCTCGCCTCAACAAGGCTAGCGACGTTCGAGCCGGCGCTCCTCGTCGAGCATGTGGTCGAGGTCCGCTTCCGGCGAGCGATCTGAGCCGGGCGGCCGTGCCGTGCCGGGTTCGGCCGCGACAAACGCGTCGTCGGGTGCCTCCCACTCCCAGGTGCGCAGGCGCTTGAGCAGGCGCCGGCCCGTCAGGTCGAGATGGATCGGCGTGACCGCGATGCGGCGGTTCACCACCGCATGGAAATCGGTGCCTTCGACCGCCAGCCCGGACGGCGGCGGCCCGCCGATCCAGTAGTACGGGATGCCGCGCGGGTCGACCCGCTGGATCAATTCGTCCTGGTAGACGCGCTTGCCGAGGCGCGTGACCTCGAAGCCCTCGAACTCGTCGGGGTCGACGGCGGGGACGTTGACGTTGATCAGCTCACCCGGCGCGAGGCCGTGCTCGAGGATGTTGCGCGCCACGACCGCCGCGGCCATCGCCGACAACGTGAAATCGGGGTGCTCGTAGTACTCCTGCGAGATCGCGAACGCGGGACAGCCGTTGATGACCGATTCCATGGCGGCGCTGACCGTGCCCGAGTAGGTGATGTCGTCGCCGAGGTTCGCGCCGTAGTTGATGCCCGACGCGACGAGGTCGAAGTCCTCGTCGAAGAAGCCGAGGAAGGCGAGGCTGACGGCGTCGGTCGGCGAGCCGTCCACCGAGTATGCGAGCGAGCCGTCGGCGAGGGTTCGCTCGCGAACGCGGAGGGGGCGCATCAGCGTCTTCTGGTGGCCGACCGCACTCTGGTTCGTGTCCGGGGCCACGACCACCGTGTCACCGATCGGGTCGAGCGCCTGCTTGAGCGCGAGCAGTCCGCGCGATTCGACGCCGTCGTCGTTCGTGATCAGGATTCGCGGCCGCGTGGTCCAGTCACCGAGCGGACGAGCATGCGCGCGCAACGCTCGCGGGCCGCCACGCGCCGAACCGCCCGCCAGCGGCTCACCGCGTTCGAGGTCGAGATCGCGTCGCTCGGTCCGCGCGCGCTCGCGGGTCATGTCCGGGCGGTCGGCGCGCGAGTTCCCGGTGGGCTCGGGCCCGCCGCCTCCGTCGGTCTCGTCGGCCTCGTCGGTCACGAGGGGCTGCCGGCGCGGCCCTCGGCCGGTTTGGGCCCGGTCGACGCTTCCTCGATGTCGGCGTCCACGCCGGGCGCCGGCTCACGCGGCACGCGCACCGGTCGGCCGCCGCGCCGCTCGAGCCGCCGGGCGGCCCGCGAGGCGACGGTGCGTTCGCCGCTGGCCAGGTTCAGGAAGTGGAAGAAGAACGCCGACAGCACGGCGGCGATCGGGATCCCGAAGATCACCCCGGCGATGCCGGCCACCTTCGATCCCACGAGGACCGACCCGAGGACCACGATCGGGTGGATGCCGACGGCGCCCTGCATGATTCGTGGCTGGAGGACGTTCATCGCGATGAACCAGCCGATGCCCATGATGATCGCGGTCGGCAACAGCGCTTCGGGCTGGAAGACGAGCGCGACGAGGACCGGCGGCACCCACGACACGAACGGCCCGAAGAACGGGATCGCCATGAGCACCCCGGCGGTCGTTGCCGACAGCACGGCCAGCGGCAGACTGAACAGCAGGTGTGGCACCAGCGCGACCAGGAAGAACGACAGGCCCATCAGCGCCTGGCCGCGCAGGAACCCGCCGAACGAGCGGGAGGTCGCCGTCTGGAGGAGACGGGACTCCTCAGCGTAGGCCGGCGGGACGAGCCGGAACAGGAAGGCCACGATCTGCTCGCGGTCGAGGACCATCCAGACCGACAGGAAGAACGTGATCAGCAGCGTGCCGAGGATGCCGATGCTGGCGACGGCGATCTGTTGGAGCGGCCCGACCAGCTGGCCGGCGAAGACATTGAGGTTGGCCAGCACGAGGTTGGCCTGCTCCTCGAGGTCCACCTCGGAGAAGCCCAGCGTCGCGAGCCATTCCTGGTAGGGCCGGACGAGCTCGGGCAGCTTGTCCCGGATCGTCGGGATCTCGCGGATGAACTGGTCGATCGAGGAGTAGAGGGCAGCCGCACCCGCGACGAGGATCGCCAGCCCGATGACGACGACCAGCGTATAGACAAGGACCGTCGCAGCGGCCGGCGGAAGCCCTGGGATCCGGTCGATCAGCCAGCTCACAACCGGGCTGATCACGAACGCGATCAGCCAGGCGAGGAAGAAGACCAGGATGATGTCGCCGAAGAAGTAGAACGCCGCGACGAGCTGGCTGCCGATAACGAAGACGAGCGCGACGACCGCGAGCACCAGCAGGAATCGGACGAGTTGGCGATCGCGCGGCTCGAGGAAGTTGTCCAGCATCGACGACCCTTCCGTGGGTCTCTCCGGCGTAGAGGGGCCGGCAGTGCGATCCATGGTAGCCCGGCCGCGGGTCAGCGAAGACCCATCCGCTGCCGGACGTCGGCCATCGTCGCCTCGGCCATCGGGCGGAGGCGGTCCGCGCCCATCTCAAGGATGCCGTCGACCTCGGCCGGGTTGGCCAGGAGCTCGAGGTAGCGTTCGCGCGCTGGCGCGTAGTGGCGGATGATCCGGTCGGCCAGCAGGCGCTTCGTGTCGACACAACCGGTTCGCGCGGTCCGCTCCCCGTCCTGGATTTCCTCGTAGTCGTCGCCGAAGAAACGGTGCAGCTGGCACACGTTGCAGATCTCGGGGCGGCCTGGGTCTGTGCGCAGGATCCGCTTCGTGTCGGTCACCATCGACATGACCTGCTTGCGGATCACGTCGGGCTCGGCGAGGACGTCGATGGTGTTCCCGACCGACTTCGACATCTTGCGCACGCCGTCGGTCCCCAGCACGACCGGCGCCTCGGTGAACACCGCCTCCGGTTCGGGGAAGGTCTCGCCGTAGCGCCGGTTGAAGGCGCGCACGATCTCGCGCGACAGCTCGAGGTGGGCGGCCTGGTCCTTGCCGACGGGCACGAGCGAGGCCTTGTAGATGACGATGTCGCCGGCCTGCAGGACGGGATACGTGAGCAGGCCGTGGTTGATGTCGTCCGGCTGGCTCTGCTGCTTCTCCTTGTAGGTCGGCGTGCGCTCGAGCCAGCTGACCGGCGTCACCGTGGCGAGCAGCCAGGCCAGCTCGGTGTGCTCCGGCCGATGGCTCTGGACGAACAGCGTGCAGCGTTCCGGGTCGAGTCCGAGGGCCAGGAGCCCGGCGGCCATGTCGCGCGTGCGCGCGCGAAGCAGGTCGGCGTCGTGGGTGCTCGTCAGCGCGTGGTAGTCGACGATGCAGTAGATCGCCTCGTACTCGTACTGCAGGCGCACGTAGTTGCGAATCGCCCCGAGCTCGTTGCCGAGGTGGATCACCCCGGACGGCTGGATGCCCGAGAAGATCCGCGGCTGCGGTGCAGGGGACCCCAGTTCGGCGGGAGCCGGCGCCAGCTCGATCGTCATCGCCGCGGAGTGTAGCCGAGCACCGGGCTGCCTCCGCCGCGAAGTCGGCGGCGGCGCTCGGCTACCATGCTGCTGA
>DASTYU010000112.1:0-2200 GCA_035764655.1 Candidatus Limnocylindrales bacterium
GTCCGAACGCCATGGCTTCTCGATCTCGTACCCGGCCGGCTGGGTGACGCGCCCTGCGACGGAGGCCTGGACGTCGAGCTTCCCCAACTTTGCCTCGAGCGACGGCGATGTCATCTATAGCCCCGACCGAGATGCGGGTCATCTGTGGGTCATGGTTGCCTCGCAGCCACATGCCGGCAAGAGCGCCGAGCAGTGGGTCGACGATCAACTCACCGGGCTCAGCTCAGCGGGCATCTGCGAAGCCCCGCGCGAAGCCATCGTGATCGATGGCGCCCAGGGAGGGATATGTTCGTCGTCAGTCGCGGTCGTCTCGGCCGGCGATCGAGGGTACATCGTCCTGTTGTACGTCTCGGGCGACGATCCGGGCGACGCCGATACATACGACCAAGACTGGTTCGAGCAGGTCATCGCGACCATGCAGGTCCGGCCTGAGGACGCTGTCGATTCGAACCCGTCGGCATCGCCCTAGCGAACGGCGTAGAGCGGGCCCACTGGCATTCTCAGCTCGGGCCGATCGGCCCTCGATCCATCGGGGGCCGGTCGGTACGGTTCGGACATGAACGCTGTCGTCGTCTATGAGTCTCATTGGGGAAATACCGCAGCAATCGCCCAGGCCATCGCCGACGGCATCGGGTCGGGGACCAGGGCACTGAACACGAGCGAGGCCTCCAAGGAGGCGCTGGCCAACGTGGACCTCATCGTGGCCGGCTCGCCGGTCATCGCATTCGCGCTGCCGCGCGACGGTTCCCTCCATCAGATCGAACGGGATGAGAAGGCGCCTGTGCCGCCGGACATCTCGCACCCGCTGCTCCGGACCTGGCTGGACAACCTCAGGATGGGCCGCGGCTACGGAGCGGCGTTCGAGACCCGCATCTGGTGGTCGCTCCGCGGCGCCACGGGGACCATCGAAACGAAACTCCGCAATGCCGGCTATGAGCGACTCCTCCCCGGCGAGCGGTTCATCGTGCAGGGTGGCTACGGGCCGCTCCGTGACGGCGAGCTCGAACGGGCGCGCCGCTGGGGCGCCGAGCTGGCCAAGGAGATGGCCGAGCAGCTCGTGCCCGCCTAGCGCGAGCACCCGGGGGGCATCGGGTGGAGAATTGGAGGCGTTCGTCGCCTCCAGGAAGGACCGCCCGATGACCCTCCAAGCGTCCGACTCCTCACCGCTCAGCGGCATGCGTGTCGCCATGCTCGTCGCCGAAGGCGTCGAAGACCTCGAGTACTGGGTGAGCGTGATGCGCCTGCGCGAGGCGGGCGCGACGGTGACGTCGATTGGCATGACGCTCGACACCGTGCATGGCAAGAACGGCTTGGCCGCGCGGGCCGACCTGCACGCCCGGGATGCCGACGCCGGATCCTTCGATGCGCTCGTGATTCCCGGTGGCTGGCTGCCCGACAAGCTGCGCCGCTACGACGAGGTCAAGGACCTCACGCGGTCGATCCACGACGCGGGCAAGCCGATCGGGATCATCTGCCACGGCGGCCTGGTCGCGATCTCGGCAGGGATCATCCAGGCGGGACATCCTGCGACCGGTTCGCTGGGCATCAAGGACGACCTCGTGAACGCGGGGGCGCGCTGGGTCGACGAGCCCGCGTTCCGCGACGGCACACTCGTGTGGGGCCGGGTCGTGGACGACATCCCGGATTTCGAGCGCGAGATGGTCGCGCTGTTCGCGGAGCATCACGCGGCCGTCGCCGCGCGCTGAGGACGCGGCCGCCGCTCGGCAGGTACGAGGGTTCCCGCCGGGCAGGACCATCGCGCGGGCTGACCTGCCCGCACCGCCTTCCTACGGTGAGGACCGCACCGGACCTCCGCCGGTGCGTCGCACGAGGACGGCTCCGCACGCATGTCCGCTGGCCTACCACGACGGTTCGCGTCCCTGCTCGCCCTGGCCCTCGTCCTGGGCTCAGTGGGCAGCGCTGCATCGGCGCGACCGGCCGCCGCGTGGGACGCCGGTGTCCCTGACGCGACATCGGAGGCGCTCCTCACGTCGCTGACAAACGAATCGCGCACTGATGAAGGCCTTCGAACGCTGTCGATCGACCAGGATCTCGTCAGGATCGCGCGCTGGCGGAGCGCGGACATGGCCGAGCGCGGCTACTTCAGCCACGACATCCCGCCGCGGGGCACGAAGGTGTTCAATGAGCTCAGCGAGCGCGGGTACTGCTACGTGGTCGCCGGCGAGAACATCGGCTGGCT
>DASTYU010000113.1:0-4388 GCA_035764655.1 Candidatus Limnocylindrales bacterium
ACGGCTCCCGGTGACGCGCGGACGGATCGGGCGCTGGTCTGCAACCTCGGCAATGGCGACGGGTACAGCGTCCGGGAGGTCCTCCACGCGACCGCCCGACTCACCGGCCACGATGTCCCGCACGCGATCGGCCCGCGCCGAGCGGGCGACCCGTCCGTGCTCGTAGCCAGCGCGCAGCGCGCCGGCGAAACGCTGGGCTGGCGGCCGAAGCGGCCGTCGCTCGACGAGATCATCGGCTCGGCGCTGGACTGGCGGCAGCGCAACCCGAGGGGCTACCGCACCTGACGGCCCGCGCGGGGACTCACGGCTCCCCGGTCCGTGGCTCGATCGGCGCCGAGCCGGGCGCCAGGCGCTCCGGCAGCGGCGGCTGGCCGTGTTCATGAGGGATCTCGCCGGAACCTGCCCATTGGTCGCTGACCGGCAGGAGCAGCCATGCCCCGATCAGCATCGTGGCGAGCAAGCTCAGCACCGCGACCTGGTACGCGCCCGTCCCGAGCGAGTCGAACAGCAGGAAGATCACTGCGCCGTAGGCCAGCTGGCCGATCACCTGCGAGCCCTTGCCGACCAGCCCGTACAGGCCGAAGAACTCGCCCAGCCGTTCGGGCGGCGACAGCCGCACCATCAGGACGCGATCGGCGACCTGCACCCCGCCGAGTCCGCTCCCGAGGATCCCGCCGGCGAACAGGAACAGGACGATCTTGAGCGGGTTGTCGAGGCCCAGCGACAGGCCGCCGACCGCGAGCCCGACCGCCCATGACGCGAGGATGATCAGCAGCGTCCGCTTGGGACCGAGCCGGTCGACGACGGTGCCCCACGCGAAGCTCGCCCCGATGGCCACGACGGTCAGGGCCAGCAGCACCAGGATCGCCTCCGTGTCGGTGAGCCCGACGGCGCGGACCGCGACGATGCTCATCACGACGATGATCGTGTTGACCGCGTCGGAGTAGAAGAAGCGCCCGACGAGGAAGCGCAGGAGGCCCGGGACGTCGCGCGCGTGCTCGATCGTCCGCGCCAGCTGCGACCACGAACCCAGCACAATCCGCGCGGTGATCGGCTGGGCGTCATCGAGCCGCGGTTCGCGAACGACCGCGAAGATCGGCACCGCGAACAGCCCGAACAGCACCGCCGACAGGAGGAACCGGTCCGACACCGGAATTTCCGCGAGGAAGATCAGCAGGCCGACGAACACGGTCCCCATGTAGCCGACGGCCACGCCGATCCCCGACAGCGTGCCGCGCGTCGACGGCAGGCTGACGACCTTGAGCGTCGCGTCGTAGTAGATGAGCGCGGCCTGGTAGGCGAAGTTGGCGACCACGAACAGGGTCAGGCCGAGCGCCGCCGGGCTGAACCCGATGAGGGCCGTCGGGACGATGCAGAGCAGCGTGAAGAACAGCAGGAATGGCAGCCGGCGGCCCGTTCGATCGCTGAGCGCCCCGAGGATCGGCGAGACGATCGCGTTGATCCCGACGCTGACGACCACGGCGACGCTGAGGAGGACGTTGCCGTCCCGCTCGCCGAACTGGGCGGCCTCGGTCAGCCACAGGCCGATCGCGCCGGACACGACCGCGAAGCTGAAGATCGTGTTCGCGAAGTCGTACAGCGACCACGCGATCGGAACGATCGGGCGACCGCTCGGTGTCAGGTTGCCGAGCCTCGAACGCCGGCCTTCCGAGGGCCCGCTGGTCACGGGGCGATCATGCATCGCTGGAACAGCCTTGCCTACCCGCTACGATGACGCCGTGGAGCTGACCGGGAATGCCATCGAACTGCTGACGGATCTGCGGCCCCAGCGTTACGGGTCCGGAAGCACCGACGAGGTCATCAACCCGATCGTCGAACCGCAGTGGGCCGGCATCCGCGTGCTGGCCGGAATCGACGACGGCCTCGTCGCCCTGCGCGACGATGCGGGCGCGCCGTTCACCGAGCGGCCGTTGATCGAGCGCGCGCTGGAACGTTCGGTTCGGGCGCAATCGGCCATCGTCGACGGCTTCCTGACGAAGCAGCCCACCGAGAACGTCGCCTACGAAACACCGAAGGCCGATGTGCCGACCCTCGGTCAGTTCATCGCCAAGCCGTTCATCGGGATCCGCCGCGACCCGCAAAAGGAAGCCGCCGATGAGAAGGCGCACCTCGTCGAGGCGGCCACGTTCCGTGACGAGGAGACGATCGCCTTCGTGGCCACCGACCTGCTCTGGCTCGACGGCGACTCACTGCTCGACGTGCCGCTCCTCGAGCGCAAGCGCCTCCTCGAATCCGTTATCTCGCCGTCGGAGCTCGTCCGGCTCGGCCAGTACGTCCGGCCGCCGCTCCAGACCTGGATCGCCACGTGGCGCCGGTTCGGGTTCATCGGGGTCTCGTATCGCGCGGCCAACAGTCGCTACCACCCCGGCGAGGAGCGACCCGACTGGACGCTGCTGCCGATGCCCCGCCGCTGACGCGGTCCGCGTCGACACCTGCTACGGTTGGCCCGTGCCCCCCACGGTGCTGACGCCGGCCATTCGAGACGAGATCGCCCGGCTGGGGAAGGCCGACATCATGGTCGGCATCCCGAGCTTCAAGAATGCGGCGACGATCGGCTACGTCGCGCGTGCCGCGCAGGCCGGCCTCGTCCAGTACTTCCCCGACCTCCGGCCGGTGCTCGTCAACTCCGACGCGGGCTCGCCCGACGGGACGCAACGCGTCGTCATCGACACAGAGCCGCCGGACTACGTCGAGCAGATCCTCCTCGTCCGCCCGACCAACCGGCTGGACCGCGTGTCGCTGACCTACCCCGAGATCGAAGGGACCGGCGGCAAGGGCGCCGCCCTGCGCACGATCTTCGAGATGGCGGCCGCGCTCGACGTGGATGCGCTCGTCGTCGTCGACTCCGACCTCCGGTCGATCGTCCCCGAGTGGATCGAGCTCCTCGCCGGACCGATCCTCAAGGGCGGCTACGACTTCGTGGCCCCGCTCTACGCGCGCTACAAGTTCGACGGCACGATCACCAACACTGTCACGTATCCGCTGACGCGAGCGCTGTACGGCCATCGCATCCGCCAACCGATCGGCGGGGACTTCGGGGTGTCGGGCGACCTTGTCCGGCACTACCTCGAGCTCGACGACTGGACGGACGACATCAGCAAGTTCGGCATCGACATCTGGATGACGACGTCGGCGCTGGCCGGTGGCTTTGCGGTCTGCCAGACACGGCTCGGCGCGAAAATCCACGACCCGAAGGACCCCGGTGCCGACCTCGGACCGATGTTCCGTCAGGTCGTCGGGACCATCCTGCGCCTCGCCACGACCTATGCCGACAAGTGGCTGTCGATCCGCGGCAGCCATGACGTCCCCGCGTACGGCTTCGAACGGATCATCGACCCGCCACCCCTCGAAGTGAACTCGATCCGCCTGCTGTCCGAGTTCAACTCGGGGGCGCTCACGATGGCGAGCACCTGGGAGGCGATGATCTCACGTGACAACCTTGAGACCGTCATGGAGCTCGCGGCCGAGGCGGGCCGCCTGACCGATCACGCGCGGACCCGGCTCGGGATCGGCGGCGACGTGGCGTCGACGCGGGCGACCACGGTCGAGATGGCCGACGCGCTCGCGGCCTTCCACTTCCCGGACGACCTCTGGGCGCGGGTGATCTACGACCTGGTCGTGGCTGCGCGCGACAAGCCCGCAGATGTCGAACGCTTCGTGGCCGCGCTCGTGCCGATCTACTTCGGGCGCGTCGGGAGCTTCGTCATCGAGAACCGCTCGATCACCACCGAGCAGGCGGAGGACCGCGTCGAACGCCAGGCGCGCGAATTCGAGCTGCTCAAGCCGTACCTCGTCGAACGCTGGACGGGGAAGGCCGCAAAGAACGCCGACGCCGAGGCCGCGGCTGAGGCCGAGGCTCGCGCATGAGCCGCTCGCCACTTCCCGCGCGGATCCTGATCCCGGTCGCCAACCCGCTGACGGCCGAGGAGCTGATCCGGCTCGGCTCGGCGATCCTCGACAAGCGTGCCGGCGAGCTGACGGCGCTCGGGATCGTCGAGGTCCCCGAGGGCATGCCGCTGTCCGAGGGCGCGACGCGTGCCCGGCACGCCCGACGTCTCCTCCAGCGCGTCCTGGACTTCGCCCCCGAGGGCACGACCATCCACCCCATCGTCCGCATCGGCCGGCGCGCCGCCGAGGGCATCATCGAATCGTCCGGCGAGCAGGAAGCGGACCTGATCATCTTCGGCTGGGGCGGCAAGACGCCGAGCGCCCGCAACGGCCACGGCCCGGCGGTCTTCTCGCCGACGATCGACGAGGTGGTCCGCGACGCCCCCGCCGACATCGCGGTCGTCAAGCAGCGGGGCAGCAAGGACATCCGCCGGATCGTCGTCCCGGTCCGCGGCGGGCCGCATGCCGAGCTGGCGATC
>DASTYU010000114.1:0-2437 GCA_035764655.1 Candidatus Limnocylindrales bacterium
TCGCGTGCCGAGATACACGCGATGGACGTGCGTCGCATTCCGGGTCGGACTGCAGGCGAACCTGGGGGCTGAGCCGCGGATCGTCGGCGGCCGCGATGGGCCTCGGTCGGCCGTCCCCCCGCGCCTGCATGCAGCGCGTGGCACGCGGCGCCGGCTGCCCGGGAATCGAGAACGCCCCGGCTCTGGGGGTCCGGGGCGCTCGTCGGGGGCGCTTGGGAGTGGCGCGAGGTCAGTCCGGCTTCACCTGCCGGAAGCAGTCCGAGCAGTAGACCGGGCGATCCATGCGCGGCTTGAACGGAACCTGGGCCTGATTGCCGCAGGACGAGCAGACGACGGCGAAGTACTCGCGAGCCGGCCGATCGATGCTCCGCTCGTAGCCTCGCGGGCCGCCGATGTCCGAGACGTCGTAGCCCGCCTCCCGGGCCTGGCGCCGGCTGGCACGGCAGCTGGTGCAGCGCTTGGGCTCGCTCGAGAACCCGCGCTGCGCATAGAACTCCTGGTCCGCGGCCGAATGAATGAACTCCACTCCGCAATCGACACAGCTCAGCTGTCGGTCGACGTAGGTCACGAATCTCCTCCCCAGAGACGAATGGCGGTCCCGGCGTGCCGCTTCGGGGACGGCCACTTCCGCGGACGGGACGTGCGAGGTCTGGCGGGGAAGCCGGGGCCGCGCGACCCAGGTGCCGTTTCGTGGAGTCCCTGTCGGGGCGCACCGGTATGTCGGATTCGACCATACACCGACACGCCAAACCAGGTCTTGCACGGACCGGCGAGGACGCGTGCGGCCGTGACACCGTACCTGTCACAATGCGGCCCAAGACTTCGGGGTGGCGAGCGGGGAGTCATGGGGGCGCCTCGCTCGCGCCAGGACCCGACGGGTCGAACGTCTCGACCTCCAGGGCCCGGCCCGCCACCCGCACCGCCGTCCGAACGACGCCAGGGAGGCAGAACGCACCGCCGGTGCTCCGTATCGTCCACACAGCCGACGTCCACCTCGGCGCCCGCCACGCCGACATGGGCGACCAAGCGGCGGCCCAGCGCGAGCGCCAGTTCGCTGCGTTCAAGGCGACCGTCGATCTGGCCATCGAGGAACGCGTCGACCTGTTCCTGATTGCGGGTGACTTGTTCGATTCGAACACCCAGCCGCGACGCTCGGCCGAACGTGTCGCGGCGGAGCTCGCGCGCCTCGCGGCGAGCAAGATCCGAACCGTCATCATCCCGGGTACGCACGACGTCTACGACCGTTCGTCGATCTTCCGCGCATACGACCTCGAGGCGCTGGCCGGCAGCGGCCCGGACGACGATTTCGTGACGGTGCTCACGCCCGAGCGTTCATGGATTCACCTGTCGGCCTGCGACGTGGTGGTCTTCGGGCAGGTATTCGCGACGAAGAAGGCACCGGCAAGTCCCCTTGCCGGGCTCGACACGTCGGTCGTGCCCGAGGCGACGTACCGCGTCGGCATGGTCCACGGCGCCGTCGCCATCCCGGGCAAGACCGATGCCGACGACGTGGTCGTCACCACCGCGGAGATCGCCGCCAGCGGGCTCGACTACCTGGCTCTCGGGCACTGGCATTCGGCGCAGCAGGCGAAGGCCGGCGGCGTCACCTACGCCTATTCGGGTGCGCCCGAACCGGTCGCGATCGACCAGGATCGGGCAGGCAAGGCGTTGCTCGTCGAGCTCGACTCGAAGGGCGGCGCCAAGTCCGTCACCGTCACCGAGCGGCAGGTCGGCAAGACGCAATTCGACAAGGTCCGCATCGACGCCGCCGCGATCGCCAGCCAGCCGGCGTTCATCGAGGGCGTCGCCAAGCGCGCCGACCCCGACCTGGTCCTCGAGGTCCGCATCGACGGCGTGCGCCCGGACGAGCTGGACCTCGACCTCGACGAGATCGAGACGGCGCTCGCCCCCTCGTTCCTCGGGATCCGCGTGCGGGATGCATCGCTTCCGGCGTTGACCGAGGGTGCGTTGCCGTCGGCGGATACCATCGCGGGCTCGTTCATCCGTGACGTCGAGGCGTCGATCGCCGAGCTGGAGGCCGCCGGCCGCGCCGACGAGGCCGCGGAGTCACGTGACGTGCTCCGCCTCGGCCGCCTGCTCCTCGCCGGGCACGAGGTGTCGCTGTGAGGATCCGGCGCCTCCAGATCAAGGACTTCCGTCGCTATCGCGATCTCGACGTCGACTTCGCGCCGGGGCTGACCGTCGTGCGCGGCCCGAATGAGGCCGGCAAGTCCACGATCCAGCGCGCCATCGAGTTGGCGATCACGCGCCGTGCGACGAGCGGTGCCAACGACCTCAATGCGCTGCGGCCATGGGACGCGCCCACAAATGCGCGCACCGTGATCGGCATCGAGTTCGAGCAGGAGGAGGACGACGTCGTCAAGACCGGCTCGCTCGAGAAGGTGTTCGGTGGCGCGAAGGGCACGGTCGACCTGCG
>DASTYU010000115.1:0-3980 GCA_035764655.1 Candidatus Limnocylindrales bacterium
CAGGCCGGGGCTGCCGGGCTTGGGCTTCGGCGTGAAGGCGAGCCGCATGAGGACGGCATTCCGACTCGGATCGGTGATGTAGGTGGTCTCGATGCTGTACCGGCCGTCCCTGTCCGACGCGATCACCTTGCAGGCCATCCCGCCGGTGTCGGTCACGGCCTGCACGGTGTACGTCATGTCGCGGGCCTGGAGGTCGGTGAAGGTCGAACCGTCGGTGACGATGTACTGGAGCGTCTCGACGTTGGTGGTGTCGACGGTCGGGTAGTAGACGTCGCTGAGCATCCCGCCGGCCACCGTGTACCACACCTTCGACTCGGTGTTCCTCGCGGTGCCCAGGCAATCCTTGCGGGCCAGGCCGAAGTGGGACAGTGCTCCCGGCCCGCCCGGCGCACCATGGTCGACGGCGACCTCGATGGTGAGGACGTGCGTCGTGGCGTCGTAGCTGAACGAGACCTTCGTGCCGTCGGACGGCACGGTGAAGGCGAGGTTGTCCCCGTTCGGGATGCCGCCGGCGCCGTAGTTCTCGTCCCAGGTCTCGTCGATCGCGACCTTGCCCTCGTACGGGCCGGCCGGCAGCGCGGTCGTCTCGAACGTGTAGGTGCCGTCGCCGTCGACGTCCTGCAGCCAGGACCGGAGGCAGCCCGGATCCCAGTCGCTGGCGCAGCCCAGCTCTGACTGGAAGCTGCCCGGGGCCACGGCGATCGTCGAGCCGGCGTTGTCCGTGATCCAGTGGCTCTTGTGGTCGTAGTAGAACTTGACGCTCCCGTCCGATGGCAGGGTCAGCGGGATGTTCGGGCCGTCGGCGACGGCGTGGAGCCCGTAGTTCTCGGTCCACGCGTCGTTGAGCGGCGCCTTGTATTCGTAGCCGCCGGCGGGCAGGGTGAACGTGCCCTGCCAGACGTCGTCGTTCCCATCGAATGCCAGGTGGGTCGCCGCGCAGGCGGGATCCCAGTCACCCGGACAGCCCGCCTCCGACTGCAGCGAACCGGCCACGGTCACCGACGTCGGATCTGGCGTGTGGGACGCCGAGGCGCTGGTGGCAGGCAGCAGCGACGCCACCACGGCGGCGGCGATCAGCACCGGTCGAAGCCGGTTCGTCCGAATCGACGGGGTCGACATCGGAGACCCTCCCCTGATCCCCTCGCTTGTTTAGGGCGCCAGCATACGACCCGGGCCGCGGCGCGGCCACGCCGGCCGTCGACTCCTTGCGACCCCTTGTCCCCGTGCGCACCTGGGCGTACGGTGGCCGAATCCAGGAAGTCCAGCGCAGGAGGGGCCAGAGATGGCGGTTGCAGCGGAGCGGACGGTACCCCCGGCGCTCGAAGGGTTCGCGGGGCGCGTCATCACCCCCGACGACCCCGACTACGACGGCGCACGGACGATCTACAACGCGCTGATCAACAAGCGGCCCTCCCTGATCGCACAGTGCCAGGGCATCGCCGACATCGTCGCGGCCGTCGAAACGGCGCGAGATGAAGGCTTGGAGCTGTCGGTGCGGGGCGGCGGCCATGGCGTGGCAGGCAGGGCCCTCACCGATGGAGGCTTGACGATCGACCTGTCGCGCATGAAGGGGATCCATGTGGATGCCCAGAAGGGCACGGTGCGAGTGCAGCCGGGCGTCACCTGGGGGCAGCTGAACCGGGAGACCCAGGTCTACGGGCGCGCGGTCACCGGTGGGGTGATTTCAACAACCGGCATCGCGGGGCTGACGCTCGGCGGCGGCTTGGGCTGGATCATGGCCCGCGACGGTCTCGCGCTCGACAACCTCCTCTCGGCCGACGTCGTGACCGCCGCTGGCCAGGTCCTGCGCGCCAGCGAGGACGAGAACGCGGATCTGTACTGGGCGCTCCGGGGCGGCGGGGGCAATTTCGGCGTCGTCGCTTCCTTCGAATACCGCGTCCGTCCGGTGGGGCCAACTGTGGTCGGCGGCCTCGTCGCGCACCCGTTCTCGGACGCACCCGAGGTCCTGCGCTTCTATCGCGACCTGATCTCGTCGGCGTCCGACGATCTCACGGCATACGCGGCGCTCATTCACGCACCGGACGGCGTCACGAAGCTCGCCGCAATCGCGGTCTGCCACGTCGGCGCGCGTGAGGATGCCGAGCGGGAGCTCGCGCCATTGCTGTCATTCGGCTCGCCGGCGCTCTCGCAGGTCGGCCCGATGCCCTACACAGCGGTGAACGCCATGCTCGACGCGGGCTACCCGTACGGCTCGCTCAACTACTGGAAGTCAAGCTTCATGGACGAGCTGACGGACGCCGCGATCGAGGTACTGGTCGATCGCTATGAACAAACCACGGGGCCGATGACGGCCTTCCTGCTGGAACATGTTCACGGCGCGGCAACGCGTGTTCCCGAGTCGGCCACGGCCTTCCCGCACCGGGCACCCGGCATCAACGTTGCGATCCCATCGGTCTGGCTCGACCCGGCTGACACGGACGCGAACATCGCCTGGACGCAGGAGAGCTACGCCGAGCTCCAGCCGCATCTTCGACGAGGACGGTATGTGAACTACCTGGCGGAGGACGACACGGGCGAAGCGGCGGCCCGCGCGGCCTATGGGAGCAACTTCGACCGGTTGGTGGAAGTCAAGACCAAGTACGACCCGACGAACCTGTTCCGCCTGAACGCCAACATTCCACCGAAGGCCTGACGACCGCGCCGGCGCAGCGCTGCGCGGATCGCGATCCGTGGGTCAGCCTGTGGGATGCAGCTCGAAGACACGCCGATCGCGCGCGACGCCCTCGGGGTTATTGATATCCGTCTGGTCGAGGAGGCGGACAAAGGTCATGCCGCCCGGGATGGATCGCGCGAATGGGCCGAGGATGTCGCGGAAGAACGCGACTCGCTCCTCATGCCCGAGCTCGGTCGCCCTCACCTCCTCCTCGCGCCCGCGTCGGGTCAGCGTCGCCCGGCCTGCCGCACGGAGGTTGCGCACCCAGTGCACCTCACCCCACGGCGCCCAGATCCAGCGCCTGCCCTCGACCTCGATGATCGCGACCCCGGCGGTTCGTGGCTCGCCGCTCTTGCGGCCGCGGATCGTGATCAGGGCGTTGGGGCCAACCGGGATGCCCGCCTTCAGCAGGCCCTGGAGGAGCGGGCTGAACAGCGAGACGTGACGTGGCACGCGGGTGGGGTTGTCGGCATGAGCGGTCATGGCGGTTCCTTCGTGCAGTAACAGGGTCACCAGGTTGACCCGGACGAAGGGACAAACGTGACAGCCGTCTGAAGCGTTGTGGCGCCTAGCGCACGACCTCGGTGAGGTCCAGCTGGGCAAGCCGGTCCGGATCAGCGAGCACGTGGATCGCGACAACCTTGCCGCCGCGGACGGTCAGGGCAAGAACGGCAAACGGCGACCCATCGTGCGACCACGCGACGCCGCCCGGAACGCCGTTCACGAGGACACGCGTGGCTGCCTCGGCGAAGCGGCGGAAGCTCATCGCCTGCTCGGCGACGGCGGTGGCACCGCGCGTCACGCCCACGAGACCCGGCCGCGCGACGCCGCCATCCGCCCGCACGACGACGTCCGGGTCGAGGACCGCCACGAGGCGCTCGAAGTCGCCGTCACGCGCCGCCCCGAGGAATGCGTCGACGACGGCCCACTGACCGTCGAGGTCGACGTCCGGGACAGGAGCGCCCTGCACCCGGCGGCGCGCCCGGCTCGCGAGCTGCCGCGTCGTGGTCGGCGTCCTGCCGACGATGGGTGCGATCTCGTCGAACGGCACGGCGAACACGTCGTGGAGGACGAAGGCGACGCGTTCGGCGGGCGTCAGCGAGTCGAGCACGACAAGCATCGCGAGACCCACCGAGTCGGCGAGGAGCGCCTCCTGCTCCGGGTCCATGCCGTCCTGCGAGCTGACGACCGGATCCGGAAGGTGCGTCTCGAGCGGCGATTCACGACGCGTCGTGCGCGCGCGGAGTATGTTGAGACAAACGCGGGCAACGATCGTAGTCAGCCAGCCACCCAGGTTGTCGACCGT
>DASTYU010000116.1:0-5479 GCA_035764655.1 Candidatus Limnocylindrales bacterium
ACGCTCCTTGCCCGCGCGAACGTGCTGATCTGGTTCGTCGCCGACGACCCCGAACCGGTCTACCGGCTCTTCGTCCGCCCGTCGTTCGCGGCCTATGTCGCCGCGTGGCTCTCCGACGCGGCCGAAGGCCTCAGCGACTGAGGACTTCTTCGAAGATCTCGAGGGTGTCGCGCGAGAACAGCACGAAGGTCACCAGTTCGATGCTGCCGGGCTCCAGGGCCAGGGCCTCGCTGACCGTATCGATCGCGATCTGCGCCGCGAGGTCGACCGGATATCCGTAGACCCCGGTCGAGATCGAGGGGAAGGCGACGGACGTCGCGCCGAGCTCCGCTGCCAGGCGGAACGAGGTTCGATAGGCGCTCGCCAGCAGCTCGGGCTCGCCGGCGCCGCCACCGCGCCACACCGGCCCGACTGCGTGGATGACCCACTTAGCCGGGAGATCGCCGGAATCGCTGACGACCGCCGAGCCAGTCGGGCAGAAGCGGCCGCGCCCGTAGCGTCGTTCGAGGTCGGCCATGATCAGTGGACCACCAGCGCGATGGATCGCGCCGTCGACCCCGCCACCACCAACCAGCGCACTGTTGGCCGCGTTGACGATCGCGTCCGCCGATATTCGCGTGATGTCGCCTTGTTGCAATTCGAGGGTCATGGCAGCGCCGCGAACGCCTCCTCAAGGAGCGGTCGATTCCGATCCACTTCGCGGGGATCGACGTACACCACGAACAGGACTCCGTCTGTCGCGTACACCCACTGCTCCTGGACGGGCTCGTCGCCAAATAGATACTGGTAGCGCCTGACCTGCTTGTCGGCGACCGTCTGCTCCGTGCCTCGCCAGTGGCGTGGGTCGGCTGCCAGGACCTCTCGGAGGTCGAGCAGGTCGTTGCTCGCGACACCCGGGAACTCGAATGCGAGCACGACGATCGCCGGGGAACCCTCGAGCTGGCCGTAACCAAGCCTGACGTCGGACGGCTTCAGACCCACGGCTGCTGCCATTTCCTGCAACTCGCCAGGACACAGGAAAGAGCACACGTCGCCACTGTTGGGCCACGCTTCGCCCGGCATCGCGACGATCTGCAGGGGGCGGGCGTCGAGCTTGGCCGGGAGGAATCGCTCCGGCCCGGGATGGAGGATGCTCCACAGCGCGCGTTCGACGAGGTCGTGCCGATCCGGTTCGACGATCCCGATGACGATGGCGTCGCGGAGTGGCAGCACGGTCAGTGTTCCCGCAACGTGGTCTTTCTCGACGCGGACCCGCTGCAGCACGAGTGAGTCGTCAATCTCGACCTCGGTCAGCGAGGGGCGAGGGAGCACCTCCATCGCGGCGGCGACCCAGGCATTCGCCAGCGCTTCGCCGGACAGGCCGTCGGCCCGGAACGCGAGGAACGACATCCCCGATTCGCTGCGCGACGCGAACTGGAGCTGATCGGCGTCCAGGTCGAGGTCAGAGAGGAGCCGCCCGATCGCGAACGAATCGCCATCCCCGATCAGCTGGGCGACGGTCGTGGGCTGCTCGTCAAGGAAGTCCTGCCCCGCGAAATCGGGAAGCAGATCCGCGAGGGCCGTCCCGGGCGCGAAGCTCGGCGGAGCGGACGTCATGTTAGGACTCGCCGTCGGCGAAGGCTGCGGTTCGCTCGTCGGCCTGGCGGCGGTGCTGGGCGCGGGCGTGGTGGTCCCCGCAGCAGACGACGGAGCAGCCGCGTCCTCGGACGTTGCCGCGCTGCACGCGACGAGGACGGCGATGAGCAGCACCGGGGCGAGGAGCGGCGGGGTTCGTCTCATCACGACCCTCTTCGGGGCGATGCTACAGGTAGCCCTCGGGCACCGGCCCGACGACCTCCATCTGGTAGCGCTCGGCGATCGCGTCGAGCCCCGCGTCGTCAGGGCCCTCCGCGATTCCGGCGGCCAGCGCATCGAAATAGCCCACCATGCCGGCCGGCGTGTACAGGTTCAGCTTGCGGCTACCCGCCTCGGCCGACTGGAACGTATGGCGCATCCCGAGCGGGACGTAGACGAACGATCCGGCCGGGCATTCGAAGTCCTGGCCGTCGAGGTGCATCCGGTATCGCCCGGCGATCACGTAGAACGACTCGGCGCAATCACGGTGGACGTGCAGCGGTGGACCCATCCCGACGCCGGTTTCGGCGGTCTCGATCAGCGTGAAGGCGCCGCCGGTGACGTCCTCGTCGGCATGGACCGTGACCCCGAACCCGCCAAGGTCGATCGTCCGCGCTTCGCCAGGACCCAGCACCACTCCGCCACCCGCGGTCGTCGCCATCGGCGTCCTCCAGCCTGTTGCTTGCTGCGGATCGTAGACGACCCCGCGGTTGCATCGTATCGTGATGCCCACAGATAGCAGGTTTGTCCTTCCAGTCAGACCTCGTCCCGATGGGTTGGTCGCGCGTGCGCCGGCAAGTCGTCGCGATCCTGCTCGGATGCCAGACGTCGCCCCGGTCCTCGTGCCGACCCGACCGGCTACCGTCGGTCGACCGGCCTCGCGGTTCGTAGCTCGGCCGAGATTCGGGATGCGGCGCGAACCACGCGCTCCGTCACGCGCTCGCGCGTTCCCGACGCCGGGAAGCGGTAGGACGGTCCGTGAACGTGGACGGCCGCAAGGACGTCGCCATCCGTGGCTCGGATCGGCGCGGCGACCGACGCGAGCCCCTCGCTGAACTCGTCGCGAACCCACGCATAACCATCGATTTTCACGTGCGCCAGCCGCTCACGAAGCTCCGCGGCGTCCGTGATGGTCGCCGGCGTGAACGACTCGAGCGGCGTCGCGAGAAAGCGGTCCAGTGCCGCCGGCGCCAGTCCGGCGAGCATGACCTGACCCGACGGAACCGCGTGCATCGGCACGCGCGAGCCCGTCCAGTCGCGAACCTGCACCTCGTGCGCCGTCCCGACCTGGTCGACGTAGTGCACGACCCGACCGTCCGGCACGGACAGCCCCGCGACCTCCCCGACGCCGGTCGCCAGCTCTTCGAGGTGCGGCCGCGCCACCGCGACGAGGTCCCGCGTCGGGACGTGCCGCGTCGCCAGGTCGGCGATGCGCGGCCCCAGCCGGTAGCGCGTGCCGCCCGCCTCCTGTTCCACCGCGCCTTCGTGCCACAGGGCGGTCAGCAGGCGCGCGGCTGTGCTCTTCGGGACGCCGACACGCAGGGCCACGTCCGTCACGCCGATCGGGCCGTCGGCCAGCGCCGTCAGCACGGCGAAGGCGCGCTCGATGGACTGCACTCTGGACACGTTGGCGGCCCTGCCTTACGCTCCGAACTCGGGCTGTTCCACTATACGGCACCGTTCCGCAATGCGGAACCGCCGCACTGGGCACGAGGACGGGTTCGAGGACGATGGCTCAGGACGACTACGAGGAGATCGACCTCTCCGCGCTGAACGACGAGGAGCTCGTCGAGCAGATGCAGAACGACCTCTACGACGGCATGGCCGACGAGATCGTCGAGGGCACGAACATCCTGCTCGGGCGTGGCTGGGACGCATCCAAGGTCCTCGACGACGCGCTCGTCGCCGGCATGAAGATCGTCGGTATCGACTTCCGCGACGGGATTCTGTTCGTCCCCGAAGTGCTCCTCGCCGCGAACGCGATGAAGGCCGGCATGGCGGTGTTGCGGCCGCTGCTCGCCGAGACCGGTGCCGAACCCATCGGAAAGGTCGTGATCGGCACCGTCAAGGGCGACATCCACGACATCGGCAAGAACCTGGTCGGGATGATGCTCGAAGGTGCCGGGTTCGAGGTGTTCGACCTCGGCATCAACACCGACGCCGACAAGTTCATCGCCGCGCTCGAGCAGCACAAGCCGGACATCCTCGGGATGAGCGCGTTGCTGACCACGACGATGCCGTACATGAAGGTCGTCATCGACGAGCTCAAGAACCGCGGCATCCGCGACGACTACATCGTGCTGGTCGGCGGGGCGCCGCTGAACGAGGAGTTCGGGACGGCGATCGGCGCGGACGCCTATTGCCGCGATGCGGGCGTGGCCGCCGAAACCGCTCGGAAGTTGATCGATGCCAGGCGAGCAGCCGCGTAGGGTCCTCGTCCTCGGGTGCGGCGCGCTCGGGCGCGAGCTTGCCACGCTGACCCGCGAGCTGCCCGGCGTCGATCTCACCTGTCTTCCGGCCGATCTCCACAACCGACCCGAGCGGATCCCCGAGGCTGTCGCCGGACGGCTCCGCGCGCGAGGCGGCAACTACGACCGCGTCTTCGTCGCTTACGCGGACTGCGGAACCGGCGGGCTGCTCGACCGGATGCTCGAAACCGAGTTCGCAGGCGTCGAGCGCATTCCGGGCGCCCACTGCTACGAGTTCTACGCGGGCGCGGCCGCGTTCGCGGCGCTCCAGGATGAAGAGGTTGGCACGTTCTACCTGACCGACTTCCTGGTTCGCAACTTCGAGCGGATCGTGTGGCGCGGGCTCGGGCTCGCGGACCACCCCGAGCTGCTCGACACGTACTTCGGGAACTACCGCCGGCTCGTGTATCTCGCCCAGACCGAGGACGAGGAGCTCGTGGAGCGTGCCCGGACGGCGGCCGACAGGCTCGGCCTCGCCTTCGAGGCTCGGTTCGTCGGCCTCGGCGACCTCGGTACCTTTATCCGTAGTGCTCCGAGCGCTACACCGGAGGTTGCGGGAGGCACAGGGTCCAGCGAGGAGCGACGTGTCGGACGCGAATCGCTCATACAGCTGCCGCGCGCCCGATCGAGCGATAAGACGACCCATCCGCGGACGCGCCGACCGACTAAGCCTCGCAAAGCCGCGGACGTAGCGCTCGCAGCAATTCCGGGTCGCCCTACAGCGGAGAAGCCGTGATGGCCGGCATGCTCACCGTCATCTGGTGGCGCGACATCCCGGCCCAGGTCATCGCAAAGGACAAGCGCCGGGCCAGCAAGGTGGTTCTCCATC
Organism: Candidatus Limnocylindrales bacterium; assembly: GCA_035764655.1. Taxonomy (GTDB): domain Bacteria; phylum Chloroflexota; class Limnocylindria; order Limnocylindrales; family CSP1-4; genus DASTYU01. The sequence goes on from DASTYU010000116.1 coordinate 4,912, forward strand.
CCCGCTTCCAGGTCGCAATCGACCGCGCGGCGCTGAAGGCCGGCCGGCGCGAGATGGACGCGTACATCGCCGAGTGGCGCAAGGAGCAGCGCAGCTGCGGCGACGACCTCGAGACGGCCGCGCGCGAGGAGGCCGAGCGTCTGGAGACCCACTACACGAAGGAGCGCCTCAACGAGCTGGTCGCGACCGGCGGCGTGGACGGCGCGAAGGCCGCCTCATGACCAAGACCGTCATCTCGTCCGCCACGCGCCACGTCGTCATCGGTGACGACCTGCCGTTCGTGATCATCGGCGAGCGGATCAATCCGACGGGCCGAAATCTGCTGGCCGAGGAGATGAAGGCCGGCGACTTCAGCCGGGTCGAGCGCGACACCCTCGCCCAGGTCGAAGCCGGCGCGCACATGCTCGACGTCAATGCGGGCATTCCGCTCGCCGACGAGCCGGCGATCCTCGCCACGACCGTTCAGCTGGTCCAGTCACTGACCGACCTCCCCCTGTCGATCGATTCGTCGATCGTCGAGGCGCTCGAAGCGGGTCTCGCGGTCTACCAGGGCAAGGCGCTCGTCAAC
>DASTYU010000117.1:0-9225 GCA_035764655.1 Candidatus Limnocylindrales bacterium
GATGGAGGAAGAGAGGTCCCTGATGCAGAACGAGCTCGATCAATCGACGTCGGAGAGCCTGCCATGGCGTGTCGAGGAGGCCTACGCCGCAGAGGTCGAGCTCGAACGGGCGCGCTGGAAGGCGATCACCGCATTCGTGGATTTGTTGACCGAGGAGGAGCGGAATGCACCCGGCTACTTCCGCGACCCGGGGTGGAGCGTGAAGGACCTGATTGCGCATCTCGGTGCATGGATGGCCGAGGCGCGCGTGCAGATCCTCGACATCGCCGCCCGCTCGTACGTGCCTCACGAGGCCGAGATCGACGCGCGAAACGCCGCGACTCTGGCGGCAACGCATGATGAGCCCTGGCATCGCGTGTGGGCGGGGACGACCGGAGCACGAGCCTGGATGCTGGAGGCGTGGTTCGGTCTGAGCGGACCGGATGAGGCCGCCAATCAGTGGATCCGCAAGGCCGGCGCCGAACACTACGGCGAGCATCTCAGTCGCCTTGGCGACTGGGTAGCGGAGCTCGTCGACCTGCGGACCCGCCCCAAGGTGGACGAGCGGGAACCGTAGGCTCGGCGCCGCCGACGGCCGGAGGATCATCGCGAACAGCCCGACGACGATCGGAGCCACATGAACCCTTCAAACACAACGTGACGGTCTGCGACTCGGGCCCCATCTGGCATGAGCAGGGCGGCTGGTTCGACGCCCGCTGGCACTTCTCGTTGGATCGCTATCGCGATCCGAGGCAGACGGGCGTCGGCGCGCTGCGGGTGTTCAATGACGTCATCGCCGGCGCGCCGTGAGAGGCCTTGCGCGCGCGACACCATTCATCGACTCGGGATGCACTGATGAGGGTGCGGAGATGTCCGAACACCGAGTCGCAGCTCCCCTCGTCCGGGTCGAACACGGCGCATGAAGGCGCTGATCTTCGACCTCGACGGGACGCTGGTCGACACCGTCTACGCCCATGTATTCGCCTGGCAGCGCGCGCTGGCCGAGGCTGGGCTACCGATCGATGGCTGGCGCATCCACCGTCGCATCGGGATGAGCGGCGGCCTGTTCGCGCGGGCCGTCGCTCGTGAGGCGGGTCGGGCTATTACTGACGCCGAAGCAGAATCCATCCAGCGGCGTCACGGTGCGCTGTTCCGGGAGCTGATGCCAGAGCGCCGGCCGCTGCCTGGCGCTCGCGAACTGCTCGCGTTCCTGCGGGAGGAGGGCGTCCCGCACGGGATCGCGACCTCCGGTCGGCGGCCCGAGATCGACGCATCACTCGAGGCTCTCGGCGTGCCGCCCGGCATGACCGTGGTCGAGCGCGGCGACGTGCTCCGGGCCAAGCCCGAGCCTGACCTATTCCTGGCCTGCCAAGAGCGCCTTGGCGTCGAGATCCGCGACTGCTTTGTCGTCGGCGATGCGGTCTGGGACCTGCTCGCAGCACGGCGGGCGGGGATGCTCAGCGTCGGCTTGCTGACAGGCGGCTACGGCGAGGATGAGTTGCTATCGGCTGGAGCCTTTCGGGTTTACCGCGGTGCCGACGAGCTTCTGGACGCCATCGATGAACTTGGAATCTGATCTGGCGCGGCTCGCCCGGGAGCCTAAGAGACAACTGGCTGAGGAGCCAATGTTCCGATGAAGGCGATCGTGGTAACGGATCAGGCAGCTGGAGCGGCTGGGATGACATTGGTGGAGCGGCCGGAGCCGCCGGCAGCGATCAACGATGTCATCGTTGAGATCTATGCGGCTGGGTTCGTGCCGACTGAGGTGGGGTGGCCTTCGACCTGGACCGATCGCGCCGACCGTGACCGCACACCGTCGATCCTTGGGCATGAGCTGGCCGGGGTGGTCACCTCTCTCGGCTATGGCACGACCGGTTTGTCGGTGGGGCAGCGGGTATTCGGCCTCGCAGACTGGCATCGTGACGGGACCCTGGCGGAGTACGTGGCGATCGAGGCACGCAACCTCGCACCGCTGCCGGGTGACGTCGACTTCACGGTGGGCGCGAGCCTGCCGATCTCCGGCCTGACCGCGTGGCAGGGACTGTTCCAGCACGGCCACCTTCAGGCGGGGCAGAGCATCCTGGCGCACGGCGCAGCCGGCGCAGTCGGGACGATGGTGACGCAACTCGCCCGAGAGACCGGCGCCTACGTCATCGGTACCGGACGCGCCGCTGACCGCCAGAAGGCGCTTCTCTTCGGCGCCCACGAGTTCATGGACCTCGAGAACGACAATCTGGAAGATGTCGGTGGCGTCGATCTGGTGTTCGATGTCATCGGCGGAGAGATCCAGAAGCGGTCGGCGGGGGTGATTCGGGCCGGCGGAACACTTGTGACTGTTGCCGGGCCAGCCGAGGCGAGGCCCGCAGACGGCCTAGCGATTGACTTTGTCGTCGAGTCCGATCGTGCCCAATTGGGTGAGATCGTCCAGCGGGTGCGGGACGGACGACTGCGGACCAACATTGGCAACATCGCGACACTCGATGATGCCGTCGCCGCCCTCAACTCGACCGAGCGACGCACGGGGAAAACGATCATCCAGGTTCGACTCTGAGAATTCGGCGACGGCCACCGGTTCCATCCCCGTGCGGGTCGGCGTCACCCGCGGCGCGGCGGGCAGCCAACGCCGCAACGCCAATAGCGAGGCCGTCCGTACGGCGTCGCGCCACGGCTCGGCGACTCAGCTCGTTCCTCAGCATCCGCGCACAGTCGGGACAGTGGCGCTGGATCGGCGATCGCCGCCGAATACGTGCTCGCGTTCTGCGACGGTGGCTATACGACAGACCTGCCGCGCGAAATCTGACCGGCGGGAAGGCCTGGCAAACGGTTCCAAGCACGTCCCGTCATGATCCTCCGCCTTCTGGATGTCCATGAGACGATCATCACGGCAGTCCGCGAGGCGATCGTGAAAACGAGGACGAGCGAGGACTGGGGCTCGAACGATGTGCTCGCGAGTGACGTCCTGCGACGTCATGAGCTCCAGGTCTGGTTACTGTCCGAGCACCTCGTCGACGTGTCGCTCGTCGAGGGATAGGCGCCGCCGCGGACGGGCCATCCGCGGGGAGCAACCGCGCTCGAGCGGCAACGGGTCGAGGTAGCGCTTCGAGACGATCGGGTGATCGATGGGTCGGTTGTAGAGGATGGCAGACTAGGGAGAGCGTCATGGATGAGCACCGCGCGCGAGCGCTCGTGGCGCGCGAGCGTCATCGGATTGAGGCGGCCCTCGCCGAGCTGGCTGGCGAGGAGCAAGACGAGGATCTGTCCCACTTCGACCAGACCGGCGAGTCTGCCGAAGCCGGTTCCGAGATCCAGCACGATTTGGTGGACGACGCGGTGGCGGCGACCCTACGGAACGAGCTTGCAGCCGTGGTCCGTGCCGAAGCGCGCCTCGCGAAGGGCACGTTCGGCCTGTCGGTTGAGAGCGGGGCACGGATCCCGGACGAGCGGCTGGAAGCCGAGCCCCTCGCCGAACGCACCGTCGAGGAGCAGTCCCGATTCGAACGGAGTCAGCGGTAGCGATCCGCTCGATAAAGACACCCAAATGGGCATCAAGCATCACGAACACAATCACGACCTCGAGGTGCGCAGCGAGCACCTCGAAGAAGCAGCCGGCGAGGCGCCTATTGTCGACCACGCCCATCACGGAACGAGCGGCCGTGCAGACCACGCCCGTGGCGGGCACCACCATGTGCGGGCCACGACCGACACGCCGGCCATTCAGTGGCGATGTTCCGCGACAAGTTCTGTGTGTCGCTGGCGCTGACGATCCCGGTTGTCCTGCTCAGCGACGACGTTCAGGTGTGGGTCGGCTACTCGGTCCCGCCGTTCCCGGGCGACCATCCGCACGTTCGAGTGCCGGAACTGCGGGCACCACGCCGTGATCTACGACCTGCTGGCGTCTTGCCCGTGCTGCGGCCCGGACAGACACGCCCACGCGCCGTCTTCGAGGACACCCTCGCTGCGCAGCGGCGGCTGCTCGCTGTCGCGCAAGAGCTTCCCGACGAAGCCCGATCGAGTTTCGAGGCAGCGGGCGGCGTCACCGCCCTCGCAGAGCGGGCACTGACTGGCATCGTCGCTGCGACCCAGAACGTGGCCAAGCGGCTGCACGCCAAGGGCGGCAAGACGCCGCCGAAGGCCAGCCCATGGCAGAACGTCGATCGGCTCCAGCGGCAGTGGCTGGCAGACTTCGACCAGGACCCGCTCGGCGCGGGCTCGATACGGCCACCGTCCGAACCCTGCGACTCGCCTTTCACGCCGCCACCTGTTGAGCACAACGGGGGAGTGATCGACGAGCGCTACCAGCGCGAGACAGGGGAGGGAGCATCGGCCGACGGGTACGCATCACGGCCCAATTTCGTGGATCACGCGCTTGATGCCGTCGTGGTACTCGCCGGGCGGTTGGAGGCGACAGCCCGCTGAGCAGGGGCGAACCCTTATCTGAACGCTTATAGATCCTGTCTTATGTGTCTCATGCGTCTCTTCTTGGTACTCGGTGAACGCGGCGGAGACGCATGAGACGGTTCACTGGAAATCCGGTATGCGGTACCAGCACTCATCACCAGGCCCGATCTGAGCTCGGATCGGGCCCTTCGTTTCCTGAGGTGCTGTTCCTCAGCAATCACCCGGGTCCCCCGGCGTAGAGCGGAGATAGAGCCGGCATCGACGCCGCGTCGATTGCCTTGCCGGATTGTGCCCCTGCCAGCGCGCCGCAAACGCGGCAGCGAGAGACCAGATCAGGGAGCACGACCGTGGCAACGCAGATCATCGCACCCACCCCTCGCACCCGGACCTCACCGCGTCTCGGCGTCCTCGCGGTGGTCATCCTGGCCGTCAGTGCCGCAGCGGTCATCGGCGTCGGCGCCTGGAGCCAGGGGGGTTCCAGTCGGGATGTCGCGAGCGACAGCCGGGCACACCGGTCCGGCTACCCGCTCCACGGTGGCCTCGCCGGTCCGAGTCGCGTCGGCCAGGTGTCGACGGTCGACATGGCGAATCACTACGGGTCCGGCTACCCGCTCCATGGCGGCCTCGCCGGTCCGAGCCAGGTCGACAGCGGGAACTGAGCTCGGGTCGGGCTCCGACCACTCAACGGCGGCCGCGATGCGGCCGCCGTTTCAGTGCCCGCGCGGCCGGTCGTCGGCCGGCACCAACCCTTGACCCACGTTGGACCCTGCGGCATCGTGGGGCCGCCTGGAGGGGAACCTTGCAGTTCAGGATTCTTGGCTCGCTATCCGCCGTCGGCAACGGCCAGGTCGCTGCGCTCGGACCGCCGAAGCAGCGTGCGCTCCTCGCGATCCTGCTGACCCGTGTCGGCGAAGTCGTGTCGGTGGAGCGGCTCGTCGAGCTTCTGTGGGGCGTAGAGGCTCCGCGCACCGCGGAGCACTCGATTCAGATCTACATATCGGACCTCCGCCGCGCGTTCGAGCCGCTGGGCGGATCGGACGTTCTCGTCACGCGGCAGCCCGGATATCTCCTCGACGTCGACCGGGACTCGGTCGATCTGTGGAGGTTCGAGCGACTCGTGAAGCAGGGGACGCGGCTCCTCGAGGACGGGGACCAGGAGGCGGGCCGCACGATCATTCGCGAGGCGCTCGGCCTGTGGAGCGGCCCGCCCCTGGCCGACTTTCCGTACGAGGAGTTCGCCCAGCCGGTTGCCCGGCGGCTGACCGAGGAACGCTTGACGGCCGTAGAGGCGTACGCGGCGGCGAGTCTCGAGGCCGGAAGGATCACCGAAGCTTTGGACCTGCTGACGGCTGCCGCTGAAGACGATCCCCTCAGAGAGCGCGCCCGAGAGCTACTGATGCTCGCGCTCTACCGATCCGGTCGTCACGCCGAGGCGCTGCGGTCGTTCCACGCCCTACGGACGCAGCTCGGTGACGAGTTCGGAGTCGATCCGTCGCCGAGCATTCGAGGGTTGTACGACCGAATCCTTGCCCACGATCCGTCGCTCGGGAAGGGCTCGCTCGCCGCGCCCAACGTGAGGGTGACACTGGCGGGCGAGGGCGCGGGTGTCGGCGGGGACCGCCTCGGGGTGGAACGGGGCTTCGATCGTGCGGTCAGCGACTTCGCGCTCGTTCCCCGGAAGGAGAAGGTGAATGCGTTGGCGGACCGCGACTGGTCGCGCATCGTGCGAGAGCTGTCAGAGCAGGCCCCGGCACTCGTTGTATCGATGAGCTTCCACAATATCGACACGATTGCGCGCGACCACCCTGGCACGCACTACCTGATCTTCGACTACGTGGGCTCCGAGCCCAACGTGTCCTATATCCACTTCCGGGAGTCCGAGGCCTCGTTTCTCGCCGGCGTGGCCGCAGCGCTCACGACACAGACTGGGATCGTTGGATTCATCGGCGGCTGGGACGCGATCCCGATCTGGGAATTCCTGGCCGGGTACGAGTCAGGCGTGCATGCCACGAAAGGCGGTGTGCGGATCATCACGTCGTACGCCGGCGAGTGGCCGAACGCGGTGGGGTTCTACGATCTGGACCGGAATGAGGAGCTCGCACGCGAGATGTTCGCCGCCGGTGCCGACGTCATCCTCGCGGCGGCACCAGCGGGCATGGGCGTCGTCAGCGCTGCGGCCGCGCTGTCGGGCCCATTGGGCCGCCACCTGTGGGCCATCGGTGTCGATACCGATTGGTACGAGGATCTCAGCGAGCAAGTGGGGATCATCAGCCCCGGAGCGTGGCGCTCGCACGTCCTGACCTCGGTCCGCAAGCGTTACGACCTGGCCGTCTACGAAGCCCTGCGGACGGTGGCTTCGGGCGACCGGCTACCGCCTGTCAGGGCCTACGACCTGCGCTCGGGCTTCGTCGACATCTCCTACGAGGGCGGCTTCCTCGACGACGTTCGACCGCTCATCGAGGACCAGCGCCGGCGCATCGTCGGCGGGCACCTGCGCGTGCCATGTCTCCCGCCCGATCACGTCGAGACTGCCCGTACCCACCTGGGACGCACAGGGGTCGCGCTGGACGACTGGCTTGACCGGGGGTGTCCGCCCTGGCGGGAATCGACCGGAGCCGTGTTCGAGCAGGCTCGCTAGAGCGAGTGGCCTCCCAAATCGGAGCAGACCTCCGAGCCGGCGCAATAGACGGGGATCCCGCCCACGATCGTGGCGACCACCTTCATGGCACGGATCTCGTCGGCCGCGGCTTCCGTGACGTCGCCGCTCAGGATCGTGACGTCGCCGAACGATCCCGGGGCCAGGTGGCCTCGGCGAGCCTCGTCGCCCAGCGCCCAGGCGGCATCGAGCGTCACCGCCCGCAACCCCTGCTCGGCGGTCAGCGTCTGGTCGAGCAGCCACGCCGGCATCTCCGGGACTGAGCGAGCCTTCCCGTCCATCCCGGCGGCGATCTGGTCGACGGGCCTGGCCATGTCGTCGGTGTACCCGAAGTCGTCGTTGAACGTCCACGGCGCGTCAGTCGCGGACGCGACATGCAGGCCGGCGTCCACGAAGTCGCGCCAGCGGCCGACCGTGGCTTCGATCTCGGGACCGGGGTTGGTGCGATCGAAGTCGGCCAGGAAGCCATCGGACATGATCCAGTCGCCTTCGCCGTCCAGGTGGATCACGGTAACGAGGTCCATCGCGACCATGCGGGCCAGCTCCTCGTCGGTCACCTGGGTGGCGTGCTCGATCCGGTGATGGAGCGGATTGGGCCCGTTCGGTCCGATCGCCGCCTCGAATGCATCGAGGACGAGTTCCTGTGCCGCCGAACTCATGGTGTGGACCGAGACCTGCCAGCCGGCATCGTTCGCCCGGCCGATCGTCGCGGTGAGGTCGGCCGGCTCCCAGTTGATGATCTTGCCCGAGCCAGTGTCCAGGTGGATCTTCAGTCCCCGGACGCGCAGCCAGTCGTCGACCGGCCCGGGCTCACGATCCGCGTACCAGTCCCCGAAGAACTCCTTGTCGAAGTTGAGCGCGAGGTAGGCGTCGACGCGAAGGGGCAGGGCGTTCTCTGCGGCAAGGGCCGTGAGTTCGTCGAGCTTTTCCTGGTTGACCCACTGCTCGGAGATCGAGGTCCAGCCACGTGTGCCGGCCAGGTTCATGGCTTCGGCCGGCGTTTCCACCCGGTAGTAGTTGCGGTCGCCGATCCAGTGGGCGTGGGCGTCGATGAACCCGGGGTACGCGACGCTCTCGCCGATGTCGATGACCGGAACGTCGGCGACGGCGCCGGCCAGGACGTCATCCCGCGTGCCGACGGCGCGCACCACGCCGTCCTCGATGAGAATCGCCTCGGCCACGGGCGGCTCGCTCATGGTGAGGATCTTGCCGACGAGGGCGAATGTCCCGAGCTCACGCGGACTGACGGTTGGCGCCGGAGCACTCGCAGCCGGGGTCGCCGAGGCGCTGCCTGGCGAGGCGGGCGCTGCCGGCGGGGAGGTCCTGCTGGTGGGCGCGCAACCGAGAACGAGCGCAACCACGACGGCCATGGCCGGCAGTCGCCAATGTCGAACGACCTGCACCCATCCCTCCACAGTCGTGGACAACAGCGCGTTTAGCCCCTTGCCAGTTACGAGCGTTCGGGCGACCGAAAACGTTCAATCATGGGCGCGGTATCCTCCGGCCTCAGCCGACCCCGCTAACCCGAAGCATGAGAACACGCGAAGTGATTCGACTTGTACTCGTTGTGATCATCTTGATCGTCGCTGGTTGCGGTAACAACGCTCCCAGTCCGTCGGCGGGGGACGACATCACCTCGTTCGCTCCTCCGTCCTCCGCGGGCGACCTGTCGGCGATCGCGTGTGCGACCGAGGATCCCGAGGGCATCGGCGAGCTCACCGGCGTGTGGTTGGGGAGTGAAGGCGGTTACTACTACGTCCGCCAGGTTGGCGATTGCATCTGGTGGTTCGGCACCGACGTGCGCGACATCGAGCCGGGACTGACCGACCAGTCCGGTTTTGCCAACGTGGCCAGCGGGCGCGTGGACGGCGACCGCATCGATCTCGAGTGGGCTGACCTACCGCTCGGCGACACCCTCGGCGGTGGGGGTCTCACCCTCGTCTACGACGCGCAGAACGACACGCTGACGAAGATCGAGCAACGCGGTGACTGGCTGCCCTTCGGCGCGACCACATTCACTCGCATCGAACCTGAAGCGAGTCCTCAAGCGAGCCCGAGCGCGCCGCCGAGTCCATAACCCGGTGGGCAAACGAACAGCGGGCGGCCTCGTGGCCGCCCGCCAGTCGATACAGATCGATCAAGGCGTCGCGGACGGCGCCACATCGACGGCGTCCTCGGGACGCAGGTCCACG
>DASTYU010000118.1:0-7555 GCA_035764655.1 Candidatus Limnocylindrales bacterium
TCCGCCAGGGTCGCGCGCCCGCTTTGTGCCTTCCACCTCGGTCGACTACGGCGGCGACGTCAAGCGCGAGTATCCCACGGCCCGGGCGCCACCGGCAACGCTCCCGCGCGGTACGTTCGAACCAGGACGATTGTGCGGTTCTGTGAAGATACTGAGGCCCTGGTTGGCGCCCTGTTTCACGTGAAACGCCCACGTGGAACGTCAAGGTCGGACGCAGCCCCCCCTGGTATGCGGTTTCACGTGAAACGCCACCTGGAATTGTCAGGGGTCGAACGCGGACCCGCGTGTCCCGAGAACCACCGAATCGTGGTAGGGCGCCGGCCTTGATCGCCCTTCGTTGGCCGCCGTGGTCAGGTCTGAGACGGCCGCGGCCCTGACCCCTCGGTCCACGTGAAAAACGGTTCGTCTTCCTGATCAGCTAATGGGCAGGTTATCGCCTCGTCGTACCCTCCCGGAACGGAGGAATCGGCGAAAAAATGCTAGAATTACGTTCCGTGAACGTGTCTCGAGCGGCCCACTGAGTGGGCCAGGTCATCGCCTGTGCGAACCAGAAGGGGGGCGTCGGAAAGACCACCACGGTGGTCAATCTGGCGAGTTACTTCGCCACCGCCGGCGATCGCGTTCTCGTCATCGATTTCGACCCGCAAGGAAATGCCACGAGCGGGTTCGGGATCGACAGGGCGGCACTTGACCGATCGATCTACGACGCGGTCATCGATGACGTCCGGCTGAGGGACCTGTTCGTCGCGGGACCAACCGACGGGTTGTCGATCGTCCCGTCATCGATCGCCCTGGCCGGAGCTGAGATCGAGCTGGCGCCGCTCGAACAACGCGAACGACGGTTATCCCGGCTCGTCCGGGATGTCGCCGCCGACTACGACTACATCCTCATCGACTCGCCGCCGTCACTGGGACTGCTGACCGTCAATGCGCTCACCGCGGCTGACTCGGTCCTCATTCCGATCCAGTGCGAGTACTACGCCCTCGAAGGACTGACGCAACTGATCGCGACCATCAACCTCGTACGTGACCACCTGAACCCGGCCCTGGAGATCAAGGGCGTGGTCCTGACCATGTACGACGTCCGCACCAACCTCTCCGCAGATGTCGCTGCGGAAGTCCGGCGCCATCTCGGGGGCGCGGTCTACCAGACGGTCATCCCACGAAGCGTTCGTTTGTCCGAGGCTCCCAGTCACGGGCTGCCGATCTCGCTGTACCGTCCCGACTCCCGCGGCGCGGAGGCCTATGCCGCGCTCGCTGCCGAAATTCGGGCGCAGGACGGGCGCACCGTCCGGATCGACACCGCGAGGGTGGCATGACCGTTCGACCCGAGCGCGCACAGGGCCTTGGACGGGGGCTCGCCGCGCTGATCCCCCAACGACCGACGACCCAGCCGGGAGTCAGCGATATCCCGATCGCCCGGATCCGGCCCAATCCCTACCAGCCGCGCCAGCGGATGGACGAGACGGAGCTCGCCAGCCTCACCGCGAGCATCGCCGAGCACGGCGTGATTCAGCCGATTCTCGTCAGCGAGACGCTCGACGGGTACGAGCTCGTCGCCGGCCAGCGCCGTCTGCGGGCAGCTCAGGCGGCCGGCCTCGAGCGGATCCCGGCCGTGATCCGCCAGGTCAGCGACCCCGCGCGCCTGGAGCTCGCGCTGGTCGAGAATCTCCAACGCTCCGACCTCGACCCGATCGAGACGGCCACGGCCTATCGGCAACTCATCGAGCAGTTCGGCTTCTCGCAGGAGACGATCGCCGAACGCGTCGGCCGGGCTCGGTCAACGGTCGCGAACACCCTTCGCCTGCTCGAGCTCGCACCTCCTCTCCAGCTCGCCGTCGCCGACGGCCGCCTGACCGAAGGACACGCCCGGGCGCTCGGCGGGCTCGGACCCGAGTTCCAGGAGCGCGTTCTCGACTCCGTGATCGGCCAGGAGCTTTCCGTTCGCCAGACCGAGGAGCTGGTCCGTCGGCTCCGGGCGCCCCGACCTGAAGCGCAGACCGAGCCAGCCGCGAAGCGCGTGGATCCAGACCTCGAACGCGTCGAAGAGGATCTGCGCCGCTCGCTCGGAACCAAGGTCAGCCTGGCGCGATCGCGCCGCGGCGGCCGCATCGTCATCGAGTACTACAGCGACGAGGAGCTTGGACGGCTCTACGAGCGCCTGACCGGAGGAACCGCGTGACCCAGGAAGCCACCCGCAAGACACCCGCCACCGCGACCAACGGTCGGCGGGCGAAGCGCGGTGCCGGTTCCGACTACACCGCGGCGAGCATCCAGGTCCTCGAGGGCCTGGAAGCCGTTCGGAAGCGACCGGGCATGTACATCGGCTCGACCGACGGGCGCGGCCTTCACCACCTCGTGTGGGAGGTCGTCGACAACTCGATCGATGAGGCGATGGCGGGCTTTGCCAAGGAGATCGAGGTCACGATCAAGGAGGACGGCACCGTCATCGTCCAGGACGACGGCCGCGGTGTCCCCGTCGGCAAGCATCAGACCGGAAAGGACGCCCTCGAGGTCGTGCACACGGTCCTGCACGCCGGCGGCAAGTTCGGTGGCGGCGGCTACAAGGTGTCCGGCGGGCTCCACGGCGTCGGCGTCAGCGTCGTGAACGCGCTGTCCGAGTGGCTCCGCGTGGAGTCCGCCCGCGACGGGCACGTCTGGATGCAGGAATACGAGCGTGGCAAGCCGAAGAAGTCGGTCTCCAAGATCGGGCCGCAGGGCACGCGCCGCGGCACGCGGACGGCCTTCCGCGCCGATCCGCAGATGTTCGAGACCGTCGACTACTCGTTCGACATGGTCGCCGAGCGACTGCGTGAGTCGGCATACCTCACGAAGGGCGTCTGGATCACCCTGATCGATGAGCGCGTCGATCGAGAGCGCTCGTTCTACTTCGAGGGTGGCCTCCAGTCGTTCGTGCGCCATATGAACCGCAACAAGGAGGTCCTCCACACCCGCCCGATCTACGTCGAGCGCAGGGAGGGCACGACCGCGGTCGAGGTAGCGCTCCAGTACAACGACACCTACACCGAGAACGTGCTCGCCTTCGCGAACAACATCAACACGGTGGATGGCGGCACGCACGTGACCGGCTTTCGGGCCGCGCTGACGAGCTCGCTGAACGACTGGGCGCGACGTGCGGCAATCCTCAAGGACTCCGACACGAACCTCTCGGGCGACGACGTCCGCGAGGGTCTGACCGCCGTCATCAGCGTCAAGCTGACCGACCCTCAGTTCGAGGGACAGACCAAGGCCAAACTCGGCAATGCCGAGGTCAAGGGCCAGGTCCAGACGGCCGTTGCGGACAGCCTCGGGCAGTACCTCGACGAGAACCCGGCGGACGGTCGGCGGATCATCGAGAAGTGCCTCACCGCCGCCCGCGCGCGCGAGGCCGCTCGCAAGGCACGCGATCTGGTCATTCGCAAGGGCGCCCTCGAGGGCCTGTCACTTCCCGGCAAGCTCGCCGACTGCCAGGAGCGCGAGCCGGCGCGAAGCGAGCTGTTCATCGTCGAGGGCGATTCGGCAGGTGGGTCGGCCAAGGCCGGCCGCGACCGTCGCTTCCAGGCAATCCTCCCGATGTTCGGGAAGATGCTCAACGTCGAGAAGGCGCGCCTCGACAAAGTGCTGTCGAGCGAGAAGATCCGCCCGCTCATCATCGCCCTGGGAGCGGGCATCGGCGAAGGCTTCGATATTACGAAGCTGCGCTACCACAAGATCATCCTGATGAGCGACGCCGACGTCGACGGCGCGCACATCCGGACACTGCTGCTGACGTTCTTCTACCGGCACATGCCGGAGGTCATCGAGGCGGGCTACCTGTACATCGCCCAGCCGCCGCTGTACCGCATCAGCACCGGCAAGCAGACACGCTACGCCCAGACCGAACGGGACCGCGATCGGATCATCAAGGAGATGAACGTCAAGAACCTGACCGTGCAGCGGTTCAAGGGTCTGGGCGAGATGAACGCCGATCAGCTGTGGGAAACCACGATGAACCCCGAGACGCGGACGCTGCTCCGGATCGACCTGGAGAACGCCGCACTTGCGGATGAGATCTTCACCATGCTCATGGGCGAGAAGGTCGCCCCGCGCAAGGACTTCATCAAGGCCGAGGCACGGAAGGTCCAGAACCTTGACGTCTGAGGCCACCGCGACCGCGGTCGTCCGCACGGAAGGGTCGACGTTCGAGTTCTCGCCGCACAACTGCTTCGCCTGCGGGACGCTCAACACCCACGGCATGCAGCTCGACCTGCACATCGAGCCGGGGCGCTGCTGGACCGAGCTCAGCCTGGAGCCGCGCTTCGAGGGCTGGGAGGGCATCGCTCACGGCGGCATCGTCTGCACGATCCTCGATGAGGTGATGGCCTGGTCGCTGGTCGGCGCCGACAACTGGGGCGTGACCGCGAGGCTGTCCGTCAACTTCAAGCGACCGATCCGCGTTGACCAGTCGATCCGCGCCGAGGGCTGGGTCACCAGCCAGCGACGACGTCTCGTTGCTACGGCCGGCAGCGTGGTCGACGCGACCGACGGAACGATCCTCGCGACGGCCGACGGGGTGTACATGGCCGCAAGCGAGGAGCGCAAACGGGAGCTGCAGGCGCGCTACGGCTTTCGGGCCCGTGCCGATGCACCCGAACCGGTGGCTGAACGGTGACCACGACGACCACGCAACGACCGGCCAGCGAGGCCACGGCCCGGGCAGTGGCGTTCGTCGCCGCGCACCGCGAGGAGGCCGAGGAGCTCGGCCGCGCGCTGGCCGACACGGTCCACGATCCTGACGCGTTCGCGCGGGAGCTCGAGAGCGGCTTCGAACGGCTTGCCGATCCCGATTACCAGGAGGGAGAGCAGCGCATCGCCCCGGGTCTCGGGCCCGTGCTCGGGGTCCGCTGGCCGCTCAACACGGCCGTCGCCCGCGGATTCCGCGGCGCCACCAAGGGCCAGTCGCCCACCACGCTGCTGTACCTCGCCGACCGGCTGTTCCGCAGCGAGCCGCTGGAAATGCGCTGGTTCGCCTTCGGCATCCTCGAGCGGCTCGTCCCCGACGAGCCCGAGCGTGCCTGGCAGCTGCTTCGGCGCGCGGCGCGCGAGGCGGCCGACTGGATCACCGTCGACACGCTCGCGCACCCGTATGGCCGCGGCATCCTGCTCGAGTCCTACCGCTGGGCCGAGCTCGAGCAGCTCGTGTTCAGCCCGAACCGCTGGGAGCGCCGGCTCGTCGGCTCGACCGTTGCGACGATCCCGTTCATCGACCGCACACGTGGCCGCCAAACCGGGATCGCCACGCACGGGCTGGAGCTCATCGGCCAGCTGATCGGCGACGACGAACCGGATGTCCAGAAGGCACTGTCGTGGGCGCTCCGCTCCCTGCTGCTCGTCGATGCGGACGCCGTGACGACCTTCGTCACCGACGAGACGGGGGAGGCGGTGGCGAGCGGGGACGGCCACCGCGCGTGGGTGATCCGCGACACGCTGCCGAAGGTGGACGCCGCGACGGCGGCCGAGCTGCGCTCGCGGCTGGACGGCATCCGCCGCCGACCCGGCGCTCGATCAACCTCGCGAGCTGCCGCCACCGCCGCGCAGTTCGCCGGCATGGGCCTTGGCCGCGAGATGCCCGAGCCACCACTGACGTGACCGCAGGAGACCTTCCGTGACCGACGACCCGGGCAATATCAAGGCAACGCGCATCGAAGACGAGATGCGCGTGAGCTACCTCGACTACGCGATGAGCGTGATCGTGGCGCGCGCCCTGCCCGACGTCCGTGACGGTCTGAAGCCGGTGCACCGCCGGATCCTCTACACGATGGGCGAGATGGGGCTGTCCGCCACCAGCTCGTACCGCAAGTGCGCGGCGATCGTCGGCGAGGTGATGGGCAAGTACCACCCGCACGGCGATGTGGCCCTGTACGACGCCCTCGTCCGGCTCGCCCAGGACTTCTCGATGCGTTACCCGCTCGTCGACGGCCAAGGCAACTTCGGCTCGGTCGATGGCGACGCGCCGGCCGCCATGCGCTACACCGAGGCCCGCCTCACCGCGATCTCCGGCGAGTTGCTCGCGGACATCGACAAGGAGACCGTCGACTTCGTCGAGAACTACGACGGTACCCAGCAGCAGCCGTCCGTCCTGCCCGCGAAGCTCCCGAACCTGCTCATCAACGGCAGCACGGGCATCGCGGTCGGGATGGCGACGAACATCCCGCCCCATCACCTCGGCGAGATCTGCGACGCCACGGTCGCC
Organism: Candidatus Limnocylindrales bacterium; assembly: GCA_035764655.1. GTDB lineage: Bacteria > Chloroflexota > Limnocylindria > Limnocylindrales > CSP1-4 > DASTYU01. The sequence goes on from DASTYU010000118.1 coordinate 6,233, forward strand.
CTGATCGACGACCCTGAGGTCACCAACGACGAGCTGTGCCGCCACGTCAACGGGCCGGACTTCCCGACCGGCGGCACGATCTTCCGCTACGAGAAGCAACGCAACATCCTCACCGGCGAGTGGGAGACGGTCGACGCCATCCGCCAGATGTACGCCCACGGCCGCGGCCGTGTCGTCATGCGCGCCCAGGTCGCGTTCGAGGAGGTTCGCGGCGACCGCACCGCGATCATCGTCACCGAGCTGCCGTACCAGGTGAACAAGGCCGCGCTGCTCGAGAAGATCGCCGACCTCGTCAAGGACAAGAAGATGGACGGCATCGCCGACCTGCGCGACGAGTCCGATCGCGACGGCATGCGGATCTACATCGAGATCAAGCGCGACGCGAACCCGCACAAGGTGCTGAACAACCTGTTCAAGCACACCCCGATGCAGCTTGCGTTCAACATGAACATGCTGGCGCTCGTCGACGGCCAGCCGATGACGCTGCCGCTCAAGTCGGTCCTGCAGCACTACGTCGACCACCGCCGCGAGATCGTCCGGCGGCGGACGGAGTTCGACCTCGGCAAGGCGCGCGCTCGCGCCCACATCCTCGAAGGCCTCAAGAAGGCGCTCGACAATCTCGACAAGGTCATTCGCACGATCCGCGAGTCGCCGGACGTCGACGTCGCGCGGGCCAACCTCATGAAGCGATTCGATCTGTCCGAGCTGCAGGCCCAGGCGATCCTCGACATGCGCCTCGCCCGCCTGGCGGCTCTCGAGCGCAAGAAGATCGAGGACGAGTACCTGCAGGTGATCCAGCTCATCGCCGAGCTGGAGGACATCCTGGCCAACCCCGCACGCGTGCTCGCGATCATCAAGGACGAGCTCGCCGAGCTGCAGAAGAAATACGCCGGCGAACGCCGGACGCGCGTCGAGGACGACGCGAGCCGCGAGATGACCGACGAGGACCTGATCGCCGACGAGGACGTCGTGATCACGATCTCGGGCCGCGGCTACATCAAGCGCCAGCCGGTCGATACCTATCGGCGCCAGCATCGCGGCGGGAAGGGGATCATCGGCCACGTCACCCGCGAGGAGGACGCCGTCGAGCACCTCCTCGTGGCCAACACCCACGACTGGGCTCTCTTCTTCACCAACCGCGGACGCGTCTTCAGCGCCAAGGTCCACGCGATCCCCGATGCGAGTCGCCAAGCCAAGGGCATCCCGATCATCAACCTGCCCGGCGTGCAGGTAGAGACCGGCGAGGTCCCGATGGCCACCATCGTGCTGCCGGACTTCGAGCCGGGCCACTACCTCGTGATGGCGACCCGACGCGGCCAGATC
>DASTYU010000119.1:0-2163 GCA_035764655.1 Candidatus Limnocylindrales bacterium
TCAAGCAGCTCATGCAGGCGGGGGCGATCGGCTACTGCCAGCTGGACGCGTGCCGGCTCGGTGGCGTGAACGAGGCGCTGGCGGTTCTGCTGCTCGCCGCGAAATTCGGTGTGCCGGTCTGCCCGCATGCCGGGGGCGTAGGGCTCTGTGAGTACGTGCAGCATCTGTCGATGTTCGACTTCGTCGCGGTGAGCGGTTCGATGGAGGGCCGGTTCATCGAGTACGTCGACCATCTTCACGAGCACTTCGTGGACCCGGTGCGGATCCACGGCGGGCGCTACCTGGTCCCCGAGGCCCCTGGCTACAGCATCACGATGAAACCCGACTCGCTCGTCCGGTTCGCGTTTCCCGACGGCCCCGCATGGAGGGGGGCACAGGTGGCACGCAGCGCATGAGCCGCTAGCACATGAGCGGCCGACTGGATGATCGAGTCTGCCTCATCACCGGTGCCGGCAGCGGCATCGGACGCGCGACCTCGATCCGGTTCGCGGAGGAGGGTGCCACCGTCGCCGTCGCCGACATCGACTCGGACGCCGCCGCCGAGACCGTTGCGCTGGCAACCGCCGCCGCCGGTCGGGACGATGCGGCCGCCCCGTTCCTGCTCAACGTCACCGACTCGGCTTCGTGCGAGGCGGGCGTCGCCCAGGTTCTCGCGGCATGGGGGCGCATCGACGTGCTGTTCAGCAACGCCGGGATCGCAGGCGTCGGGACCGTCGAGGAAACCTCGCCCGAACTCTGGGAGCGGGTGATGGCCGTGAACGTTCGCGGCGTCTTCCTCATGGCCAGGGCGGTCCTGCCGGCGATGGTCGCCGCGCGCCGTGGTTCGATCATCAACATGTCCTCGACGATCGCCGAGATCGGCCTGGCGCGGCGGGCCTCGTATGCGGCATCGAAGGGCGCGGTTCTTGCGCTGACCCGCCAGATGCAGGCCGACTACGCGCAGCACGGGATCCGGGTGAACGCGTTGCTCCCCGGCACGATCCACACGCCGTTCGTCGATCGTTACCTCGCGGAAAGCTACGACGACCCGGTCGCCGGGCTCGAGACACTCAGGGCGCGGCAACTGACCGGTGATCTCGGGCGCCCCGAGGACGTGGCAGCAGCGGCGCTGTTCCTCGCGTCAGACGAATCCCGGTTCGTCCTCGGGAGCGGGCTGTTCGTCGACGGCGGCGTCCGGGGCGCCAAGTGAGCCGATTGCCGATCGAGACGCCGGGCAAGATCATCGCGGTCGGGCGCAACTACCGGGCGCACGTGGCCGAAGAGGACGCCACGCTTCCGAGCGACCCGCTGCTGTTTGCCAAGTTGCCGTCGGCGGTCATTCGCGACGGCGCGGCGATCAGCTGGTCCGCGAGCCTCACCTGCCAGGTCGACTACGAGGCCGAGCTGGCCGTGGTGATCGGCCGGAGGGCTCGGGATGTGCCGGCCGAGCACGCCCTCGAGTTCGTCCTCGGCTATACCTGCCTCAATGACGTGTCGGCGCGCGATCTCCAGGCTCGCGACGGGCAGTGGACGCGGGCAAAGAGCCTCGACACCTTCTGTCCCTTGGGACCGTGGCTCGTGACGGCTGATGAGATCGCGGATCCCGGTGCGCTTCGCATCAGCTGTCGCGTCAACGGCGCGGTGCGCCAGGACGCGTCGACCTCGGACCTCGTCTTCGGGGTTGGGGAACTTCTCGCCTACTGTTCGCGCTCGTTCACGCTCGAACCCGGCGACATCATCGCGACCGGGACGCCGGGCGGCGTCGGCGCGTTCCGGGACCCTCCGGTCTTCCTGGCGGACGGCGATGTGGTCGAGGTCGAGATCGAACGGATCGGCATCCTGCGAAACCCGTGCCGGGTTCTGCCGTGAGGCCGTCTGGTGCCACACGGCAGGTGCGGCTGGCCTACGGCACCGCGGGGCTGACGATCGACGTTCCTGCTGACGCCACGGTGGTCGCGCCCGCTCACCGTAAGCCGGTCGGGGACGAGGTCGGGGCCGTCCGTGCCGCGCTGGAGCGACCAGTCGCGGGTCAGCCGTTGCGGGACCTGCTGCGGCCCGGCGCGCGCGTGGCGATCTCCGTGTGCGACGCGACCCGTGCCCAGCCGCGCAAACCGATGTTGGCGGCGATCGGTGACGCCCTGGAGGGCATCATCCGACCCGAAGACGTCGTCGTCCTCATGGCCA
>DASTYU010000120.1:0-2213 GCA_035764655.1 Candidatus Limnocylindrales bacterium
GTCCTTCAGGAGATGACCGAGATCGCGCTGCGGCACGACGTCGCGCTCCCGGCGTCGCTCACGCTGACGGCGAAGGCACTTGCGCAGATGCAGCTCGCCGCGGCGACGCTGGATCCCGACGTCGACCCGTTCGACGTGGCCGGCAGGTTCCTGATGCGCAACCTCGTGCGGGGGATGGGAGGCAAGCTCGACCCCAAGACGCTCTTCTACCAGGCACAGCGGTTCAAGGTTCGCTTCGAGAAGGTGGTCGAGGCGATCGAACGCCTGATCGGCGCCCGCCCCGGACAGAAGCTCGAGGTGAACTTCCGGGCGGCTTCGCTCGAGACGACGATCCGCCGGGCGGGGCGCCGCCTGGCGATCTCGCTGACCGCCGGCGCGGCGATCCTGGCCACGGCGCTGACCGCCGTCTCCTCGGATCGAGTGGCCAGGTGGGTGCCGGTGGCCTTCGGCGTGATCTCCGCGGGACTGCTCCTCGCGCTGCTGGTAGACCTGATCCGCAAACGCGGCTAGCGCGCGTCGGTCAGGTCGACCTCACCGCCCTTGGACGTGAGCGTGGTGTGCAGCTCCTCCGTGCTCTCATCGGACTTGCCGGCCTTGCGGATGCTGCGCAGGACCATCTTCTCCAGCACGAACGCGATCACCGCCATCACGAGGCCGACCATCCACCGCTCGATCCTGCGCAAGATGCTCTTCGGCCTGCTTCGTTCGACGGTCACGCCGACCCCCGACGGGGCTGGCCCACGGCCACGAACACGATCCCCCACGCCAGTGCGAGCCACGCCCACACGGGATCGAACGCGCCCACGTAGTCCGAGAGCAGCAGCGAGGCCAGGCCGAGCCCGGCGCCCGTCACGCCCACGATCCACACCGCGATCCGTCGCCCGGGCAGGCGCAGCGACGCTGCGAGCGCGGCCAGCGGCAGCGACAACGCATACGACGCCATCCCGCTGTAGTGGTGGAACTCGACGTGGGGGTCGAGCGAGGAGCCGTTGCGTTGGAGCTCGGACTGGGTGAGCGCGTACGCCACGGCCGGCACCAGGGCGAGCGCGGCCAGGGCGGCGGCGCCGGCGTCGACGCCCCCGATCTCGAACAGCGAACGGCGCTCGGGATGCAAGGCGAGCAACGCAATGAGCAGTACCGGCGCGATGACGTACAGGCCAGAGACGAAATCGCCGGCGACGATCCCCACGATCGTGGTGGCCACGCCCGACGCCACGGCGACCCAGAACGGAGCCAGGTCCTCGGGCCTGCGCGCACAAGCCAGGAGCGAAACGCCGAGCAGGACGCCGGACCCCAGCGTCCCCGCCACGAAGTGGAATCGATGGATCCGATCGGCCTCGCCCAGCAACGCGCCGACCGCGAACGGCAGGTTGAGGCCGATCGTCACGATGCCAAGGACGGCCGCGACGATGCGGAACGCTCGCCTCATGCGCCCACCTCGATCCGCCCCCGGATACGCGTGCCCGCACCGGGTTCGGAACGGATCGTCACCTCGCCGTGGAGCGCCCCGAGCCGGTCGGCGATCCCCTGCAGGCCGGTTCCGTCCCTTTCGGCCGCGGGGTCGAAGCCGCGGCCGTCGTCCACGACCTCGAACGTCAGGTGCCCGTTCGATTGCGCGAGGATCACCGTGGCCGAGTTCGCCTCCGCGTACTTGGCCACGTTCTGCAGGGCCTCGAGGCACGAGAAGTAGACGGCCGCCTCCACCTCGGGCGGATAGCGTCCCACGCCGTCGGCCCGGACCGTGGTCGGCACGGGCGACCGCCGCGCCTGGGCGTCCAATGCCGCGCGGAGTCCCTCGTCGATCAGGAGCGGCGGGTAGATGCCGCGCGCCAGGTCTCGGAGGTCACCCAGGGCCGTCTGGATCTCGGCATCGATCTGCGTGAGCATCTCGGCCGCCTGGGCTGGATCGCGTGCCGTCAGGTCGCGCGCGAGCCGCGTCTTCACCGACAGCGCGACCAGCTGCTGCTGGGAGCCGTCGTGGATGTTGCGTTCGAGCCGGCGGCGCTCCTGGTCCTGAGCCGTGACGAGCCGACGGTGCGTGGCCCGCAGCTCCTCGACGAGCCGCACGTTCCGAAGGACCAACCCCGCTTGCGACGCCAGGTCGCGGATCAGTCGTTCCTTGGCTGGGGTCATCGGGTCGTTCGCCGGCATCGCGACCGAGAGCGCGCCGAGGAGTTCGCCCGCCTCGACGACCGGTACGGCCGTGTCGCCGG
>DASTYU010000121.1:0-4808 GCA_035764655.1 Candidatus Limnocylindrales bacterium
GAGTCGGCGTGGGGGTCGGAGTCGGCGTCGGTTCGGGCGTCGGAGTCGGCGTCGGTTCGGGCGTCGGAGTCGGCGTGGGTTCGGGCGTCGGGGTCGGCGTGGGGGTCGGAGTCGGCGTGGGCTCAGGGGTGGGCGTCGGCGTCGGATCTGGCTCGGTGACGACGCGCTGCACGGTGTCCTGGTCGTTGTCGAGCTCGGGCGCATCCCAGGCCTCGGAGCACTGGCCGATCGATCCGCCGATGGACGCGCAGATCACATCCGTGCCCGGGAGCGTGGTGTCGTAGCTCACGCTGCACGACCCACTGTCGGCGGTCTTGCACTCGAGGTCGCTCGCGCCGCCCGTCGATGTCTGGTCGTTCGGGCCGCTCAACCACCACATCTTGATGTTCACGTTCGACTTCTCGAAGGCAACGCCGAATTGGTCGTAGACCGTGGCGGTAAGAACGAAGGTCGTCCCGGTCGGGCCGCTGGCCGCTTCGGCCTCGACGTCGAGGTAGGTCGCTTTGGGGTTCTCGGCCGCGATGGCATGCATCGCAGCGGGCACCGGCATGGCGGCCAGAACGGATCCAAGAATCGCCGCCACGGCGACCGTCCGCTCTCGCGCCTTTTTCGACTTCACGTGCATCCCGGACCTCTCAAATGTCCCACCGGAGGCCCGCGACCGGGCCTACGACTTGAGCGGCTTGGAGCGCCAACCCCCGGTTTGGCGCTGAGGTAGGAATACGGCCACTGCCGTAGTCCTCTCCACCAACCGTTGGTCGCCTGCCGGGCTATGTGCGCTGGTGCACCTGTGCGTGGCGTGGACGCACCCCGTCGCGCGGTACCACGTCGGCGCCAGTACGAACGACGTGCCCGAGGACGGGCCCACCACCCCGCAACATCCCCGACCGGTACGCTCCGGCCGGGCTTGCGGCAGGCGCCCAGTCAGTCGAGGGCTGCGGATGCCGTCAGAAGAATGTGGAGCACCACGGTTCGTCCCCGGTGCGCAGAAGCGCCTCGGCGTCGCGCAGGGCACCATTCCGGTGCTCGTCGACACCGTGTGCCAGCACCGCGTCCCGCAACCGCGTCCCACCCAGGTATGCCGCGCCGAGTGCCGCCACGTCGACGGTGAGATCCGGCGCGGCGTCGGTCGGTCGACAGGTGGAACCCTCGGTGCCGGCCTCCAGTTCGACCCGGACCGGGCGATCGGCACGCTCGCGGTCGACGACCTCGAGAACGATCCGCCCCGCCCGCTCGTAGCGCCGTGCCTCCAACGCCCGAGGGACGTCGAAGATCCGGACCCACATCCCGTCGCCCACGTCCGACAGCGATGCCGCACGGGCGTTCGTCAGCAGCCAGGGCAGCCGATCCGACGGACTGCGCCGCGCTGCCCGCACGGCACTGACCCAGTCCACCTCGGCGAGGAACCGCCACAGGTCGGCATTCGCCACGTCGGTGAGGGCGTGGAGCTCGTCAAGGACCAGTGTGTTGCGCGGCTGGCGCTGCTCCCACTTCTCCTCCGCGTGGTAGCGGGCATAGCCGTCGACGGTGCCCGATTCGTCGCGATGCAGGGCAACGAAGCCCTTCCAGCGTGGGCCCCAGAACTCCTCCCGCAGGCCCAGCTCGAAGTCCCAGCTGTGCTCGCGCCGGCGGAGCTCGCCGACCTGACGGAGCCGCCACGCCTCGAAGACGCCGTGCAGCCTCGCCCGGACCTCCTCGCTGGGCGTGACGAGCTCCACCGTGCCGGTTCGCGACCCGTGGAAGTGGGTGCGCTCCGTGTCGAGCGTCCACGTCGACTCTCTGCAGGCCGGGCCGTAGCCGAAACGGCCGTAGATGGGGTACTCCGCGGCGTAGAGCATGCCGAAGACCTGGCCCTGTTCGCGGATCGCGGAGTGCTCGGTGAAGACCATCGCACGCAGGATCCCGCGCCGGCGGTGAGTGGGCAGAACGGTCACGGCTGACACGCCAGCTGCCGGCAGGCGGGCGCCGCCCGGCACCGTCAACTCCGTAGGCCAGCTCCGGAACGTTCCGCAGATCCGGCCATCGACCACAGCGGCCCACGTCCGGGTGTCCTGCCACAGGGGCCAGATCTCCCGGGCCACCCGCTCGACGTCAGGGCGGTCGAGGAATGCAGTGCTGAGCGCCTCGATATAGGGGACGGCCTCGTCCTCGCGGACGGGACGGACTTCGAGGGTCACACGCGGACGATAGCAAAGCCCCGTCGGTGCGGCCCCGTCCCACCAGGTTGCTGGGATTACGCCGCGAACACGTCTCCCGGCTCGCCGACCTCGATCGGGTTGTTGACCTGGTCCGCGCTCCACTCGAACCAGCCGCCGTCGTAGACGGCGACGCGCGGCCAGTCCTGCAGGTACGCGTAGAACCACGTCTCGCTGGCCCGCCAGCCCGTTCCGCAGTAGAACGCGACCCACTTCTCGGGGACGATCCCGGCCTCCGCCCAGTTGGCGGTGATCTCGGGATACGGGCGCATCGTGTTGTCGATGTTCCGATAGTGCTGCATGTGGTAGGCGTCGGAGCCGCAGTTGCCCCACACGTCGCCCTTGATCCGCCCTGCCGGGCCGATGTAGTTGTAGCCGCTCACCGCCCCGATGTGCTCGCGCCACGTCCGGATGCTGACGAGAGCCGCGCCCGCCTGGTCGGCGAGGATCTCCTTGGCCTCGCCGATGTCCACGATCAGCTCCGGGCGGACCGGGATCGCGGCGCCGAACTCGGGCACCGAAGCCGGCTGGCGGGGCGTGGTGTCGACCGGGTTGCCCTCGCGGACCCACCAGTCGTAGCCGCCGTCGAGCAGCCGGACGTCGTCGACGCCCGCGTAGCGCAGGATCAGGGCCGCCCGGGTTGCGGCGATCTGTCCGGCCCGACGGCCCGGCCACTTCTCGTTGGCGTCGCCCTCGGTGTCGCGGCCGTACAGGATCACGGTCGTGTCCGAGGTGATGCCGAGCGAGCGCAGCGCGTGGTCGAGCTCGGCTGGCGTGCGGCGATTCCAGTCGGCCGGCGACTCGAGCCAGTTCGTGTCGAGATAGTGGGCACCCGGGATGTGCCCATCCGCGTACTCCTCGGGAACCCCGAAGTTGACGTGGAACAGGACATGCCGGCCCGCCGGCGGAGCCTCCGCCTGCTCGCCGGCCAGCACCGCGCGCAGCCACTCGGTATGCACGAGCTTGTCGTAGTTCGGCAAGCGCTCGACCGGGAGCGAGTCCTCCGCTGCCCAGGCAAACCAGCCGGTGTCATACGTTCGCACGTCGTCGAATCCGCTCGCGAGCAGGTGGGTCGCCAGCGGGACAGCGTCCTCCGGGCCGTAGCCGTACACGACCACGGAGCGACCCGGCTCAACCTGCTTCGCTCCCAGCAGTCGTTCGATCTCGGGTGCATCGACCGTCTGCAGCCAGGCCACCGGGAAGGCGACGGCGCCCGGGACGTGGCCGCCGCGGGCCTCATGCCGCAGACGCCAGCCGTTGTAGGCGGCGAGCGGCCGGACGTCCACGATCGTCAGGTTCGGGTCGTTCAGCCGGTCGCGAAGCTCGTCGGTCGAAATCGTCAAGCTGGTCCCCTCGTTGACGATCGTGAGTGTGGTCATCGCTCGGATCCCTTCCAGTGTCGCGTTGCAGTCAAACAAAAACCCTGCTGGTGGCTGCAGCAGGGGTGACGGTGGGTGCTTGCGCGGTCGTCAGGAACGGTCCGCGCTCAGGTACACCAGCCCTGCTCGGCAGCGAGACAACACGGACAGCTCATGCGGGTGCGGGACGTGCGATCCATCTGGGCGCGCATTGTGCCACCGCCAATCCCGACAAACAAGGTAGAAGTTCTGCCGTGTTCCGGTGCACGGGCCGTCCGGCCCGGACGAGGGGTCGTTCCGGCTCTGGCCCGCGTCGAGGCGCGCTGCCCATGCTCACCGGAATCGCGCGCCCGCGGCGCGTCATGCGCGCCTCGCCGCGCCAGAATGGGAGGGGACCCATGCAGCACCTCCGCGACCTCGGCCGGAGGAAGGTCCGTACGACCCTCACGATTCTCGGCATCACGATCGGGATCTGGGCGCTCGTCGTCTTCGGTTCGATGGCCAACAAGATCAATGCCCTCGTCGAGGGCGGCAGCACGTACTACGCGGGCAAGCTGACGTTGAGCGACAGCTCCGGGGCCATCGGCGGCTTCAGCAGCGCGCCAATGGATATCGCGACGCTCGAGAGCGTGCAGGCCGTCGAAGGCGTTGATGTCGCGTTTCCGGTCGTAATGATGCTCATGGACGACGAGATCAGCGCGGTGACGATGGGCGTGCCGGCGATGATCAACGGCGGGGTCGCCGGCGCGGACGCTGGGCGTGAGACCTTCGATGTCCGTTACGCCCAGGGTCGCGGCCTCACCGCGGATGACGAACGACACAATGTCGCTGTCCTTGGCTCGGACATCGCCAGGAAACACGACAGTCAGGTCGGCGACACGATCGAGCTGCGTGGGACGCCGTTCGAAGTCGTCGGCATCATGGAGCCGACCCTGACCGCGCCTGACCAGGCCGCGTCCATCCCGCTGTCCGCGGCCCAGCAGCTCCTTGCCGATTCCCTGCCGCCGGTGCTTCGGGAGCAGCTTGCTCCGTCCGAGCTTGCAACGTCCCTGGTCGTGTTCCCCGAGCCGGGCGTCGACCCGGCGCGGCTGGCCGATGCCATCGAGGGCCAGGTCCCCGGCGTGGCCGCGATGACCGGCGACGACTTCAACGAGCAGATCGGTTCGGCTACGGCCATCCTCAACTCGATCCTTGTCGGCATCGCCCTGATCAGCCTCGCCGTTGGCGGACTGTCGGTGATCAACACCATGGCGAT
>DASTYU010000122.1:0-20702 GCA_035764655.1 Candidatus Limnocylindrales bacterium
CTCGCCCGGCAGGACGACTACGACCATGTCGTCGTGAACGAGACCGGGGAGGTCGCCTCGACCGCTCAGCGGATCGAGGAGATCATCGCCGAAGAGCACCGCCGCTACCCGGGGCGCCGGGTCCGGATCTGAACGTGGCCGCGCTGGAGCTCGGGCTCGACGACGGGCCGAGCGTGCCGGTGGCGTCCGGCGCGACGCGCTTCGTCGAAGTCGCGATCGACGCGGCCGGCGCGGGCGGGATGCGCACGTACACCTACGCCGTCCCCGATGCGCTGGCCGATGTCGAAGCAGGCGAGGCCGTGATCGTCGAGTTCGGCCGCCGCCAGGCGCTCGCCGTGATCCTCGGCGATGCTGCGCCCCCCGACGGGGTCCTGACGAAGCCGATCGCGGCTCGCGTGCGGGCGGATGGGCCGCTGCTGCCGCCGCTGTCACTTGGGCTGGCACGCTGGATCGCGGGGCACTACCTGGTGGCGCCGGCACTCGTGCTCCGGGCGATGCTCCCGCCGTCGATGCTGGAACGGCTGGAGCTCGTCGTCGAGCGGACGCCGGCCAGCGCGGCCGTGGCGCCGGATGCGGACGCCGTCACGCTCGATCTGCTCGAGCAGGTCGCCGGCGGCCCCCGTCCCGCCCGCGCTCTCGCCGCGCCCGAGGGCCGTGCCGGGCTGCTGCGCCGGCTGCGCGCCCTCGAAGCCGAGGGCCTGGTGACCGTCGACTGGACGCTCACGTCGGCCGGCGCGGGTCCCCGATTCGAACGCTGGGTCGTGCTGACGGACGCCGGCCGGACGGCTGCGCACGACCCCGCCGCGGTCGAGGGACGACCGCTCGGTTCGCGCCAGCGCGACGCGCTCGCCGAGCTCGCTGCCGGACCGCCGGACGGGCTGCACGGAGCGGAGCTGTCCGGCCGCCACGGCAGCGGGGCAATCGCCGGGCTGGTGCGCCGAGGGCTCGCCACCGCCGACATCCGCGAGCGCCCGCGGCGGCCCCTTGCCGCGCGCGCGGCCGGACGACGCGGCGGCAAGCCGGCGGACGCGGATCTCAGCCCCGAGCAGGCACGCGCGGTCGAACTCGTCCGGACCGCGATTCGCGCCCGGGACCCGAGGTCGCTCCTGCTCGAGGGCGTCACGGGTGGCGGCAAGACCGCGGTGTACAGCGAGGCGATCGCCATGACGCTCGAGGCCGGTCGGCCGGTCCTCGTCCTGGTCCCGGAGATCGCCCTGTCGACGCCGCTCGTCGATCGCCTGCGGGCCGATCTCGACGTGGACATCGGGCTCGTCCACTCGGGCCTCGGCGACGGCGAGCGTGCCGACGAGTGGCGGCGCATCCGGGCGGGCGCGGTACAGGTCGTGGTCGGAACGCGGCTGGCCGTCCTTGCGCCGCTGGCGGACGTGGGCCTGATCATCGTCGACGAGGAGCACGAGGCCGCATACAAGAGCGACCGGACGCCGCGGGTCCAGGCGCGCGACGCCGCGCTCGAGCTCGCCCGGCAGGCCGGGGCGGCGGTGATCCTGGGTTCGGCAACGCCCGCGGTGGATACGGTGGGTCGCGCTCACGCTGGCGAGTACCGGCGCGTGGTCCTGCCGGCCCGGCTGAGCGGCGCGCCACCACGGGTCGAGGTCGTCGACCTTCGCGCCGAGCTTGCGGCCGGCAATCGGAGCCTCTTGTCCGGCCGCCTGTCGGAGGCGTTGGCCGGCCTGGACACGGCTGCCGCGGAGCAGGCGATCCTCGTGCTCAATCGGCGCGGCAGCGCTTCGGTGGTCCTGTGCCGCGACTGCGGGCACGTCCAGGCCTGTCCGGACTGCGAGCGGCCGCTGGTCTACCACCAGGCCGGCATCACGCTGCGCTGCCACCACTGTGGCCGCGCCACGCCGCTGGCAACGCGCTGCCCGAACTGCGGCTCGCCGCGGATCCGCTACCTCGGCGGTGGCACGGAACGGGTGGAGCGCGAGGTCAAGATCGCCTTCCCGGACCTGCGGGTCGGGCGGCTCGATCGGGACGTGGTCGAACGCCGCGGGGCCGCGGACCGCGTCGTGGACGCGTTCGCCGCTGGCCGGATCGACGTCCTCGTGGGGACGAGCCTCGTCGCCAAGGGTCTCGACATCCCGAACGTGACGCTGGTCGGCGTCGTGTCCTCGGATGTGGCGCTGAACCTGCCCGACGAACGCGCCGCCGAACGGACCTACCAGCTGCTCGCGCAGGCCGTGGGCCGCGCAGGTCGTGGCGAGCGCCCGGGCTTGGCGATCCTCCAGACCTACCAACCCGACCACCCGGCGATCCAGGCCGTGGCAACGGGGGACGGCGGGGCGTTCTACCGAAGCGAGTTGGCGCTCCGCGAGCGCTTCGGGTCGCCTCCGTTCGGGCGCCTGGTGAAGCTGACGGTAGGCATTGCCGACCGCGAAGGTGCCGAGCACGAGGCGAAGGCCATGGCGGAACGGCTCCGAGCCACGGCGCTGGAACGCCGTGCGCGCGTCGCGGTCATCGGCCCGGCGCCGGCCTACATCGCCCGCCGCGCGGACCGCTGGCGGTGGAACGTCGTCCTCCGTGGCGACGAGCCGGCCGCGCTGCTGGACGGCGGTCTCGAGCCACCGTGGTCGGTCGACGTCGACCCGGAGTCGCTGCTGTGACGCGATGCGCACGGTGACCCGTAGCCGTCTTCGCCAAGTCGTGCGAGGATGTGCGCCCACGACGAGGAGACGGACACGATGGACGATCAGACCCATTCGACGAACGGGCACGACAAGAACGGCAACCGACACGAGCCGGAGACGATGTTCGACTCGCTGAAGGTCGCCGCCAACGACCTCGCCGAGCGAGCCGGCCCCACCGTCCGCGATCTGTCGGCCCGTGCCGCCGACCTGACGGCGACCGCCGCCGACAAGGCCGCTCCGCTGGTTCGCCGGGCCGGCGCTGCGACCGCCGACGCGAGCGTGAAGCTTGCCGAGGCCGCTCGTGGCTGGGCCGCTGACCTGCGTGGTGACAGGGTGGGAGCCAGCGCGGACGAGGCATCCGGCGCGCGGAGCGCGACGGCCGTTGCCGAGCAGCCGTTCGTCGAGGAGGAGACACCGACGTTCACGGCCGAGGCGCCTATCGCGGACGCGCCCCCCGTCGAGACGACACCCGCGGAGCTCGCGGTCGAGCAGCCGCAGGCCGTTGCCGAGCCGTCGCCGTACGAGACGGTCGCCGAGACGTCGCCGTACGAGACGGTCGCCGAGTCGATCCCCGAGGATGCGCCGGCCAGCCCGGCCTTCGAGGAAGGGACCGCTTCGGGGGACGACGAAGGGGCGCGCCCCGGCATCTGACCGAGCGGCTCCGCGCCCGGCCACGGCGTCCATCGGCGGCCGGGCCGGAACCCTTCGCTATACTCTGCCGCCATGAGTGTCCGCTCCATCGTCACGCTGGGCGACCCGCGCCTCCGCCTCAAGGGTGAGCCGGTCGACAGCTTCGGCAAGTACCTCCACGAGCTGCTCGACGACCTCGCCGAGACCATGCGCGACGCCCCCGGCGTGGGCCTCGCCGCGCCCCAGCTGGGGGTCGCGCTGCAGGCCTGCGTCGTCGAGGTCGAGGACAAGCTCCACGAGCTGGTGAACCCGCGGATCGTCCGCTCGACGGGCGAGGACCGCGACCTGGAAGGCTGCCTGTCCATTCCGGGCTACATCGCCTACGTGACCCGCAAGGAGAAGGTCTGGGTCGTCGCCCAGAACCGCCACGGCCGCCAGTACAAGGTTGCCGGCAGCGGCCTGCTCGGGCGGGCGCTGCAGCACGAGCTCGACCACCTCGACGGCAAGCTGTACATCGACTACCTGGACTCGATGGACGAGCTCATCGAGGTCGGCGCGAGCGACGAGGCGGAGGAGGGCGTCGAGGAGCGGACCGCCGCGCTGGCGTGACCGTTCATGGCCCGAGCGCCGAACAGGCGGGCTCGGTGCCGCAGCCCGCTTCGCTCCGGCGTCCCGGTCGCACGCGCACCATCTTCATCGGCAGCGGTGGCTTCGGCGCGGAGTCACTCCGCGAGCTGACGCGGATCCCGTCCGTCGACATCGTCGGCGTGGTGACGGCACCTGCACGACCGGCGGGACGGAGTGGCACCTTGACCCCGACCCCGATTGCCCAGGAGGCGCGTTTCCTCGGCGTGGGCCCGATCCTCACCCCCGAGCGCCTGCGGGATCCCGCCGCGAGCGTCGACATCCTTGCGCTGGGCGCCGATCTCGTGGTGCTCGCGGACTACGGTCGGATCGTTCCCGAGCCGCTGCTGGACTTCCGCCACGGTGCCTTGAACCTGCACCCATCGTTGCTGCCGCGCCATCGTGGTGCGGCGCCGATCCAGGCCACGATCCTCGCCGGCGATCGCGAGACCGGCGTGTCGATCATCCGCATGGATCGTGGCGTCGATACCGGCCCACTCGTTGCGGCGGAACGCGTCCCGCTCTTCGGCCACGAGACGGCGCCGGAGCTCGAGTCGCAGCTCGCGCTCGTTGCTGCAAACCTCCTGGCGCGGACCGTGGAACCGTGGATCCGCGGCGAGCTCGCCGCGCGGCCACAGGATGAGGCGCAGGCCACGCTGACGCGGCCGCTGCAGCGCGCCGATGGCCGGCTGGACCCCCAGCGGCCCGCCGCGGAGCTCGAACGTGCGATCCGGGCCTACCTGCCGTGGCCCGCCACCTACCTGGAGACGAGCCTGATGGGCCGGCTCATCGTGCGCTCCGCGAGCGTCGGCCCGTCGGCCTCTTCGGATGAGCCGGGCCACCTCGTGGCCGAGGGCGACGGCCTCGCGCTCACGACCGGGGACGGTCGCCTGCTGCTCGGCCAGGTCCAGCTCGAGGGTCGCCGGGCAATGGACGCGTCGACGCTTCGTCGTGGAGCGCCCACCCTCGTCGGGACGGCCGTCGCCTGATCGTCAGCCGGCGCGCAGGAGCGCGCTGATGGTCGAAGGCTGCAATCCCGCGGCCCGAAGCCGGGACACCATTGCGGGCAGTGCGTCGAACGTGTGGTAGCCGCCGAGGTGCATCAGCACGATCGATCCCTTCCGGGCGTTGGTGGTGACCTTGGAGATCATGGACCCCGCCGTCGGGCCGCCATCCGCAACCAGCTTCCAGTCGATGGTGTCGACGTCCCACATGATCGTTCTCGTGTAGCCGATCGCGGCCGCCGCAGCCCGGACGATGGCGTTGTGGGCACCATACGGCGGCCGCCAGTAGGGCACGCCCTTCAGGCCGGCCAGCTGGTTGGTCACCGTGTCCGCATCGCGCAGTTCCGCCTGGATGAAGCTCGCCGTCGGCGGGCTCGTCGGACAGGCCGCGCCACCACCGCCGTCGCGCAGGTTGCAGTGATGCACCGTGTGGTTGCCGATCTCGAACAGCTCCGGGTGCGCCTTGATGAGCGCCATGACCGCTCGCCCATCGGTCGTCTGGGCCGCCGTGCCCGTCGGGAAGATCGTGGCGCAGACGCGATCGACGACCAGCCGCTCGATGATGTCCACCGCCGGCGTCATGCGCCCGCCCATGTCGAACGTCAGGGCGACCTGCGGGTCGGTGGTCGAGACACGGGTATAGAGGGCCGCCGAACCAGGTGCGACCTTGGCCTTCTTCGAGCAGGTGATCCGCTGCGCGGAGGTCGTGCCGGCCGACTGGAGTGGCATCCAGGTGCCGCTCCACGGCCCGCTGCTCATGCGCGCGTAGGGCCGGCCGTCGATGATGGCGCGTCGTGAGGCTGTGGCCGTCGTCGTGGTGCTCGTCGAGCCGTACACCGTGGATGCGAGAGCCCATGCCGCGTCGAAGCGGTACCCCAGGTAGCGACCGGTCGGGAAGGTGATCCTCCGCGTGGGGCTCCACACGACCTCGCCGATCTTGCCCGGCACGTAGGCCACCAGCGACTCGCGGATCCGGTAGCCGGCGAACTGGCCCGTCGTGATCCGGTAGTACGTGCCCGGCCGGTTGGGGACGGACGAACGACTGGCCGACGTCGCCGTCGCCGGGCTTGCCAGGTTGATCGTCAAGCGACCGAGGATCGTGCCGCTGGCCGAGAAGCGGTAGCCGGTCTGCGGCCCGGCCTCGAGGCGGACCGTGTACGAACCCGCCGCCACGGGCTGCACGGTCAGCGGCAGCGTCGCGACCGCCATGAGCACCGCCACGGCGAGGACCGGGATCAGGCGTCGTGCCATGCCCGAATCGTCTACCGCCAGCGGCGCCTCGCCAAGATCCGGACGGCCCGTCCACGGTCACGTCTCTGTCACATCCGGAGCGGGCCGCACTAGCATTGGGCGTGATGGATCGCGATCCGCGCCCCGGGCTGTCGGGCGTTCTGCCCGAAACCCTCGAAGCATGGCTGACCGAACGTCGCCACCCGCGCTACCGCGCGCGCCAGGTGGCCGACGGCCTGTGGCGCGCCCACGCCCGCTCGGCCGCAGACATCCCGACCCTGCCCGCGGCGCTGCGTGACGAGCTGGACGGCGCGTTCCGCTTCGACGCGATCGAATCGACCGAGGTGGTCCTCGCGGACGGCGGGCTCACCGAGAAGTCACTGCACCGGCTGACCGGGGGTGCCGTGGTCGAATCGGTCCTGATGCACTACCCGGCCCGAGCGAGCTCGCGCGAACGACACACGCTCTGCCTGTCGAGCCAGGCCGGCTGCGCGGTTGGCTGCCCGTTCTGCGCCACGGGCGAGCTGGGGTTCACCCGCGACCTCGACACGGCCGAGATCGTCGACCAGGCGCGCGATGCGGCGCGGCGGCTGGCGCGCGACGGCCGGCGGCTGACCAACATCGTGTTCATGGGCATGGGCGAGCCCCTGCTCAACCTCGACAACGTCCTGCCGGCCATCGAGGCGCTCAACGACCGCCACCGGTTCGGGCTCGGAGCGCGGCACATCACGGTCTCCACCTCGGGCGTCGTCCCGGGAATGCGCCGGCTCACCGCGCTCGGACCGCAGTTCACGCTGGCGGTGTCGCTCCACGCCGCGCGCGACGCGCTGCGCGACGTGCTCGTCCCGCTGAATCGACGCTGGCCGGTGGCGCAGGTCGTGGAGGCCGCACGCGAGCATGCCCGCGCAACGGGCCGTCGGATCAGCTACGAGTACACGATGATCGGGGGCGTGAATGACACGGAGCTGGACGCCGAGGCCCTCGCCGACCTGCTTCGGGGCGACCACGCACATGTGAACCTCATCCCGATGAACCCCGTTGCCCACACGCCGTGGAGCGCCAGCGCGGCCCCGGTCATCGAGCGCTTCGCCACGCGCCTGCGGTCCGCAGGCCTCCAGACCACCGTCCGCTGGAACCGCGGACAGGAGGTCGGTGCCGCATGTGGCCAGCTTGCCGCGGAGCGGGCAGGCGAGCCGCCCGCTCCCGTCGTCGCGCGCCGCCGCCAGCTGCTCGTGGAGGCCAGCGCCGCCGCCCTGCGCGGCGAGCGCAGCCGCGAGGCCGTGCCCAGCGGAGTCGGGGACTGATGGGAACCGGACGCGCCAGGATTTCGGCGAGCATCCTCGACTCGGACCTGTCGAACCTGGCGTACGCGGTCCGGCGGGTCGAGAAGGCCGGAGCCGATCGCGTCCACCTCGACGTCATGGACGGCCACTTCGTCCCGAACCTGACGTTCGGGGCGAAGACCATCAAGCACCTGCGTCCGCGGACCGAGCTGCCGTTCGACGCCCACCTGATGATCAGCGAGCCGGGCCGCTACATCGAGGAGTACCTCGACGCCGGCTGCGACTCGATCACGCTCCACGTCGAGATCGAAGAGGCCCTCGAGCCGACGCTGCGGCGCATCCGCGAGGCGGGACGAGCGGCCGGCCTGGCGGTGAAGCCAGGAACCCCGCTGTCCGCCCTCGAGCCATACGCGGAGTTGCTCGACATCGTGATGGTCATGACCGTGGAGCCGGGCTTCGGCGGCCAGTCCTTCATGCGCGACGTGGCCCGGGACAAGCTCCTGCCGGCCCGCGACGTGCTCCGCCACAAGGCGTACGGCGGCGAGGTGCACGTCGATGGTGGCGTCAACCGGGAGACCGCCGAGTTCGTCGGCGCGCAGGGGACCGACGTGCTGGTCGTCGGTTCGGCGTTGTTCGTGAAGGGCCGCGACATGGGTCGCGAGGTGCGCCTCATCCGGGCGCTTGCCGATGAGGGCTACCAGTTCCAGCTCAACGACGGGCGGCCGCCGATCCCGCGCGACCGGATGATCCGCTTCACGGCGTTGCCCAAGCACCTCGCGCAGGAGCTGACGGACACGATCGAGGCGGGCGGGATCCCGGTGATCATGCTGCGCAGCGACGGCCGGATGAACCCCGACGGGGTGCGTGACTACGACCTGCTCGTCCCGGCGTCGGCGGAGGCGCTCGTGGTGGAACGGCACGCCGCAGCACGCGACGAGTACGACCGGCGCGCCGAGGCCTGGCGCGAGACATTCACCGCCGCGGCCGAGTCGCCATCCCGGTGAGGGCGCTGCTCCAACGCGTGACACGCGCCGCGGTACGCGTCGAGGGCGCCACCCTCGGGGAGATCGGTCGCGGGCTGGTCGTGCTGGTCGGGGTCGGCCCGGATGACGACGATGCCACGGCCGATGCGCTCGCCCGGCAGGTGGCGGAGCTGCGCATCTTCGCCGACGACGAGGGCCGCACGAACCGATCGCTGCTGGACGTCGAGGGTGGCGCCCTGGTCGTGAGCCAGTTCACGCTGTTCGCCGACACACGGCGTGGTCGCCGGCCCGGGTTCAGCGGCGCGGCGCCGCCCGACCTGGCGGAACGGCTCTACGAACGCTTCGCGGCCGCGCTCTCCCGGCTCGGAGTCCCGGTGGCCACGGGCCGGTTCGGTGCCTCCATGGCGGTCGAGCTCGTCAACGACGGGCCGTTCACGATCTGGCTGGACACCACGGACCGATGACGGAGCCGGCCGCCGAGCCGCGGTCGCCCCTGAGCTGGCTGGCGATCGCGCTCCTCCTCGGGATCGGGCTCGGCGTGCTGTCGGTCGTCGGCGATTTCACGACCGACGATGGCCCGGCCATCCTGCTCAACGCGCTAGCGAATGCGATGGGCCCGTGGGTCGTCACCGCGTTCATTGCGGGCGTAGCCGCATCCCGTCCCGCCCGCGGGATTGTGGCCGGCGTTCTCGCCCTGGCCAGCGCGGTCGCCACGTATTACATCGGCGCTGTCGTCGTGTGGGCGGATCGCGTCCCCGACCTGCGAGTCACCGTGCTGGTCTGGCTCGCCGTGGGTATCGTCGCCGGTTCGATCTTCGGCGGTGCGGGAGGCACGTGGGCGGGCGCCGAGCGACGCTGGCGCCCGCTCGCAGTTGGGCTGTTGTCCGGTGGGCTCCTCGCTGAGGCCGCCTACTACGCGAACGACCTGGCGACCTGCGACTGCCTCGACGCCACGCGACCGGCGCTGTACGTCGTGCTCACGAATCTCGCGGTTGCGCTCGCCGCTCCGCTGGCGCTCGTGGACAGAGGACAGCGGGCGCGGACATACACTTCTTCGGCCGCACTGGCGATCGGCGGATACGCGGCGATCGTGGTCGTGCTCGCTGCGGTTCGGGCTTCGTTCCACATCGTCGGCGGCTGAGCGGGCTGCACCAGCCGCCTGGCGCCCCCACCGCCGCGGAGCCGGTCAACGGCGAGCTCCGCTTCCCAAATATTCAGATGGCGAATGCGAGCAAAGCTACTGGGGGCCGATCTTGCCAAACGCTTCCTGTGCATTCACCAGGCGGATGCAAGACACGCGATTCCGGCACGGGAGGGGTCACAGACGCCGTCGGACTTGTGGGCCATTCGCTCCGCGAATACGTGCGAAGAGGCGGCCGTCCGCACCGACGAACCGGGCGCAGGACGAGCCCTAGCGGGAGCTCTTGGTCAGCGTGCGCCGGCAGCGCGTGCAGACGAGCGCCTTGGTCGGGCTGCCCTTGTGCTCGATGACGAGCGGCTGCAGATTCGGCTTGTAGCGGCGGTGCGCACGGACGCGGTTCATGCCCGACGACTGCGGGTTGAACCCGCCCATCGACACCTTGCCGCAGATCGCGCAGGAGCGGGCCATGCGTGGTCCTCGGGCGTGATGAACGAAGGGTGGTGGGCCGGGAGGGCCCAAACGGGGCGGTATGATAGCACACGGCCTCCGACGCTCCCGATCGGTCGGCACCGGCACCAGGAGGAGGACGTCGCGAGCGTGCCCAGCGAACCCATCCCCGGTCGATCTCTCGTCACGCGACGGGCCGTGATCGACATCGTCCGTGCGGCGACCCTCGGCTCCTACGGTGTCACCGGGTTCAGCGGCGGGATCCTCCACCGCATCCACGAGTGGCTCGGGTTCGCCCCGCGCGGGCTGCACGTGTCGCTCGCGAAGGGGATCCGCATCGAGCTCGATCTGACGGTCGCCTACGGCCTGCCGATCGCCGAGGTTGCCCGCCAGGTCGACTCGGCGGTGCGTTACGGCATCCGGCGGGCGCTCGAGCGCGAGGTCGACCGGTTGACCATCCACGTCGACGGCCTGCGCTACCAGCCGACGGCGCTGCCCGCCCCGGCGGCCGTGGAGCTCACGTCGGTCCCGATGGGCGACCTGGCCGAAAGCGGGACGGACGTCGCCTGATGGCCCGTCGGTCCTGCGACGGCGGCGGTTTGCTGGACGCGTTCCGCGCCGCCGTCGCGAACCTGGAGGCGCACGTCGACGAGATCAACGGGCTCAACGTCTTCCCGGTCCCGGACGGCGATACGGGGACGAACATGGTGGCGACCGTTCGGGCCGCGCTCGAGGAGGCCGAGCGTGTCGCCGGGGAACCCGCCGACCGGATCGCCGCGGCGATTTCGTTCGGAGCGTTGATGGGTGCCCGCGGAAACTCCGGCGTGATCACCAGCCAGATCTTCCGCGGGATGTCCGAGGGTCTCGCGGGCAAGCGCCGGTTCAACGGACTGGACCTGGCGTACGCACTGTCGCAGGGCACGAAAACCGCGTACGGCGCGGTCACGAAGCCGGTCGAAGGCACCATCCTCACGGTCATCCGCGAGGCGGCCGATGCCGCGGTCGCGACCGCCGAGCACGACGAGGATGTCGAGTCGGTCCTCCGAGCGACCGTCGAAGGAGCGGAGAAATCGGTCGCCCGCACGCCCACCCTGCTGGCCATCCTGCGCGAAGCCGGCGTCGTTGACTCGGGTGGACAGGGGCTGTACCGCCTGTTCCAGGGAGCGCTGGAGCACCTGCTCGACGGCAGACGACGGGCGGCCCCGGCACGGCCCGCGACGGCGGTACCGCCGGTCCACGCCCCGTCGACGCTGGTCGCGCATGCCGACGAGGGCTTCGGATACGAAACGATGTTCCTGCTCCAGGCGATGCCTGCCCATCCGATCGACATCGACGCGCTGCGAGCCCATCTCGAGGGGATTGGCGAGTCCGTGCTCGTCGCCGGCGACAGCAAGGCGGTCAAGGTCCACGTCCACAACGACCGCCCGGACCTCGTGCTCGCGCACGGACTGACGCTCGGGACGATGAGCCGGATCAGCGTGGAGAACCTCGACAACCAGGCGCGCGACGTCCGCGAGGCACGGGCGGAGTCGTTCACGGGCGTCGCCGCGGCCGATGCCGGTGCGCCATCGACCAATGGGACCGGCCCGGCGCTGACGACCGAACCTTCGGCTCCGGCGGCGCTGCCCCTCGGCGTCGTCGCGGTCGCGGCCGGCGAGGGGCTCGCCGCGATCTTCGAGGAGTTCGGCGTTGCCGCGATCGTGCGTGGCGGACAGTCGGCGAACCCGAGCACCGGCGAGCTGCTCGAGGCGATCGAGGCCACCGACGCCGCCGAGATCGTCGTGCTGCCGAACAACCCCAACGTGGTCCTGGCGGCGCGCCAGGTGGCGTCGATGACCACGAAGCCGGTCACGGTGATCCCGACTCGGAACGCTGCCGAGGGCTTCGCGGCGCTGCTGTGCATGGACCCCGCCGACAGTGTTGAAGCCAACCTCGGCCCGATGACCGAGGCGGCACGCTCGATCCAGACGTTGCAGGTCACCGAAGCCGTGCGTGACGCCACGATCGGTTCGAAGAAGGTCAAGCACGGCCAGACGATCGCGCTCGACCCGGACGAGGGGCTGATGGCGGTCAACAACGACCCGATGCGCTGCATTCTCGATGCGGTCGGCCGGTTCAAGCCGGGCTTCGAGCTCGTGACGGTCTTCTACGGTGCCGACGCCCATCTCGACGAGGCCGAGGATGTGGCAAAGCGGATCCAGCAGAGCCTGTCCGGCGTCGACGTCGAGCTTCGTCACGGCGGTCAGCCGCATTACCGCTACCTGATCTCCGCCGAGTAGGCGTGGCAAGCGGCGCAACCCGGACCCCGCCTCCGCCGACCGAGCCCGCGGCCCTGCTGTCGACCCCGCTGGGCCGGTCCGGACTGGCCGCCCAGTCCACGCTCCGTCGGGCCGGGATCCGGCTCGACTGGTACACGGTCCGCGACCTGCTCTTCCACCTGCCGCGGCGCTATGACGACCTGCGCGAGATGCAGCAACTCGGCGACCTGACCTGGGTCGAGGAAGGGACGGTCGTCTCGGCGCGCGTCCGGATCGCGAACATCCATGTCGAGCCGACGTTCCGGCGGCGCGTCCAGCGGACCGTCGCCAGCCTGGCCGACGAGACCGGCACGGCGCAGGCGACGTGGTTCGGTCGGCGCTACATCGAGCGGCGGCTCAAGGCCGGCGACGAGGTCGTCGTGTCGGGCAAGGTCAAGCGGTTCGGGGGCAAGCTCACCTTCGACAACCCCGAGTTTCAGCGCGCCGAGGGCGACGCCGAAGTGCTCCACGCGGGGCGCATCGTGCCGGTCTATCCCCTGACCGCGGGACTGACGTCTGCCCGGCTGCGGGCCGCGATCCGCGAAGCGCTCGACAAGGCCGGCGACCGCTACCCCGAGTACCTCCCCGCGTCCATCCTCGAGGGTGAGCGGCTGCTGCCGATCAACGTCGCGCTCGAGGAGGCGCACTATCCGTCGACGTTCGAGGCGCGCGACCAGGCGCTCGAGCGGCTCGCGTTCGACGAGTTGCTCGCCCTGCAGATCGGGATGGTCGGCCGGCGTCGGCAGCGCACCAAGGCGGCTGCACCGCGGATCGAGGTGGGCAGCGCGGACGATACGGCGATCCGTTCGGGGCTGGTTGCTGCCATCGCGTCGAAGGTGGGGCGAAAGGTCGAGCTCACCGACGACCAGGGGTCGTCGATCGAGGCGATCCGGGGCGACCTCGCCGGCGATACGCCGATGCTCCGGCTGCTGCAGGGCGATGTCGGGTCGGGCAAGACGGCGGTCGCGGCGTATGCGCTGGCGGCAGCCGCCCGCTCCGCGAGGCAGGGCGCCTTGCTTGCCCCAACCGATCTGCTCGCCCGCCAGCACCTGTCGACGGTGGCCGCGCTGCTGGATGGCGTCGGCGTGCCGGTGACGCTGCTGACCGGCTCGCTGTCGGCAGAGGGCCGGCGCAACGCGCTCGAGCAGATTCGGTCGGGCCAGGCGCAGGTCGTCGTCGGCACCCACGCGTTGATCCAGGAGGCGGTCGAGTTCGCAGATCTCGCCCTCGTCGTGATCGACGAGCAGCACCGCTTCGGCGTCGAACAGCGCAACCAGCTCGAAGCGAAGGCCGGCGGTCAGGCGCCGCACGTGCTGCTGATGACCGCCACGCCGATCCCGCGAACCCTCGGACAGCTGCTCTACGCCGACCTCGACGTGTCCGACCTGCGGACGTCGCCGGAGGGACGCGTCCCCATCCGGACGGGCATCAGGACGCCCGCCGACCTCGACGGGACGTGGCAACGGGTCCGGGGCGAGGCGGCCGCAGGACACCGCACGTTCGTCGTCGTGCCGCTGATCGAAGAGGGGAACGAGGACGAAACGGGCGCCGTCGCAGCCGAGAGCGAGGCGGTACGGCTGACCGAACTCCTCGCGCCGCTCCGGGTTGGACTCGTCCACGGCCGCATGAAGCCCCTGGAGCGCGACGGCGAGATGGCCCGCTTCCGCGACGGCGACCTCGACGTGCTCGTCGGGACGACGGTCGTGGAGGTCGGGGTCGACGTGCCCGAGGCGACGATGATGATCGTCGAGGGCGCGGACCGGTTCGGGCTGGCGCAGCTCCACCAGCTCCGCGGCCGGGTGGGACGCGGGACCGCCGAGTCGTTCTGCGTGCTCGTGTCCGACTCGACCGACGAGGTCGCCCAGGCCCGGCTCAAGGCCGTCGCCGAGCTGCGCGACGGCTTCGCGCTCGCCGAGAAGGACTTCGAGCTCAGGCGTGAGGGCAATGTCCTCGGGCTCGTCCAGAGCGGCCTGCCGCGGCTACGCATCGCGTCGATCCAGGAGAAGGAGCACCAGGAGCTCGCGTCCCGGGCCCGTGGGCATGCCGAGGCGCTGCTCGACGAGCGCGGCCGGATCCGTCCCGGGAACGAGGCATTCTCCGTGGAGCTCACCGAGGGTTGGCTGCGCCAGGTGGCCGAGGCCGACCCGCGGAGCAGCGCCTGATCATGGCCGACGCCGGCCGGGTGATCGCGGGGACAGCCCGCGGGATCCGCCTCGAAGCACCCGGACCGGGGACGCGGCCGCTCGCCGACAGAGTCAAGCAGACGCTGTTTGCGATCCTCGAACCGGACCTGGAGGATGCCCGCGTCCTCGACCTGTTCGCCGGCAGTGGCGCCGCCGGCATCGAGGCGCTGTCACGCGGCGCCGCTTCGGCGACGTTCGTCGAGCACGACGCCGGGGCCGCTACGGTGATCGCCGCGAACCTTGCTCGCGCCGGCCTCGACGCTACGAATGCCGAAGTCATTCGCGACGACGCCCTTCGTTGGCTGCGCCGCGCGCATGCCGGGGCCTTCGACGTCGTTATCGTCGACCCACCGTACGACCGGACCGATCTCCTCGTCCAGTCGCTCGAAGCCATCGCGCCGCTGGTCGCCCCGGGCGGTCGAGTGGTCGCCAAGCATTTCTGGCGCGACGCGCCGCCGGCCACGGTCGGCCTGCTAGCATCGGAACGCGACCGCCGCTTCGGCGAGACGGCGCTGACCTTCTACCGGCGCCAGGAGGATCGATGAGCCTCGCGGTCTATCCCGGTTCGTTCGACCCCATCACCAACGGCCACGTCGACGTCATCCGGCGCGCGAGCGCGGTGTTCGAGCGCCTCATCGTCGCGGTCCTGGAGAACCCGCGCAAGACGCCGCTCCTTCATGCCGACACCCGCATCGCCGTCATCCGCGCAGCGCTCAAGGCCGAAGGGCTCGCGGGCGATCGCTTCGAGGTCGCCTCCTTCGACGGCCTGACGGTCGACTTCTGCCGCGATCGCGGCGCGAGCGCGATTGTGCGCGGACTTCGGGCGATCAGCGACTTCGATTCCGAGATGCAGCTCGCCCACAACAATCGCGTGCTGGCTCCCGACGTCGACTCGGTCTTCTTCATGACCTCGGTCGAGAATGGCTTCGTCAGCTCGAGCCTCGTCAAGGAGATCTCCTCGTTCGGTGGCGACGTCTCGAGCATGGTGCCCGCCGCGGCTGCCGAGGCGCTCACGGCCGCCTTCGAGGGCAAGTACCGGAGCGGGTAGGAGCATCTCCCACTGAGACGACGGGAGACAGGCGACTCGTCGGTGGATTTCTGGTCCAAGGCACATACTCGCCGCGGGACGAGCTGTTCGGCACCCTCGCCGCGAGCCGTCTCAGGGGTCCGCAAAGGAGATCCGTCATGCCCCAGGTCATCGTCACGGCGGCGGTCAATGACGTCGAGGAGTGGCTGAAGTTCAAGGCCCAGATGGTTCCCGCCATGGCGGCGGTCGCTTCGGATGGATCGAGCTATGTCGCCATGGATGGGAGCAACCAGGTGGCCAGCACGTGGGATGTCCCCGACATGGAGGCATTCCAAGCCGCCCAGGGCTCCTTCTCTGCGGAACTGGCTGAGCTGGCGGAACGAGCCGGGATGATCCCATCGACGGTGGTGGTGTACGTGAAGAAGTAGTAGGCCGCGTGAGTCGGCCGCCGGCCAACGATTTCAGGGGGAAGCCACCAGCCGGGCCTGCCTCCTGTCCCTCCGTCGGCCCGCGCCCAACAGGAAGGCCGGGAGAGGGACCGATTCGGGCCGAGCTCGCCGATTCATTGGCCGCCGGCCAACACGAGAGCCGGCGGCTCCGCGACTCGGAGCAACGCCTCGCGTGCCATAATCCGCGGCAGGCAGTCGAGCCACCTCCATTCCGGTACAGGAGGACACTCCGATCGACATCATTTTCCTGGTCGAGCGGCTCGAATCCCTCATCGCCAACGGCAAGAAGCTGCCCCTGACGACCAATGTCGTGGTCGATCAGAACGCCGCGCTCGGTCTCATCGACGAGCTGCGCGTCGCCGTACCCGAGGAGGTCAGGGCCGCCAAGCGGATCAACTCCGAGGGGGAGCGGATCATCGAAAAGGCCCAGGAAGAGGCCGAGCGCATCGTCGCCCGGGCGCAGGAGCAGGCGGCATTCCTCATTGACGAGCGCGGCCTCACCCAGGCCGCCGACGAGGAGAGCCGGCGCATCATCGCAGACGCCCAGCAGGACGCCGACGAGATCCGGAAGGGCGCCGACGAGTACGCCGTGAGCGTGCTGGTCGGCCTCGAGGGTGACGTCGTCAAGACGCTCCAGAGCATCAAGAAAGGGATCGCGATGCTCGACGAGCGCCGGTCCGAGCTGATCGACGGCCGTGCGTCGTCGAACGGCACAAGTGCCGAGGAAGAAGAGGCCTGGGAGGAAGAGGGCGAGGCCGAACCGGCTCGTCGATGACCCATCCCGCGACCGACACGCCGCTGACCTGGAACGTCGCCGGCCTGCTCGGCGACTCGCCCGGTACCAGCCGCGAGTTCGACGTCTCCGACGTGACGATCCCGCTCGACGAGGGGTTGGCTCTGGCCCGCCCGATCAACGGGCACGTCCGCGTCCAGCGCACGAACCGGGGGATCCTCGCCGAGGCGAAGCTGACCGCGGCGCTGCAGGCCGAGTGCAGTCGCTGCCTCCGCCCCATGGAGGTTCCGGTCGACATCGCCATCGAGGAAGAGTTCCTGCCGGCGCTCGACATGGCCACCGGCACGCCGCTGTCGACCGACGCGGAACCCGACGTCGCTCGGCTCACCGACCACCACGAACTGGAGCTCGAGCCGCTCGTCCGCGACGAGCTGGTCATGGCCGAGCCGATCGCTCCGCTCCACGACCCGAACTGCCAGGGCCTGTGCGTCGAGTGCGGAGTGCCCCTCGACGAGGGCACCCACGACCACCCAACGAACGACATCGACCCCCGCCTCGAGGCGCTTCGCGGCTTCAAACCGGGAGACGAATCAGGAACCGCTTGACAGCGCACGTTGCGAAGTGGGCGTCAGGTATCCGTGGGAGAGACGCGAGGACCTCGATACTCAGTTCATTCAGCGGGCGATCGAGCAGATCGCCGAGTTCGCGCGGATCGAGGTTCCGGCGCACGGCTCGAGTCTATCCGCGTTCCCCGCCGCCCTCATTGGCAGCGGCTTCAGCCGATTCCGCGATTGCCTTCGCCACGCCCGCGCGTGACAGGCGGCGCCCATACGCGGCCGCCTCGTCCTGGCACCCGTCAGAGTCTCCGTCGCGACCGTCCAGGAACTGGCGAACGTGCAGCGCTTCATGGAGGACGACGTCGGCGACAGTGATGGTCGGCAGGCTCGCGTCGACGCCGATCTCGGACGGTCGATCGCCGCGGACGACGCCGTACGGAACCCCCCCTGCCTTGTGGAAGTAGACGGGCTCACCGGCCTTGGCGGGTCTGAACCAGCGGATCGACACACCCGGCAGCCGGAGGTCCTTCGTCGCGTACGTCAGAGCGTCCGCCGCGGCAATGCGCGACGCCAGCGGGACCGTTGCCGCGTCGACCTCGGTGCACGCGGTCACCCGGCGGTCAAGGATGAACCGCTGGAGGAAGCCGATCGGTCGGGGCTCGTGCGGCTGATCTCGCCTCCACATGGCCGACAGGGTAGCGCGGAGCCGTCGATATTCCGCTGGCGCATGGGATTCGGGTTGAATGTGCACGCGGGGTAGTCGATTCGGACGGTTGGGCGTGATGGGCGCGCACGAATGATCGAGATCCAAGCGTGGGGCGAATACCGGCCGCCGCCCGCCACCCGGACCGGCACCTGACGATCGCCCCGGTTTCGCGGTAGACTCCGCGGTCGGTGCGGCCCGGCCCTTCGTTCACAGGTGTTCTGCGCGGCCTCACGGAACTTCTGACTCAGTAAGGAGCCCACGACCACATGGGTGTGCCGAAGCGACGCGTGTCGCACGCCCGCCAGGGCGAGCGCCGCGCTCACCAGGCGATCAGCCTGCCGAAGCTCGAGGAGTGTTCGCACTGCCACGAGTTGAAGCTGCCCCACCACGTCTGCCCGAACTGCGGCTACTACCAGGGCCGCCTCGCTGTCCCGCCGAAGCCGGTCAGCGGCCCGGACGAAGCCGCCCAGCGCTGAGGCCGTGACCCAGTCGGCCGGGTTCCGACCGGCATCGACCGGGTCGGCTGCCCGGGATCCCGGGGCAGCCTCGGGACGCAACGTGCGCGTCGCCGTCGATGCGATGGGCGGCGACCACGGCCCCGTCGAAGTCGTGAACGGCGTGCTCCGCCATGCGCGCGCCGCCGAAGCCGACCAGTTCATCCTCGTCGGCGACGAAGCGATGATCCTGGGTATCGCCGGCGAGCTGCCGCCGAATGTTTCGATCGTCCATGCCACGCAGGTCATCGGCATGGACGAGTCACCGGCGCTCGCCCTGCGCGAGAAGAAGGACGCCACGATCCTCGTTGCCACCGAGCTCGTGAAGCGGGGCGAGGCGGACGCGCTGGTCACCGCCGGTCACACGGGCGCCGGGATGGCCGCTGCAGTGCTCAAGCTCGGAAGGTTGCCCGGCGTGGATCGCCCGGCGCTGGCCGTCCAGCTGATCACCGAATCCGGGCCGCTCGTTCTCCTCGATATCGGCGCCAACCCAGACTCCACGCCCGACAACCTCGCTCAATACGCCGAAATGGGCGCGATCTTTGCCGAAGGCGTCCTCGGTGTGTCCGACCCGAGGGTTGCGCTGCTGTCGATCGGGGAGGAGAAGGGCAAGGGCGACGCCCGCATCCAGGCCGCGACCGATCTCCTCGATGCGTCGCACCTGCGCTTCGAGGGCAACGTCGAAGGGAAGGACCTTACGAAGCACCTCGCCGACGTCGTGGTCTGTGACGCCGTCCTCGGCAACGTCGTGATCAAGTTCTTCGAGGGCCTGTCCACGTTCATCTTCGACCAGTGGCGGGCCGAGTTCCGGCGAGGCTGGCGCGGGCGGCTGGCATACCTCCTGATGCACCCGGGGATCAATCGCATCCGCCACACCTTCGACTACGAGCTGGCTGGCGGCTCACCGCTGCTCGGCGTCAAGGGCACCGTGATCATTACCCACGGCCGTGCGCGGAGGCGGATGATCGCGTACGCCTGCGAGGTGGCGGCTACGATGGCCCGGGCGCGGGTGCCCGAGCTCATTGGCGAGGCGCTTCGGCCGCCGCGCGGGCAGACGCCCGTCGCAGCCGGAGCGGAGGAGGCGTCATGACGGGTCCGATCCTCACGGTCGAGAAGGGCGTGATCACGGAGATGGTTCGGCTGGCTGCCTTCGAGGTGCCCGGTGTGGCCCGCGTCGGGCGCGGCGGAGCGCGCTGGCGCGCGCTGCTGGGGCCGGCTGTGCGTGCACGCCTGCACAGAGACAAGGTGGAGGTCCGGTTGTGGATCGTCGCCCGTCCGGGACAGCCGCTGGTGCCGCTCGCGCGACAGGTCCGGAGCGCCGTGGCGGCCACCGTCGAGCGGCTGCTCGGCCTCGAGCTGGGGGGCGTGACCGTCCTCGTCGATGGCGTCGGGGTCTGACCGCGCCCGCGGACGTCGACAGGGTCGCCGGCTCGCGCTCGCCTCGATCTTCGAAGCGGATTTTGGTCAGCGAACGGCGACGGCCGTCCTGGAGCGTCACCTGGCGGAGACCGAACGCGACGAAGTGGCCGCCGAGCTCGCTCGCGAGCTGGTCGCCGCGGTCCTGGAATACCGGGTCGAGATCGACGAGCTGATCGGGCGAACGGCACCGCAGTACCCGGTGGTCGGACTGGCGCGCATGGACCGCGCGCTGCTCCGTACCGCGATATCCGAGGTGCTACACTCCGCCACGCCGGCCCGGGTGGCGATTGCCGAGTGGGTCGAGCTGGCACGCATCTACAGTGGCGAGCCGATGCGGCGCCTCATGAATGGGGTGCTCGGCAAGATCGCAACGCAGCCCGGCGGGTCCCAGCCGTAAACCCCAACCACCAGCCTCCGAGGAGGGAGTCAGTGGCCACAACGTACGATCGGCTCAAGAAGATCGTCGTCGAGCAGCTCGGCGTCGACGAGGAAGAGGTCAAGCCCGAGGCGTCGTTCGTCGACGACCTGAACGCCGACTCGCTGGATCTCGTCGAGCTGATCATGAGCCTCGAGGAGGAGTTCGGGACCGAGATCTCGGACGAGGACGCGGAGAAGATCCGCACCGTCCAGGACGCTGTCGACTACATCGAGGAGCACTCCTCCTAGTCGGGCCTCGGCGCACGAGCCGTGGACCCGGCCCGAGCCCTCGCGACGCGGCTCGCGCTTCCGGTCCGCGACTTCGACCTGCTGGAGCAGGCGCTCACGCACTCGAGCTGGCTTCACGAGCACCGCGAGCTGGCACGCGGTCACAACGAACGGCTTGAGTTCCTCGGCGACGTCGTCGTCAGCC
>DASTYU010000123.1:0-8873 GCA_035764655.1 Candidatus Limnocylindrales bacterium
CTGACCCGCGAGGCGATCGCCGCGCTTGTCGGCGAAGAGCCGACGATCGACCCGGAGCTCGAGGCCTGGCTCCGCGACCGGTTCGAGCGGCGCGGGATGGCCTTCCCGGAGATCAACCTCAAGCAGGCCTGGCGCATCCCATCGGCCGAGCCGCTGCCGAACCCGAATGGGAGCGCCCCGGGCTGGCTGGTCGATCTCCCCGACGAGCGGGTGATCGTGGCCCTGCCCGGCCCGCCAGTGGAGATGCGTGCGATGTGGCACGACGAGGCGATCCCGCGGCTCACGCGCCGCGGACTGGGCCACGAGATCGTGGCCCGCACCTACCGGCTGCACGGCATCGGTGAGTCACACGCCGCGGAGCTGCTCGGCGAGGCCCTGCTGCGCGGCAGGGATCCCGACGTCGCGACCTACGCGCGGGTCGAGGCGGTCGACGTGCGGATCGCGTCCACGGGTCCGGGCGCCGAGCAACGGGTGGACGAAGCCGCTGCGCTGGTCGAGGCGCAGCTTGGAACATACGTGTGGGCCACCGGCGACACGACCTGGGCCGACGCCGTCTCGACCGCGCTGGAGGATCGGGGGTGGAGCCTCGCGTTCGCGGAGCACGGGCTTGGCGGGGCGCTCACGACGCTGCTGGGCGGTCTCGATCGAGTCCTTCGGACTGAATCCTCGGCCGCCGGCGACGGCGAGATCTCCGACCTGGTGGAGCTGGCCGAGGCCGTCCGACTGAGCGCGGGCTCCGACGTGGGGCTCGCCGTTCGGGCAGTGCCCCGCGGCGAAGACACCGCGG
This sequence comes from Candidatus Limnocylindrales bacterium, assembly GCA_035764655.1. Taxonomy (GTDB): domain Bacteria; phylum Chloroflexota; class Limnocylindria; order Limnocylindrales; family CSP1-4; genus DASTYU01. Next base: position 788 of record DASTYU010000123.1, read on the forward strand.
TGACGGTGACCGTCAGGACGCCGGAGGGTGACCGCACGGAAGGTCGCCTGGCGTTCCTCGGCGGCCCCGGGGGCAGGAGTCGCGCCGCCATGGCCGCGGCATCGATCCTGCTCGACGCGCTGCGCGAGTCGCCGGACCGCTGACGCGCGCGACCTACCGCCGGGCGGCGCGCTCCAGCCCGGCGAGGTTCATCACGGTGATCGAGTCGCGTTCGACGCGGATGAGGCCGTCATCGGTGAACTGGCCGATCACCCGGTTCGCGCTCTGGCGAGTGCAGCCGACCATTGCCGCGAGCTCGCTCTGGCTCAGTGCCGAGCGCAGCCGGATCCCGCCGTTTCCGTCGGGCCGGCCCTCGCCGGCGAGGCGAACCAGGCACTTCGCGAGCCGGCCGGTGACGTCGAGGAAGTGGAGGTCCTCGACCTGGGTGGTGAGCCGGCGGACCTCGGCCGCCATGTTGGCCATGACCGCGTCGCGGATGCTCGGTTCCGTGGTCATCAGGTCGCGGAACCGATCGCGCTGGAGCACGATCGTCTCCGTCGGTTCGAGGGCCACGGCCGTCGCGGACCGCGGCGCGCCGTCGAGCAGCGACAGCTCGCCGAAGACTTCGCCGGGTTGGAGGGTCGCAAGGATCGCCTCATCGCCCGTCTCGGATGGCAGGGTGATCTTCACCGCCCCGGACGAGATGAGGAACAGCGCGTCACCGGGATCACCGAGGTGGAAGACGACCTCGCCACGCCGGAACCGGCGGATCCGCGTGCCGCTGGCGACCCGATCGAGGGCGGCTGCATCGAGGCCGGCGAAGAACGGCATCGCTGTGAGGGCTCCAAGAGCCGATCCCATGCCGGACATATGTGCCGGTCATGGTACCCATCGGATTGCGGAGTGGAACCCCTCAGGCCGACGTCGCGCGCGCTGACGCCGCGGCGACCTCCGCGGCGCGCAGGCGGTACCCATCGGCGAGTGACGGGTCGTCGGTCAGCTCGGCGGCTTCCCTCCAGAAACCGGCTGCCTCCGTGGCCGCACCCATGGCCAGCGCCGCAACCGCCGCCTCCTCGAGCAACGGCAACGCCCGCTCGCGGTCGCCGGCCGCCGCCCGGTGATGGGCGATCCAGGCGATCGGCGGGGCCGGCTCGAGGGCTTCGAGCTGCGCGGCGTAGCGGCCATGCAGCTCGCGCTTCCGGGAGGCGAGCAACCCGCTGTATGCGGCGTCGCGGATCAAGGGGTGGGCAAAGCGCCAGCGGTCGCCCTCGGCACGACGGATCAGGGCGCCGTCGATCAGCTCCTCGAGGACCGCCGGTTCGAGCGGCCGTCCCACGAGCCCCGCGACCATGTCGGTCCGGAACCGGACTCCGATGACGGACGCGATCCCGAGCAGCTCGCGCGCGGCCGGGCTGACGGCATCGATGCGTGCGCCGAGCACCGCACGGAGCGTCACGGGCAGGTCGTGGCCCGGCCCCGGAGCGAGGGTGAGCCGCCCATGTCGAACCGCCAGCGTCCCGTCGGCGAGGAACGCCCGCACGGTCTCGCTCACGAAAAGCGGGTTGCCCCCGGTGCGCTCGTGGATCGCGCGCGCGTCCTCGGCATCGAGCGCGGCCCGCGCAACGTTCGTCGCAAGCTGCCCGGACTCCGCTTCGAGCAAGCCGCTGAGCCCGATCCGCCGCACGTGATCGGCACCTGCCCAGGGCGGGGGGTAGCCACTGCGCACGGCGGCGAAGATCACCAGCGGCAGGGACCGGGTCCGCTCTACCAGCAGCTCGACCATCGCCACGCTCGACTGGTCGATCCAGTGCAGGTCGTCGATCACGATGACGCGCGGACCGGACGTCTCCAGCAGGCGGCCGACGTACCGCTCGGCGACCTCGCCGAGCGCGGTTGCCACCTCGCCCGGGTCGTCCGGCATGTGGCGCGCCTCGGCCTCCCAGCCGGTGAACTGTGCCTCCCGTGCAATGGCCGCGATGGCTCCACCGTAGCGCCGCGCGCTCGCCGGGTCCATGTCGACGCTGAATACCATGCGTCGCGCGAACGTCCCGGAGTCCGTGCCGTGCTCGTCGGCCAGTGCCTGCGCGAGCACGCGCGCGAAGCGGTACGGCTCACGGCTGCCGTACGACACATTCTCCGTCCAGGTCCACTTGAGGCCTGCCTGGCGAGCGACGGATTCGGCCTCCGCGAGCAATCGAGACTTGCCGATGCCGGCCTCGCCCTCGAGGAGGACCGTGCTCCCGTGCCCGGTCACCCGACACGCATCGATCGCTCCGACGAGCGCCGCCAGCTCCTCCGCCCGGCCGACCAGCGGTCCAGCCGCCGTTCGCGGCGCGGCCCAGGTTTCGAACCCCGATTCGCGTTCGACCGCGTAGACGTGGACCGAACCGGGATGCCCGCGCAGCACGACATCACCGCGGTCGGTGACGCCGAGGCGATCGCGCGCCGCGCGGACCGTGGCCTCGTCGACCAGGATCTCGCCCGAGCGCGCGAGGGACTGCAGCCGCGCAGCCGTGACGATCGCCGGACCCGTGAGCCGGTTCTCGTCCAGCGTGCCACCGTTCGACAGCGCCGCCACCTCCCCCGTTGCGATGCCGATTCGGACCTCGAGCGGATTGCCGTTGGCGCTGTCCGCGAGCGCGGCTCGGATGGACAGGCCGCACAACGCGGCGCGCACCGCGTCGTCGTCCCTCGCGACTGGCCAGCCGAAGACGGCGAAGATCGCATCACCGATGAACTTCTCGCGCGTTCCGCCGAGCCGCTCGACCTGCTCACCCATGGCGGTCAGCGCCGCGGCCACCCGTTCCTGCACGATCTCCGGGTCGAGCTCGGCAACCATCCGGACATAGTCGACCAGGTCGGCGAAGAGCGCGGTGACGATACGCCGGTCACCTTCGGGCGCGAGCCGCGCCGAACCCTCCCCCTGCGGCACGGCCGTGGCATTCGCCGGAACGGGCGAACCGCACTGCTCGCAGAAGCGTGCGGTCGGCCCGACTGCGGCGCCGCACGTATCGCAAAGCAAGCTGGGCTGGCTCCCGTGCGCGACCCCCGGCCGCGGAATATCCGCGGCCGCCGCCAGTCTAGCCAGCGGTTACTCCCGCAAACAAGACCGCCGAAGCGGTCAGGTGTCGGTAAGGTCTCGGTCAGGAGACCGTCAGGACGGGCTGCTGGGCGGCCTGGGCGGCGCGCACGCTCATCCGCGCCGCGATGGCCTGCGAGACGGCGGTCAGCGCCTGGGCGGCGGGACCCGGCTCGCGCTGGGCGACCGCGGGCACTCCGACGTCGCCGCCCTGCCGGACCGTCACGTCGAGCGGGATGCCGCCGAGGTACTCGAGACCGTGCGCCTCGGCGAAACGCTCGCCCCCACCGCGCCCGAAGATCTCGGTCAGTTCCCCGCAATGCGGGCAGGCGAAGGCCGTCATGTTCTCGACGAGTCCGATGACCGGCACGCTCATCCGCTCGAACATGGCCAGCGCCTTGCCGACGTCCGCGAGGGACACTTCCTGCGGCGTCGTCACCAGCACCGCGCCGCTGATCGGCACGGCCTGGGCGAGGGTCAGCTGGGCGTCCGAGGTGCCCGGCGGGAGATCGATGACCAGGTAGTCGAGCTCGCCCCACTCGACGTCGCGCAGGAACTGCTGGATCGCCCCGCCCACCAGCGGCCCGCGCCACACGATCGGCTGGCCCTCGGGGACGAAGAACTGAATGGAGATCGTCTTCACGCCGTAACGCTCGAGCGGCGTGATCTTGTTGTTCGGACTGGCCGTTGGCTGGCCCTCCACGCCGAGCATCATCGGGATGTTCGGGCCGGTGATGTCGGCGTCGAGCAGCCCGACGGTGGCACCCGCCTGGGCGAGCGCCACGGCGAGGTTCACCGACACGGTGCTCTTGCCCACGCCGCCCTTGCCGGACGCCACGGCGACGATGTTCTTGACGCCTGGGATGAGCTGCTCGTTCTGACGCGGGGTTGCGCGGCGGACCATGGCCCCCCAGGTGATGTCGACATCGCTCGCGCCGAGCGTTTGGAGGACCTGCCGGGCGTTCGCTTCGATCTCGTCCTTCAGCGGGCAGGCCGGCGTCGTCAGCTCGATCGTGAAGGCGACATGCGATCCGTCGATCTCGATCGACTTGACCATGTTGAGCGTGACGATGTCGCGGCCCAGCTCGGGCTCCTGGACGGTGCGGAGGGCGTCGAGGATGGCCCCCTCGGTAAGGCTGCTCATGGGCTGGCGTTCCTTCGTGGCGGTCGGGCGAACGGTTTCTGACGGCCGGTGCGTCGATATCGTACCGCTGCGGCCCGTTGATGCAGGATCGGCCGCCCCGCTTCTGACCGTGGCACTCCGGTCGCCCGCCGAACCGCCTTCGAACTTCGGACGATTCTGCCCGGGCTTCCTTCGATTTCCGCGGTATGACCGCAGCTGCGGCGCGATGTGCTCACGTTTGACACCCGCGCGGGTGCGCTCATATCCTCGGCCGACCTGACGCCCCGGACCCCCAGCGCCGCGTGCGAACGTTCGGAACCGCTGCCAGTCCGTCAGGGCACGCGCAACGCTCGGTGAGCAGGGAGAGCCACAGCAACGTGCCGACCGAGGTCAGGCTGTCCGACGTCGTCAAACAATTCGGCGAGATGACCGCCGTCGACCATATCGATCTCGAGGTCGAGGACGGCGAGTTCTTCAGCCTCCTGGGCCCGTCGGGCTGCGGCAAGACGACGACCCTGCGGATGATCGGTGGCTTCGAGCAGCCGACATCCGGCCTGATCGAGCTGCACGGCGAAGACGTGACGTGGCTGCCGCCCTACCGGCGCAACGTCAACACCGTCTTCCAGAACTACGCGCTGTTCCCGCACCTGACCATCTACGAGAACGTCGCGTTCGGGCTGCGCCGCAAGGGCGTCAAGGACAGCGAGATCAAGAACCGCGTGCGCGAGATGCTCCAGCTGGTCGACCTGCCCGGCTTCGAATCGCGCAAGCCGACCCAGATCTCGGGCGGCCAGGCGCAGCGCGTGGCGCTCGCGCGGGCTCTCATCAACCGGCCGGCGGTCCTCCTGCTCGACGAGCCGCTCGGTGCGCTCGACCTGAAGCTGCGCAAGCAGATGCAGGTAGAGCTCAAGCGGATCCAGCAGGAGGTCGGGATCACGTTCATCTACGTGACCCACGACCAGGAGGAGGCGATGACGATGTCCGACCGCATCGCCGTCATGAATCGCGGCCGCTACGAGCAGCTCGGCGATCCGGAGACGCTCTACGAACGACCGACAACCCGCTTCGTGGCGGGGTTCCTCGGCGCGAGCAACCTGCTCGGCGGCACGTGCCAGGGGACCGACAACGGCAGGGGCGTGATCCGGCTGCGCGACGACACCGTCGTCTTCGCACCGGCCCAGGCCGTCTACGGCAAGGTCGAGGTCGACGTCGGGATCCGTCCCGAGAAGATTCGCATCCACCGCCAGGCGGGCGAAACGCCCGACGGCCACAACCATCTCGGTGGGACGGTCGTCGACGCGTCGTACATCGGCGTCAGTACCCAGTACCTCGTGGAGACGAGCAGCGGCTCACGCGTGCTTGTCTACGAGCAGAATCTCGAACGGACCGTCCACGGTTCGCTCTACAAGCCGGGGGAAGCAGTTCAGCTGTCGTGGTCGCCCGACCACACGTTCGTCGTCGAGGGCACGCCCTCGGCGCAGGCAGCGGAGGAGCTTGTCTGACCGCCCGGTCGGACGGGGATGCAGTTGGAGGAGCAACCTTCCCGATGAATCAGCACGAGCGCGCATTCAGCCGGGGGATGTCACGACGGACGATGCTCAGGGGCTCGGCGTTCGCCGGGTTCGGGGCATTCCTTGCCGCGTGCAGCACAAGTGGCACCGGAACAGCAATCCCGAGCACGGCGCCGGCGACAACCGCCCCGGAGGGATCGGCGCCTGCGGCGTCCGAGGCTCCAGCGGCGTCGCAGACGCCATCAGCAGAGCTCAACTTCGCGAACTGGCCGCTGTACATCGACACCGACGAGAACGACACGACCAAGCACAAGACGCTCGAGGACTTCACCGCGAAGTACGGCACCGTCGTCAACTACCAGGAGGTCATCAACGACAACGACGAGTTCTTCGGCACCATCCAGCCGGCCCTGCAGGGCGGCCAGGACACGGGCTGGGACCTCATCGTCCATACCGACTGGATGGCTGCGCGACTGATCCGGCTCGGCTGGGTCGAGCAAATCGACCTGAACAACACGCCGAACCTCGTGGCGAATCTGCTTGAGGTCTACAAGGGCGTCAGCTTCGATCCGACCGACGACCACCACGCGCCGTGGCAGTCGGGCATGACCGGGCTGGGCTATGACAACGCGGTCACCGGCGAGCTCACGAACCTCGATGTCCTGTGGACGACCGATCCACGTTGGACCGGCAAGGTGACGTTCCTCACCGAGATGCGCGACACCGTCGGGCTGACGATGCTGCGCCAGGGCAAGGACCCGGCCCAGGCCGACGTGGCGGACGCCGATGCGGTCATGGCCGACATCAAGAAGGCCGTCGACGATGGGATCGTCCGCGGGTTCACGGGCAATGAGTACGCCGAGGACATGGTCAGCGGCAACGTTGTCCTCGCCATGGCCTGGTCCGGCGACATCATCGTGAAGCAGGCCGAGAAGGACACGCTCGCCTGGCACCTGCCGGACCAGGGCGGCATGCTGTGGACCGACAACATGCTCATTCCCAAGGGCGCGGCTCACAAGTACACGGCAGAGCTGATGATCGACTTCGTGTACGACCCGGCCATCGCCGCACAGATTGCGGCGTGGGTGAACTACGTCACGCCGGTCAAGGGCGCCAAGGAGGCGCTCGCGGCGGACGACCCGGAGCTCGCCGAGAACCCGCTGATCTTTCCGCCCGATGACGTGCTCGCCAACCTGCACATCTTCAAGGGTCTCGAGGAGGACGAAGAAAGCACCTGGAATGACAAGTTCTCCGAGGTGACGGGCAACTAGCCCGGAGGCATCGACGGCATGGGCGCGAGTCAGCGGGTGCGGCGACTGACGCCATACCTGTTGCTCGCGCCGGGGATCCTGTGGCTGCTCGTGTTCTACGTGTACCCGAGCATCCAGATGTTCATCAGCAGCTTCTGGTCGGGCACGCTCGAGACGGGCTACACCGTGTCGCTGTCCAACTGGACGACCTACACCGACGCCATCGAGCGCTACCAGGATCAGTTCATCCGCTCGCTGATCTACGGCGCGGCGGCCACGCTGATCTGTTTCCTCATCTCGTACCCGCTGGCCTGGACGATCGCGTTCCGCGGCGGGCGCTACAAGAACCTGCTGCTGTTCCTCGTCGTCGCGCCGTTCTTCACCAGCTTCCTGCTGCGCACCCAGAGCTGGAAGATCATCCTCGGCGACGACGGGATCATCTTCGGGCCGCTCAAGGACCTCGGCTTCCTGCCGCCGGAGTTCCGGGTGCTCGCAACGCCCGCCGCGGTGGTGGCGGGCATCGCCTACAACTTCCTGCCGTTCATGACGCTGCCGATCTACGTGTCGCTGGAGAAGATCGATATCCGGCTGGTCGAGGCGGCCAAGGACCTGTATGCGGGTCCATGGCGGCCGCGGGGAACGATCTTCGGCGGCATCGTCGGCGGGCTGATCGGGCTGTTCCTGGGGTTCGCCCTCAGCTACCCGCTGCTGATCTGCGCGGGGCTCGGTGCAGGGATCGGAGCGCTCGTCTGCACCTTCATGGTGTCGGAGTCGTTCCTGCGCATCGTCCTGCCGCTGTCGCTGCCCGGCGTGTTCGCCGGCTCCCTGCTGACGTTCATCCCGGCGATGGGTGACTTCGTCAATGCCGAGCTGCTGTCGGGCAACCCTGCGCACCGGATGATCGGCAACGTCATCCAGAGCCGCTTCCTCGAGAACAACGACTACCCGACCGCGGCCGCGCTCAGCTTCATCCTGATGGCCGCGATCCTGATCCTCGTCGCGATCTACGCGCGCGTCCTCGGGACGAAAGAGCTCACGAGCGCCCGATGAGCACCGCCGAGACCAGCGCTGCCGCCGTCCCGCGCAGCCAGCCGCTGTTGACCCGGATCGGGCGGTTCCTGGATCACTACGCGCTCTACGCGTA
>DASTYU010000124.1:0-2067 GCA_035764655.1 Candidatus Limnocylindrales bacterium
CCGCCTCGCTTGCCGCCCATCTCCTGCATCATCGGTGCGAACTTCTCCGACGTCGCGACGAATCGGTCGACGTCCGATACCTTGACGATGTACTGCACCATCACGGACATGCGATCCCTCCTCCCTGAGCGCGGACGGTCATTCCCGTTTCTCGTAGGACTTCACGGTGCGACTGTCGAACTCAAGTCCCTCGTACGGCTGGTCTCCCACGACCCAGGCGTCGTGCCCTGGCTGGCTCTCGTACGCATCTCCCGCGGAGATCTCCAGTTCCTGCCGGTCCATTGTGATGACATGCAGCGTGCCCGAGAGGGCGTAGCCGACATGGTGCTGCTGGCAGCTCACGCCCCCAACGATCGGCTTTACGCTCTCCGACCACCGCCACCCCGGCTGGAACGTGGCTTTGGCCGCGGCCGACCCCGCGAGTTCGACACCGGCGACGATGCCGTTTGGAAACTCCCTCGTCTCGTCAGGCTGATCGAATCGCTTGCGAACACCACTCATCGGACCTCCCGATCGACAACAGGAGTTGACCATCCGCACGGTCACGAGCGCACGCCGGACGCCTTCAGAGCGAAGCCAGGGCGAGCCTAAGGCTTCGGGCCAGCATCGGCTGGACAGATCCGCTCGAGATCATCGCGCTCAAGAGGTGAAGGCGGTCTGGTACCCGATCCCGGCCCTGATCCTCGGCACGGGGGTTCCCGCGCCCGACCCGCGCTGTCATCATCACGCCCATGGTGACCGAGGCAGTGGCCGACGCGCTCGTCCAGGCCGACGCGCTCGTCCAGGGGGAGGATGCGCTGCGGGCAGGTAACTGGCCGGCCGCCCGATCGGCCTTCGAAGCGGTACTCGAGCGAGGCCCCGCGGCGCGAGCCGAGGAGGGCCTGGGTCATGCCCTGTGGTGGCAGCACGACTTCGACGGCGCCGTCTCGCACGTCGAGGCGGCCTACGCCGCCTACCGAGCGGCGGGCGACGACCTCGCGGCCGCCCGGGCGGCGATGTGGCTGGCGAGGGAGCAGGCCGCCGTCTTCGGCAACCGCGCGGCGAGCGGCGGCTGGCACGCCCGGGCCGAGGGTCTGCTGCAGGACGAGCCTGACGGCGCCGAGCGCGGGTGGCTGGCGATCGCTCGGGCCGAGCGGTCGGTTGCCCCGGCCGAGCTCGGCGTCCAGGCGGACGAGGCCCTCGCGATCGCGCATCGGATCCGCGACGCGGACCTGGAGGCTGCGGCGCTGGTGCGTGTTGGGTACGCGGCCGTGGCCGCGGGGGACGTCGAGTCCGGTATGTCGAAGGTCGACGAGGCGATGACCGCGGCCACTGGTGGCGAGGTGAAGAGCCTCGACACGATCGGCGACGTGATCTGCGTCGGGATCGCGGCCTGCGAGCTCGCGGCGGACTGGCAGCGGATCGAGCAATGGGGCCAGGTCGTGCAGCGGTGGCTGGAGCGCCACGAGCACGTCGCGGTGCTCGGCTTCTGCTACGCGTGTTGCGCCGAAATGTTCGTGGCTTCGGGCCAGTGGGAGATGGCGGAGGGCCTGCTCACCGAGGGCCTGGGCGCGATGGAATCGGCGCGGCTGCGCGCCCGATGCGTTCACCCGGCGGCCAAGCTCGCCGAGCTCCGGCTCCTTCAAGGTCGGATCGAGGAGGCGGAGCATCTCCTGGCCGGGTACGAGGAGTTGCCCGAGGCCACCCACGCCCTCGCGTCGCTGTACCTCACGAGGGGTGAGGTCGCGATGGCGGCGGCCGTGGTCCACCGCCGGCTGAACGTGATCGGCGAGGACAACGTCCTGGCCGCACCATTCCTGAACCTGCTCGTCGAGATCCAGTTGGCGCAGGGCGACCTGCCGGGAGCAATGGCGACGGCGGACCGATTGCAGAGGGTGGCCGACCGATCCTCTCTCCCGCGGATCGCCGCCACGGCGGGTTTCGCCGGTGGTCGCCTGGCCGGCGCGGCCGGCGACCCCGCAGCAGGGCCGCTGCTGGAGGCGGCGATGACCGCGTTCGCGTCCCAGGGCCTCGCCCTCGACGCCGCTAGAGCCCGCCTTGCACTCGCAGAGGCGGTCGGCCCGGATC
>DASTYU010000125.1:0-10539 GCA_035764655.1 Candidatus Limnocylindrales bacterium
GCGGATGGCGGTCGCAATGGCGGCGGATGGAACGGCGCCGGCCGAGATCGCCGAGTACCTTGCTCGGCGAGCTTCGGACCTGCGGATGTACGTCGCACTCGAGACGCTCGAGTACCTCAAGAAGGGCGGCCGGATCAGCGGCACGCGGGCGGCGATCGGCACGCTCCTGTCCGTGAAGCCGATCATCTCGGTCGAAGCCGGCGTGGTGGATACACCGGAGCGCGTGCGGACGCGGGCCAGGGCGCGCGAGCGCCTCATCGAGATGGTCACGGCCCGCCCCATCGAGCGGCTCGAGATCCTGCACACCATTACCCCGGACGTCGAGCAGTTCCGCGACGAGGTGCTCGCACGGGCCACGGGCAGCCTTGATCCGGCGACGGTAACGATCGGTCTCGTCGGGCCGTCGGTTGGCCCGCACCTCGGGCCGGGGTGCCTCGGCGCAGCGGTCCTCTACGAGGCCGGGAGCTAGGCCGGCCACGCAGTTGGCCCGCGGCCGACGAATCCGGCCGATAGCGGTTCGCTGGGCCAGCCTCGAAGCCATTCGTTGGCCCGCGGCCGACGAACGGTCGCAGGGGAGCGGGTTGCGGGCTCCAACCGCCCCATTCGTTGGCCCGCGGCCAACACTCCGCGGCCCTCCCGGACGCTGCCATCCGGTCCCTCGAGGGCAGGACCTTCGACCCGGGACGGTTGCAGCAAGGTTGCCGTAACGTTGTCACACGGTGACCAGATCGGGCATTAAGCCCGTCTTCCCCGCTATACTTCGGTGCCTTGAACTCACTCGCGCGTCGCCCCGATCGCGTCCTGCTGCCGGGTCGGCGTCATGCGCCCGTGGGGTCGTCCGGGAGACGGCCCGTTCCGACGAGGTGGCAAGGACCACCCGTCCCGGAGGTTCTTCTTCGATGACGACCGAGCACGCTGCTGTCCAGATCAATCCGTGGACCGTGGCGCAACGGCAGTTCGACCTTGCCGCTGAACGCCTCAACCTCGATCCCGGCCTGCGCCGGGTGCTCCGCCAGCCCCGCCGCGAGCTGTCCGTCCACTTCCCCGTAAAGATGGATGACGGCAGCGTCCAGGTGTTCACCGGGTTCCGCGTTCAGCACAACCTGGGGCGCGGCCCGGCGAAGGGCGGCATCCGCTACCACCAGGACGTCTCCCTCGACGAGGTCAAGGCCCTCGCCATGTGGATGACCTGGAAGTGCGCCGTCGTCGGCATCCCGTACGGCGGTGGGAAGGGCGGCGTGATCGTCGACCCCAAGAAGCTCAGCCAGAAGGAGCTCGAGGGCCTGACCCGCCGGTTCGCGACCGAGATCGAGGTCCTCATCGGGCCCGAGCGCGACATCCCGGCGCCGGACGTCAACACCAACGCCCAGGTCATGGCCTGGATCATGGACACGTACTCGATGCACCAGGGCTACACCATCCCGGGCGTCGTCACCGGCAAGCCGATCAGCCTCGGCGGGTCGGAGGGACGCAACGAGGCCACGGCCCGCGGCTGCGTCTACACGATCGTCGAAGCAGCCCGCCACCTCGGCATGGACCTGCACGCTGCGCGGGTCGCCGTCCAGGGCTTCGGCAACGCCGGTGCGATCGCGGCACGACTCATCGCCGATGAGGGCGCGACCGTCGTCGCCGTCTCCGACTCGACGGGCGGGATCGCCAATCCGAACGGGCTCGACATTTCGCGCGTCACTTCGTGGAAGCAGGAGCACGGCACGGTCGTCGGCTTCCCGGGTTCAACCGGACTGACCAACGAGGAGCTCCTCGAGGTCGACTGCGACATCCTGATCCCGGCCGCGCTCGAGAACCAGATCACCGCCCGCAACGCGGCGAATGTCAAGGCGAAGATCGTGGCCGAAGCCGCCAACGGCCCGACCACGCCGGAGGCCGACGATATCCTGCATGCGAACGGCGTGTTCATGATCCCGGACATCCTGTGCAATGCCGGCGGCGTGACCGTCAGCTACTTCGAATGGGTGCAGGACCTCAATCGCGACCACTGGTCCGAGGAAGTGGTCAACGAGAAGCTGCACCAGATCATGACCAGGGCCTTCGCCGAGGTCCTCGAGCTGTCCGAGCGCGAGGACGTCAACCAGCGCACCGGCGCGTACCTGCTGGCGGTCGAGCGGGTCGCGGACGCGACCTCGATGCGCGGCCTCTACCCGTAGGCGACGCGGGACCCCAAGGGCCCGGCCAGGTCACAACGGCCGGAAGTCGACGTCTCCGCGTCCCGGTCGGTTCGCCGCGGCCGCTTCGGGGCGGTCTGCCGGGCGAGAGGCCGGTGCTACCATCCGGCGCATGCTCGATCACGAAGAGAAGTTCCTGTTCAAGGAGGAGATCCTCCACCTCGCGAACGCCGTCGCCGAGCCTGGCGTCCTCGACAACGTCGAGGACCTGCTGACCGACGTCATCACCAGCCCACGCTTCGATTCCGAGGTGTTCACGCTGGAGCGCAGCCTCCAGGTGATGCTTGGGCCGCGGGCGGGGACCACGCTGGTCGGGCTGCTGACCGTCGCGCCCGAAGTGTTCGACGAGGTCGCCGAGGTGCGCATCGCCTCGGAGGTGCACGAACGGCTCGTCGCATGGCGGGCGCGCTTCGGGCTCGCGATCGACAACGCGCTGAACTTCCTCAACAACCCGGACGGCATCCAGGGCCACAACTTCGCGACCCAGGTCGCGCACGTCGAGGAACGGCGCGTCCTGCAGGGCCGGCTCACGCTCGTGCGCTACAACAACGAGCCGCAGTTCTTCGTCGCCGACGCGAGCGTCTTCCTCGGCCTGGTCGCCGACATCATGGAGCGCCTCGGCCCGTACCTCGAGCCGGACGCGGTCGATGCCGACACCATGGGCCGCCTGCGCGACGCGCTCCAGCTGATCGAACGCAAGACCTCGCCGCGCGGGTAGAGACGCGCCATCCTCACGCCGATGGCTAGCGGAGCGTCGCCTCGGCGTTCGGAGCGTCAGCGTGGCTACTGAATATTCCGACGGTCGCTTGTGAGGCACGTCTACCTGGCCGCTACCGGTCAAAATCGCGGGAAGACGACCGTCAGCCTCGGCGTCCTCGACGGCTTTCAGAAGCGCGGCCTCGCCATCGGCTTCATCAAGCCGGTCGGCCAGCGCACGATCATCGAGGACGGCGTCCCCGCCGATGAGGACGCGATCCTCATGCGCAGCGTGTTCGGCCTGACCGAACCGCTCGACCAGATGAGCCCGGTTCATATACCCCGCGGCTTCACCCGCGACTACATCGACGGCCGCGTCGTCGAGGACCTGCCGGCCCGGATCAGGGAGGCGCACGCCGGCTTCGCGAAGACCGACGTCGTGCTGATCGAGGGGACGGGGCACGCCGGCGTCGGCGCGGTCATCGGGCTGTCCAACGCGGTCGTTGCACGGATGCTCGATGCGCCCGCGATCATCGTGTCGGAGGGCGGCGTCGGCCGGCCGATCGACGAGATCGTGCTCAACGCGGCCCTGTTCGAGCGCCAGGGCGTGCGCGTTGGCGGGGCCATCGTCAACAAGGTCAACCTTGCCGCACGGCCCGACCTCGGGCGCATCCTGGAGAAGGGGCTCGCCCGCTTCGGCATCCCGCTCCTCGGCGTCCTGCCATACCGCCCGATCCTGTCGAACCCGACGCTGGCGATGGTCCTCGAGGGCGTTCGCGGCGAAACGATCCACGCCGGCCCGGATCTCGACCAGGTCATCAGCGGCGTGGCGATCGGGGCCATGGAGCCCGTTCACATGCTGGAGTGGGTAGGTCCAGGGTCGCTGGTGATCGTGCCCGGCGACCGCGAAGACGTGATCCTCGCCATCGCCACCGCGCACCTCCTGGGTCCCCCGGCCGAGGCCACCGCGCTGGGCCTGGTGCTGACCGGTGGCTACCGGCCGCGTCCGGCGGTACTCGACGCGATCCGCAAGGCTGATCTGTTCGCGACGCTCGTCCCCGCCGATACCTACGCCGTGGCTTCGGATGTCCACGACCTGCTGGTCAAGACCCACCCGTCGGACCACGGCAAGATCACCGAGATCAAGGACCTCGTGTGGGAGCACCTCGAGATCGACCGGGTGCTCGAGGTGGCCGAGACCGCCACAGTCCACGTTTCCTAGATCGGCGCGCCGGGTCGGCGGAGACCGGCGTGGGTCTGGGCCGCGACCCCCGCCGGTCCGGAAATGCCCCGACCGTCAGACGGGATACACCGCGGTAGGGCGGGGGGTTCCCCGCGTCAGCCCAGGAGCTCGTTGTCGATGAGGCGGGTCGACCCGAAGCGGACGGCCAGGGACGCGAGGGCCGGGCCGACGAGCGCGTCGAGCTCCGCGAGGGTCGCCGCGTCCGCCACCGAGACGTATTCGGCCTGCGCGAGCGGCTCCTTCGCGAGCTCGGCGAGCATCAACTTGCGCAGAGCGTCGGCCGAGCGCTCGCCGCCTGCCCACGCAGCCTTCGCTCCGAGCAGCGCGCGACGCAGCACCGGGGCGGCCCGCCGCTGGTCGGGCGTGAGGTGGACGTTGCGCGAGGACAGGGCCAGCCCATCGGGTTCGCGGACCGTCGGGCAGGCGATGACCTCCGTTCCGATCGCGAGGTCGCGCGCCATCTGCCGGATGACCATGACCTGCTGGGCGTCCTTCTGGCCGAAATAGGCCCGCTCCGCGCCGACGAGGCTGAACAGGATCGCCACGACGGTCACCACGCCGTCGAAGTGACCCGGCCGCGCCGCTCCCTCCAACGGCTCGGCGACCGCGCCCACCGACACCGTCGTATCGAAGCCGTGCGGGTAGATCTCCTCGACCTCCGGAGCGAAGACGAGGTCGACAGCTTCCTCCTCGAGCATCGCGAGGTCGCGCTCCTCGTTGCGCGGGTACTTCGTGTAGTCGGCCGACTCGTTGAATTGCCGAGGGTTGACGAAGATCGTCACGACCGTCGTGGCGTTCTCCGCCCGGGCACGGCCGACCAGCTCGCGATGGCCCTCGTGCAGCCAGCCCATCGTCGGCACCAGCCCGACCGGCCGGGGAGCGTCGCGAAGTGCCTCGCGCAGCGCCGCGCGCGTCCGGACGACCTTCAAGCGGAGCGTGACGCTAGAGGTCGCGGTCGAGCGGGATGCCGCCCAGGGGCATGGGGCTCTCGGCGCGATCCATGGACCCCCGCCCGAGCACCTCGTCGAGCGTGTCGTCGTCCATGCGCACTGTCTGCTCCGCACCGGGGAACGTCCCGGCCGCAACCTCGGACGCATAGGTCCGCGCCGCGTCGAGGACGGCCTCACGCAGGTTCGCGAACGGCCGGGCGTGCTTCGGATGCCAGTCGCTCCAACCGAGGAGGTCGGTCAGGACCTGGACCTGGCCGCTGGTCCCCGGGCCCGCGCCGATCCCGATCGTCGGGATCCGCAGCCGTTCGGTGATGGCTGTCGCCAGCTGCTCGGGAACCAGTTCCAGCACGATCGAGAACGCACCGGCCTCCTGGACCGCGAGCGCGTCGCCGAGCAGGGTGCGCGCCCGGTCGCCGGTCTTGCCCTGGACGCGGACCTTGCCACCCAGCGCGTGCTTCGACTGCGGCGTCCACCCGATGTGGCCCATGACCGGGATGCCGGCACGGACGATCGCCTCGATGATCCGGGCGCTTCGAACGCCGCCCTCCACCTTGACCGCCTGGGCGCCTGCCTCCCGCAGGAACCGCCCGGCGTTGTCGACCGCCTCGGCGGGCGTCGCATACGAGAGGAACGGCATGTCGGCGACGACGAGCGCCCGGCTCGTGCCGCGAACGACCGCTGCGGTGTGGTGGAGCATGTCCTCCATCGTCACCCGGATCTCGCTGTCGTAGCCGAGCACGACGGTCCCGACCGAATCGCCGACGAGGATGAACGGGATGCCCGCCTCGTCGAGGAGCCTGGCGCTCGGGTAGTCGTACGCGGTGAGCATCGCGATCCGCTGCCCGTCGGCATGGAGCTTGCCGATGTCGGCGACGGTCAGGCGCGGCGGCGTGGTCGATGCACTCATCTGGTGGGCTCCCGAACGGGCTCGGTTCTGGATCCAGTCTGAGCGGCGGCGTCGCGGTCGTCCAGCGCGCGTCCCACGCGGTCGAGGATGTGCTGGGCCACCTCCCGCTTCGCCAGCAGCGGCAAGTCGGCGGACGAACCGTCCGCGGACAGGATGGTGACCCGGTTCGTGTCGGTCCCGAAACCGGATCCGGCCTCCGCGACGTCGTTGGCCACGAGCAGGTCGACGCCCTTGCGGCGGAGCTTGTCCGCCGCCCGGTCCAGGCTGCCGGTCTCGGCCGCGAAGCCGACCAGCACGGGTCGCGGGTCGAGCGGGCGACGCGTCTGCTCGCCGGCGGAGTCCTCGCCACGGGCAATGCGACCGATCTCCGCGAGGAGATCCGGTGTGGGCTCGAGCTCGAGCGTCAGCGCCGCCCCGCGCTCCAGCTTCCGTTCGGCGGGCATCGCCGGCCGGAAGTCGGCCACCGCGGCAGCCATGATCAAGGCGTCGAACGGCGCCCGTGTGTCGTCGCCGGCCGGGCTCGTCGCGCGGAGCAGCGCCGCGCGGAGCTCGCCCGTCGAGGAGACGGCGATCACCTCGGCGCCGGGCGGCGGCGGGATCTCGAGGTTCGCCGCGATCAACGTCACGCGCGCGCCGCGCTCCACGGCGGCCGCCGCGACGGCAACGCCCATCTTCCCGGTGGACCGGTTGCCGATGAAACGGACCGGGTCGATCGGTTCGCGGGTGCCGCCCGCCGTCACCACGATGTGCCGGCCCGTCAGGTCCTCGTCGCGTGCCGCTTCGAGCAGCGGTGGTCGGGCGGCCGGGTCACCGGCGCGGACCGGCCGGTCGCGGATCAGTTCGACGATCGCCTCCACGATGTCGGCCGGCTCCGCCAGCCTGCCGGTGCCGGACTGGCCCGATGCGAGCGGCCCGGCTTCAGGCTCCACGATGGTGTAGCCGAACCCGCGCAGGCGTTCGACGTTGGCGCGTGTCGCCGGGTGCGTCCACATCTCGCCGTCCATCGCCGGCGCGACCACCACGGGCGCGGCTGTGGCCAGGCACGTCGCCGTCACCACGTCCGCCGCGAGCCCGTTGGCCATCGCCCCCAGCCAATGGGCCGTCGCCGGCGCGACCACGATCAGGTCCGCCGAATCGGCAAGCACGATGTGCCCGATCCGACCGTCCGGAAGCAGGTCGAGCTGGTCGGTTTCGACGGGGTGGCGGCTGAGCGCGGCGAACGACAGCGGCCCGACGAACCGGGTGGCGGACGGGGTGAGCATCGCCATCACGTCGGCGCCTTCCGCGCCCAGCAGGCGGAGCAGCTCGACTGCCTTGTAGGCGGCGATGGAACCGGTCACCCCAAGGCCGATGAGGCGGCCGGCGAGTCGTCCGTCGCTCACGACAGCCCCAGCTCGAGCGGCTCGCCGCCGGCAACCTCGGCGTGCAGGATGGCCAGGCCCTTGAGGGTCAGGTCCGGGTCGATGACGTCGACGCCGTCCACGAGACGCGCCCACGGCGCCGCCGAAAGGCCGCCCGTGAGGATGGCCTTCACCGCCGGGGGGTCGACGGCCTGGCTCTCGGCAAGCTCCCGCCGGATCTGCGCGAGGAGCCCGTTGGTGAGGGCGAGATAGCCGTTGACAATGCCCGACTGCATGGACCCGACGGTGTCCCGCCCGATCGCGCGGTCAGGGACGGCCAGTTCGATCCGCGGCAGCTTGGCGGTGCGCGCTGCGAGCGCCTCCAGCCCCAGCTGCAGGCCGGGTGCGATCGCGCCGCCGACGTAGGCGCCGTCGGCCGCGACGCAGTCGAAGGTCGTGGCCGTGCCGAAGTCCACGACGACGGCCGGCGTGCCGTGCAGCCGCTGCGCGGCCAGCGCGTTCACCAGCCGGTCGGCGCCGACGTCCGAGGGCCGGTCGACACGGATCGCGATCGGCACCGTGCCCGCTTCGGCGATGACGAGCGGCCGCTCGCGGCGTTCGGCGATCGCCTGGAGCGCGCCGGTCAGCACCGGCACGACGGAGGCGCACGCGATCGCGCTCACATCGGCGAAGGCGACGTCGTCGAGCCGCAGCAGGCCGTCGATGAGCAGCTCGACCTCGTCGACGCTCGCGCGGGGGGGCGTGGTTGCGCGCCGCACGGCGACGAGCGAGCCCGACCGGACGAGTCCGATCGTGACGTTCGAGTTGCCAATATCGATCGCGAGCAGCATCGGGCGGATGATACGCGCCGACGAACGCGGTCCCGGCCTGTTCGGTGCAAGCCGGCACGTGGTCCTCGCTTGTCACCTGGCGTGTGACACCCGGCGAACGAGAGGCGGCTCCTCGGGCGATCTGTCGCTGCCTGCGTGACAGAACCGACGTCATCAGTCCCGTGGGCGGCCGCCGCCTGTCACGCCGCTCGTGACGAATAGCGGATCGGCCGGGCGTCACCCGCCCGGTGTCACATCGGGCGTGACATCGATCGACGAGCGACCCGGGATGGGCAGCGGCGGTCGCTCGATGGTCGATACGGTCGTGGGGTGCACAGATCGGCTATCCAGCCGGCCCGGCAGGCCGCCGCCGCGCTCGCGTTCGCTGGCCGTTACGGTCACCCCATGCACGTTTCGCCGGCGAGACGTGCGAATCGGGCCACGAGAGCCCAACCTGCTGCGGTACCATCCGCCCGTCCGCCCCGGGCCCCGATCAGAGGAGAGCGCTCCGTGTCGACCCCGCCGGCAAAGTTCTTCGTGAACCAGGGCGTCGTCAGCAGCCGAACGGACATCCTCCATCTCCTTCGGCCGCTCCTCAAGCAGACCGTCAGCTACCGCTACGTGCGCGGGCGCGACACCGTCGCCCACGGTACGGGCTGGGTCGAGCGGATCGTCGTCGACTCGGACGACATCTCCACCTACTTCACGCCGCTGGCGATCACGCTGAACATCGATTCGTTCGAGCACCTGGAGTTCGAGACGCGGCCCGACCAGTTGCTGGTCTACACGCTGGTCCAGGGTGACGAGCGAGTGGTGGTCGAATTCGCGCCCGTGGGGCCCGGAACGGAAGACGTTTCTCCGTTCGCGCCGCGCCAGCTCGAGTTCGACACCCGCGAGTACGTCCAGATGGAGCTGCTCGGCCTCGACGCCCACGAGGACGAATAGGCCGGACGATCCCCTCCCGAGCCCGGCCCGTCAGATTCCTCGCTCACCCCGCACGTACGGGATCCCGAGCGCTGCCGGGGCCCCAAGCCGCTTGCGCAGTGCCTCGCGCGATCCGATCACGACGACCAGGATCACGAGCACGTACGGCAGCATCTCCAGGAAGAACGTCGCCGAGCGGCCGGCCTGGAACGGGTTGGTCGCGCCGAGGATCGTGTCCACACCCTGGATGTCCAGGATGAACCGGGAGATGGCGCCGAACAGGAACGCGCCGAACGCGGCCCGGATCGGGCTCCACTGGGCGAAGATCACCAGTCCGATGGCGATCCAGCCACGGCCCGCGACCGTCTGATCCGAGAACCAGCCGGGCTGGATCGCCAGCGTGATCGTCGCGCCGGCCAGACCAGCCAGCAGCCCGCCGACGAGCACATACGCGTAGCGCAGCCGGTACACGTCGATGCCCTGTGCGTCGGCCGCGCTCGGGTTCTGGCCCACTGCCCGGAGGTGCAGCCCCGGCCGGGTCTTCTCAATCCAGAACCAGGCCAGCGGCACGAGGAGGTAGCCGACGTAGACCAGCACGCTCTGGTTCGTCAGGAAGATCGGCCCGAGGATCGGGACCTCCGACAGGACCGGCACCGTGAGTCGCGGCAGCTGGGAGGTGGCGCCGGCGCTCGAGAGGCCCTCGCCGAGGACCCTGGCGAGCCCGGTCCCGAAGAACGTGAGGGCCAGCCCGGACACGACCTGCTCCGCACGCAGCTGGATCGCGAACACGCCGTGGAGCACGCTGAGCAGCCCACCGGCCAGCATCGCGACAACCAGCGCGAGCCACGGGTTGCCGGACGCCACCACGGTCGAGTAGCCGGCGACGGCGCCGATCAGCATCATGCCCTCGACGCCCAGGTTGAGGACCCCGGAGCGCTCCGCGAAGATCTCGCCGATCGCCGCGAAGAGCAGGATCGTGCCCGTCCCGACACCAGCGGCGAGGATGAGCTGGAAGTCCATCAGGAGCCGCTCGCGGCGGGGGTCGTCGTCCGCGCTGCCGCCGGACGGCGGCGCTCGATCCGGACGCGGTAGCGAACCAGCACGTCACCCGCGATCAGGGCGAACAGGATGACGCCCTGGATCATGGCGGGTACGCCGGACGGCTGGATCTCGCGGCCGGCCAGGATCAGGGCGCCAAACAGCACCGAGGCGATCACGACCCGGAACGGCCCGAAGTGGGCGAGGTAGGCGATGATGATCGCCGTGTAGCCATAGCCCGGCGAGATGCGGTCCTGGAGCCGGTGCACCACGCCGCCGACCTCGCTCATGCCGGCCAGCCCGGCGAGGGCGCCCGAGATGATGAACACCACGATGATCGCGCGACGGATGTCGATGCCGGCATAGCGAGCGGCCCGCGGGCTGTCACCGATGAGCCGGATCTCGTAGCCGGCCTTCGAGCGGTTCAG
>DASTYU010000126.1:0-5144 GCA_035764655.1 Candidatus Limnocylindrales bacterium
GTTCACGACCCGGCTGCGGTCGTGGGGCCTCATCCGGACCGGCGAGGAGAAGCGCAAGGTCGACGCGTCGATCAAGCGCCTCCAGATCGACACCCGCGCCCAGGGCGAGGTCCGGCGGCTGTCGGGCGGCAACCAGCAGAAGGTGACCATCGCGCGCTGGGTCGCGGGCGGGGTCCGGACGATGCTTTGCTTCGACCCGACGCGCGGCATCGACATCCGGACGAAGCACCAGATCTACCTGCTCCTGCGTGATCTTGCGGCGGCCGGAGCGGCGGTGCTGTTCCACACATCGGAGCTGAAGGAAGTCCAGCTGGTGTGCGATCGAGTGATCGTGATCTTCGGCGGTCGGGTCGTGGCCGAGATCGCCGCTGTGGACGCGGACGAGCCCACCCTCTTGCGCGCGGCGTACAACCTCCAAGCCGACGCAACGATGCCCGAATTCGTGGCGGCCGAGGCCGTGGCGGAGGCGGCCTCCGAGGGGCCGGCGCCCGCAGGCGCGGCGCCCCACGACAAGGACGGAGGCGACCAATGACCGCGACTGCCTCCACCTTCGACGGCGCCCGAACTGGTCCCGGGGACATGCTCCTCACATGGCTCCGCCGCAACGGCTGGAACCTGGGACTGCTCGCGCTCCTGGCCGCGCTCCTCGCCTACACGAGGCTCATCAACGACAACTACGGCCCGACCGGAATCCAGTCGCTGGCCAACGCAGTCCTGCCGCTCGCGCTGGCGGCCGTTGCCCAGGCGATCTGCGTGATCGCTGGTGGGATCGACCTGTCGATCGGCTCGATGATGGCACTAACGAGCGTCTTCGCGGCGGCCAACATGAAGGGCCAGAGCGAGGAGTTTGCCATCGCGATCGTGCTGGCCACGCTCGCCTTCGGGCTGCTCCTGGGTGCGATCAACGGGACGCTCATCGTGGTCACCCGCGTTCCCGACATCGTCGTCACGCTGGCCATGGCGTTCGTCTGGGGCGGCAGCGCGCTGCTCGTCCTGAGGACCCCCGAGGGTGGCGCAGCCCAGTGGCTGAAGAGCCTTGTCCTGGGGCCGCTCGGCATCGAATGGGTGCCCAAGGCTGCAGTCGTGCTACTGGTGGTCGTTGCGGTCATCTGGCTGCCGCTCAAGCGGTCTCGGCTGGGCCTCGCCATGTATGCGATCGGCAGCAACGAGCTGGCGGCATTCCGGAGTGGCATCTCGGTCGGCCGGACCAAGATCCTGGCGTACACCTTCACCGGCCTGTTCGCGGCCCTCGCCGGATTGAGCTTGACTGCCAACACCGGGATCGGTAACCCCGTGCCGGGCCCGTACACCCTGATGAGTGTGGCGGCCGTCGTCCTCGGCGGCGTGAGTCTCGCGGGAGGCCGCGGTGGCGTGATCGGCCCGGTCCTGGCCGTGGTCATCCTCCAGCTGATCCAGATCGACATGGCATTCCTCAGCCTCGATCCGAACCTGGCGCTTGTGAGCCAGGGCGTGATCCTGATCGGGGTGGTGATGTTCGGCAGCCTGATCCAGTGGCGACGGAGCCGACGGTGATATCGGGAAGCGTCGCCCAGTGGCGGGCCACCGGATCGTGGCGGCGGCTGATGCGCGATCGCCCGATCGTGCCGCTCTTCGCGCTCCTGGTCTTGTTGATCGTCGTCTATTGGATCGTTCGGCCAGGCGTGGTCAACGCCGATTGGGCCGGGGTCATGCTCCGAGCGGCGGTTCCCCTGGCGATCCTCGCCGGGTGCCAGACCCTCACGATGCTCACCGGCGGGATTGATCTGTCGGTCGGTGCGGTCGCGTCGATGGCCGGCTTCCTCGTTGCGTCACTCGTCGCCAGCCAGGGGCTCGGCGTCGGGCTTGCCGCGGCGCTGCTGGCCGCCACCGCAGCGGGCCTGCTCACCGGGATCGGCGTCGGCATCTTCCGGGTCCATCCGCTGATCATGTCGCTCGGGGTGAGCTTCGTCGTCCTCGGCCTCGCCAATGCGTGGCAGATCATGATGGTCCAGAGCTCGACCGGGGTCCCCGCCGAGCTGCGAACCCTGGGCTCGGACCGCTTGGGCCAGCTGGTCCCGTACAGCTTCATCCTGTTCGTGCCGCTTGCCGCGCTCATCCTCCTGGCCCTCCGCCGGACCGGCTACGGGCGGATGCTGTTCGCGATCGGCGACAACCCGATCGCGGCGCGCCTGTCCGGTGCCCGGAGCTGGCAGGTCCTCGTTGTCCTGTACGTCATCTCCGCGCTGATGGCCGCGATGGCCGGCTTCCTGCTGTCCGGCCTGACCAACGTGGCCAGCGTCACCCTTGCCGACTCGCTCGTGCTGCCGTCGGTCGCGGCGGCGGTCATCGGCGGGACGTCGATCTTCGGTGGGCGCGGCGGCTTCGGCGGAACGATGGTTGGCGCACTCATCCTGACCATCATCAGCGCACTGTTGACAGCGCTGGGCTACCCGGAGGCCGTTCGCCAGGTGCTGTTCGGCGCCATCATCGTCGCGGTCGCCGCCGCCTACACGCGGGTCACCCAGGAGTCCTGACCGGGGGAGGAGCTGGATGAACCGGGCGATCACGACGCGCCATCTCGGCCTCGACCTCGGCGCGACGAACCTGAAGTGGGCGATGGTCGAACGGGCCGGCGACGGCTGGTCGACGGTGGCTCGGGAGCAGGTGGCGACCAGGCTCGATGTGTCCCCGGCGGAGGTGCCGGCGAGGGTCGTCGCCCAGCTCGGGGAGGTGGCGTCACAGGCGATCGCATCGTGCGGACCGGCGCTCAGCATCGGCATCGGGGTGCCCGGGCTGTATGACCCGGGCGGCGGCACGACCCGCTTCCTCGTCAACGTCCCGGGGCCGTGGGCGGGCCAGCCGGTCGCCGGTCCCGTCGCCGACACAACGGGCCTGCCGACCGTGCTGGTCAACGATGCCCGGGCCTTCGGCCTGGCCGAGCTTCGCCTGGGTGCCGGCCGCGGCGCGACCTCGATGATCGGGTTGACCCTGGGCACCGGGGTCGGAGGCGTGATTGCAATCGAGGGTCGCGTCTACCAGGGCCACGACGGGACCGGCGGCGAGATCGGCCACCAGACCATCGATCCGGACGGCCCGCCGTGCGGCTGCGGCAACCGCGGCTGCGTGGAGGCGTTCGCCCGCGCCGACCAGATCGCTGCGGCCTGCGGCACGCAAACCGCCGAGGAGGCGGTGGCACGCGCCCGCAGCGGCGATCCGCGGGCCGTCGAGGGAATCGCCGGCATCGGGCGCTACCTCGGGATCGGCATCGCCAACATGATCGCGGTGGTCACGCCAGACCGGGTGGTGATCGGTGGCGGCATCGGTGCGGGCGCCACCGACCTCCTGTTCGAGCCGATCCGGGCGGAGCTTCGCATCCGCGTCCGGACGACGGACCTGGACCGCGTGGAACTGGTCGCCGCGGAGCTCGGGACGTGGGCCGGCGCGATCGGGGCTGCGGTCCACGGGGCGGAGGCGGCCGGCGCATGACCGAGTACCGCCACCAGCCGCACTACCTCCAGATCGAACGAGCACTGCGGGCACGGATCGCCACGCTCGAACCGGGAGCGCGCATCCCGTCCGATGCCGAGCTCGTCGACGAATTCCACGTCAGCCGGATGACGGCCCGCCACGCCATGTAGCGGCTCGCCGAGGATGGCCTGATCCGGCGCGAACCTGGGCGTGGCACGTTCGTGGCGACGCCACCTGCGCATCGGCGAACCAACCGCCTGATGACGTTCACCCAGGAGATGACGCGGGCCGGTCGCGTGCCGTCATCGAAGGTGCTGACGCGGGTGATCCGGCCGTCGACCGACGCGGAGTCGGCCAGCCTCCACATCCCGCCGCGCCAGCCCGTCGTGCATGTCCGCCGGCTGCGCCTCGCCGACGACGAGCCGATCGCGCTCGAATCGGCGGTGCTCATCGGCGCCACCGCGAGCGCGGTGATGAACGCCGACCTCGCCACCGGGTCCTTGCACGAGACGCTCGGGCGCGCCGGGTTCGTGCTCCGGCGCGGCACGGGGACGATCTCCGCCGCAACGGCAACCGGTGGCGAAGCGCGGCTTCTGGCGATCCGGGCGGGCGATCCGCTGCTGGTCGAACAGCGGGTCATCGTCGATGGCCATGCGCGCCGGATCGAATCGACCGAGTCGCGCTACCCGGCGGACCGCTACGGCCTCGTCGTCGACTTCGACGTCGAGCGCCCGGAGCGAACGGACCGAGTCTGACGCTCCCTAGCGCGGCGGCATCGCCGCAAACGTGCGCTCGATGTCGTCGAGGACGCGCAGCGTCCCGCGCGTGACCGCCTGCAGGTAGCGCTCGCCGAACTCGGGCGTCGCCTCGCGCGCGTCGCCCCACGTCCCCGAGTGCGTCGCGCGATGGACTGATCCCGGCGCCGAGAAGAAGAAGGCAGTGTGGACCGCCGGCGCATTGCCGACCTCCGGGAACGGCGGCATCTCGGCGTTCGCCGCGTCCATGTCGACCAGGTCCGGGTTGATCGCGAGGACCGCCGACGTCTCGCCGCGGTTGGCGTGCAGGCCACTGGTCGGACCGAAGAACTCGGCCGCCTCGTCGGCGGTGATGCCGTCCCAGTAGTTGATCGGGAAGGCGCGCGTGCCCTCCGGCAGGCGGTCCGCGACGTTGGCGCAGGCATAGGCCAAGGCATACGTGTTGTCGTAGTGGCCGTTGAGCAGCACGATCCGCCGGAACCCGACCGCCGCCAACCCGGCGACGACGTCCTCCACGAACGCCATGAACGTCGGGATCCGAATCCACACGAGCCCCACGAACCCCTGGTGCGGGTACGACAGGCCGTAATTGATCGTGGGCGCGACCACCGCTCCCACGTCCGGAGCCACCCGCCGCGCGACCTCGGTCGGAACGATGGCATCGGTCAGCAGCGGGCCATGCGGACCATGCTGTTCCGTGGAACCAACCGGCACGATCACCGTGTCGTGGTCGGCGAGGAACGCCTCGACCTGCGGGCTCGTCATCTCGCCGAGGAACACGGTCGGCGGCTTCATTCGGGCGTCCTCCTTCGATCGGTCAGGCGATGGTGGTCGTGAGCTCGCCGAGGCCTTCGATCCAGCACGTGACGACGTCACCGGGCTGGAGGTGGCGGTCCGGGCCGATGGGGCCGTCGAGACGGGCCGGCGTGCCGGTTGCGATGA